>PKYI01000101.1 GCA_003133645.1 Acidobacteriota bacterium | reverse complement strand
CGGCGCACCGCGCGCCCGTCCCGGCCCGGCATTGGGCACGACGTGCCGGGGGACCGGTTCCGCAGGCCTGGCGGGCCTGGTCTTCGCCGGGCGCGCCGGGGCCTGGGGCTTCGCGGGGGCGGCGGCGCGGGTGGGCGGTGTCCCGCCGCGAGCGACGGGGCCCGGGAGCGGGGCGGCCATGATGCGCACCTGGACGCTGGGGAGCGTGAGGGCGCGGCGGTGGTGCGTGGGGGAGAGGAGCAGGATCCCGGCCACGGCGAGGTGGATGCCGACGGCCCCGGCGACGGCCCAGCGCCAGGGCAGGTCGAGGCGGGCGCGTTGCTCGAGCTCGCTGGAAACCGGGTCGTTCATCGCTTCTCGGGGGGGACGGTGACCATCCCGATCTCCTCGACGCCCATTCGGTTCAGGGTCGCCAGGACGTCGACGACGAAGCCATAGGGGAGGCGTTGGTCGCCCTTGAGGTAGACGGGGCGCGGGCCGCCGGCCAGCAGCGGGCCGAGTTTGGCGGCGAGGAGATTGCGGTGCACCGGCTGGTCTCCGACCAGCACGAGTTGGTCGCGGGTGAGGGTGAGGACGATCGGCTCGGCGCCCTTGTGCGCGAGGGGGCTCGCCGCCTCGCGGGGGAGCTGGACTTGCAGGCCCTGGACCAGCATCGGCGCGGTCACGATGAAGATGATGAGCAGGACCAACATCACGTCGACGAGCGGCGTGATGTTGATCTCCGCCATGGTCTCGAACTCCTCGGATGAGCTCTTGAACGCCATTTGCCCCCCTCTCGGCTCCGCCGCCTGCAGGCGGTCTACGTAAACGTCCGCTCGGTGAGGTTGAGGAACTCGAGCAGGAAGTCCTCCATCAGTCCGCGTTGCCGCCGCAACGCCCCCAGGAAGGCGTTGTACGCAATGACCGCAGGGATCGCCGCGGCGAGGCCGGCGGCGGTATTGACGAGGGACTCGGCAATCCCCGGCGCCACCGTCACGATCGAGGTGGAGCCCGAGGCGGCGATGGCGTGGAACGTCGTCATGATCCCCCACACCGTTCCGAACAGCCCGATGAACGGTGTCGCCGACGCGGTCGTCGCCAGGAAGGGGAGGTAACGCAAGAGCTTCGCCCCCTCGACGCCGATCGCCCGCTGCAGCGCGCGCTCCACCGCGGCCAAGCTCTTGATCTGGCCGGAGGTCTGGCCGGCGTGTTCCATCACGCGGACCTGGGCCTCGAGCTCGAGGTAGCCGGAGCGGAACACGCCCGCGAGCGGTGCCCCCGGGCTCTTGTTGGCCGCGGTCTGGACGTCGGCGAGACGGGTGGCGCGACGGAACTCCTGGATGAACGAGCGGTTCTCGGCGTCCGCGCGCCGGAGCTGAACGAGCTTGAGCAACATCAGGGTCCACGAGAACAGCGAAAACACGGCCAGGACGGCGAGCACCGACTTGGCCACCGGGCCGGTGGCGGCAAACGCCTGCGCGATTTCGTTCATGGGGAGGATTCTACGCGGGCGGGCCCGCCCCGCCAAACGGCCGGCGCCGGACGACCATAGTGCCCGCCAGGAGGTCATGCAGGCTCTTGCGGTCCCTGCGGAACAGCACGAGGAGGAACCCGAGCCCGAGTGTGAGGACCGTCACGAGGCCCGCTGCCAGCCGGAGGAGCGCCCGGCCGTAGCCGATCGGAAGGCGCTGGCGCCAGTCGAGCAGGCGAAGCCCGCAGAGCCTCATTCCGAGCGTGCCGCCGCGCCGCGCCCAGCCGTGCACGACGAAGTAGAAGACATACACGAGCCACAGCGCGCCGCACGCCCCGGCCAATACGGACTTGGCCTCCAGGCTCGTCGGCAGGGTGTCCGCCGGGAGCAGGTAGCGCTCCACGGCCAAGGTCGCGAGCAGCGGCGCGAACGGCACGAGGGACCCGAGAGCGAGAAGGACGGCATCGGCCCCGACCGCCAGCACCCGCCAGCCGAATCCGGCCGGCCTGGCGTCGGTCAGGCCGGAGGTAAAGCGGTCCCCGCTACCGTCCTCTCCGGTCTGGGACCGCGGCGGCGGCGCGTCGGCTGGTTCGATGCTGCCGCGCAGGGAGCCGAAGCGGACGGCGTCGCCGGCTGCGACGACGCACGGCGTCAACACGCGCTCGCCGTTGAGGTAGGTGCCGTTGGAGGACCCGAGGTCCTCGAGCACCAGCGCGCCGTCCCGGAGGACGAACGCCGCGTGCAGCCGCGAGACCGTGTCCTCCCGCAGACGGATGTCGCACGAGCGACTGCGGCCGATGACGACCTTCTCGCTGTCGAGAGCGAATATCGTCTCGCCCAGCCGGAGGCGCAGGCGGACGGGCTCAGAAGGGCGAGATTCCACCACGCTCGTTGTGGATGAGCCACAGCCCCGAGTAGGCGCGCAGCAGGCGGAAACGGCAGCGGTAGAGCTGCTCGAGCTGATTGGTGTCGCCGCGGTAGAGCGCGTCGTCCACCAGCCAGGCGAAGCGGCGGTCGATCTCCGAGGCGCGCTGGAGCGATTGCGAGCCGCGTTCGAGCGTCTCGGCGAGGTGGTCGGAGCCCCTGCGGTGCAACCGGTCGATCTCGCGCGCCTCCTCGTCCATGCGGATCCGCAGCGCGGCCGCCTGCACGAGCAGGCGCGCTCGCTCGTACCCGATCGAGGCGGAGGGCGGCTGTCCGTCGAGGAGCCTCCGGCACGCCTCGACCTCGCACGCCTCGAGCCTGAGGGACGCGAGCTCCTTGGCAGTCACCGTTTCAGCGGCGGGACGGTCGTCCCCCACCAGTTCGAGCGCAAAGAGGATCTTGCTCACGTACTCCTGCAGCAACCCGTCCGCCTGGAATGGAGAAACCGGGACCTCGCCCGCGGCGGCCGCGGGATCGGGGTCCCCGGCGGAGGCCGGCGCGGTCGCGGCCTCGATCGGGGCGGGGAAGATCCCACCGAACTGGGTGACGTCGAACTGCTCGAGGATCCGGTTGAGCGCCATCCTGAGCTTGAGGGCGTCGTCGCGGCGGAGGTTCTCGGTCTGCTTGCCGTGGTCGAAGCGCTGCTGTGCGGAGGCAAAGACCTCGAGCATCTCGCGCACGTCGGGCGTCGCGATCTCGGGGTGGCCGGAGAGCTGCTTCTCCAGCTCCCGCACCTTGTTGGTGTCGGCGAGCAGCGCGGCTTCCTCGTCCTCCCAGAGTTCGCGGAAGCGGTTCTTGATCGCAACGGTGGTCTCCAGCAGAACCGGCAGGAGCTGCGGGTGCAGCATCGTCTCGCCGAGACGCCGCTTGAGGGTGCGGAAGCGGTCGAGCGCCCCGCCCCCGGCGAGCTCGGTGAAGGTGCGGCAAACCAGGACCTCGCTCTTGAGGTCCGCGAGGGCGTGGACGAGGACCTCGAGTTCCTGCTCGGAGGCCTGGCTCGGCGGCAGCAGCTGGAGGAGCGGCTGGACGAGCCTCTGGATCTCGTGGCGCTCGCGCACGAGGCTGCCGTTGTCCCCGCGTGGGATCTCGGCGAGGCGCGTGAACAGGATGTCCAGCTTGTCGAGGGTGTCCTCGCCGCCGTGACTCCCGTCGAGGTAGAATTTGATGATCGCCAGCAGGACCTTCTCGTCCTGATTGCGCAGCCGGTCGAAGAACCGGCGCAGGAGTGAGGGCTCGATCTGCTCGTCGACTTTGAGGAGGTTGCGGCCTTGGGTGTCGAGCCTGACGCCGAGGTGCGTCATCGTCTTGTCGGTACGGCCCGGTTCGGGGTGGCCGAGTTCCGAGCCGAGCTGGCGGAACTCGTTGAACAGAGACGGGAAATCGATTTCGATCGGGCAGGGCGAGTTGAAGAGGTGCTTGAAGAGACCCTGCAGATACTGGTAGAACGTCCACTGCGACCGACAACGGTCAGTCAACCGGACGTAACGCTGGTTCAGTTCGTGCAGGCCGAATTCGCTCATTTTGAGACTTCCGATCGCGAGTTTACACCAGGGACGGGGACGAAGGGAAAGGGGAGGTGGCCGGTGCTGGGTGAGACGGTGATCACGCACGACGAGATCCAACGGGCAGTGGCAGTCCTCGCCCGCGAGATCGACGCCGACCTGGAGGGACGGGAGCCAGTCTTCATCTGCGTCCTCAAAGGAGCAGTGTACTTCTTCACGGCGCTCACGCAGCGCATCAGGCATCCGGTGGTCGTGGACTTCATCCAGGCCTCGTCGTACGGCGCCACGACCGAGTCCTCCGGCACCGTCACCCTGATCAAGGACGTGACGGTGGACATCGCCGGCAAGGACATCTACGTCGTCGAGGACATCGTCGACACCGGTTTGACCCTCGCCGACGTGGTGGCGCTCCTGCAGGCGCGGCACCCCCGCTCCGTGCAGGTCGTCGCGCTGCTCTCCAAACCGTCGCGCCGCAAGGTCCAGGTGAGGCTCGATTTCGTCGGCTTCGAGATCGAGGACCGGTTCGTGGTCGGCTTCGGCCTTGACTTTGCCGAGCGCTTCCGTAACCTTCCGGAGATTCGGGAGTTCGTTCCGGACGGGGAGGCGACACCATGAGGGTCGGAGCGGAGATCGTTCATACGGACGCGGCGCCCAAGGCGATCGGCCCGTACAGTCAGGCGCTCGCGGTCGGGGGATGGGTGTTCCTGTCGGGCCAGATCCCGCTCGACCCGGCCAGCGGCGAGCTGGTGGGCGGCGGCTTTGCCGGACAGGCGGCCCGGGCCCTGGCCAACCTCGACGCGGTGCTGACGGCGGCCGGATGCGACCGGACGGCGGTGGCGAAGGTGACAGTCTACCTGACCGACCTGGCCCGTTTCAGCGAGTTCAACGAGATCTACGCGGAGTTCTTCGGCTCGCACAGGCCTGCGCGCGCGGTGATCGGGGTGGCCGCATTGCCGCGCGGCGCCCAGGTCGAGGTCGAAGCTGTGGCGGCACGCTAGTGGAGTTGTTGCATCAGGCTCGCGTGCTGGTTCGGGGCGCCGGGGAGTTGGGCAGCGGCGTGGCGGCGCACCTGGCGCGGCAGGGGTTTGGCCGTGTCCTCATGGTCGAGCGTGCGTTTCCGAAGGCCGTGCGGCGCCACGTCTGCTTCTCCGAAGCGGTGTTCAACCACGGCAAGACGGTGGACGGCGTGACCGCCCGTTTCGTGATGCTGCTCTCCGAGGTCGACCTCGTGCACGAGCTCGGCGACCTGGCGATCACGACCCAGCCTCTCCCCGAGGTGCTCGCCGCCTGGCCGCCCGACATCTTCGTCGACGCGGCGATGCTGCGCGCCAACTGGGGTCTCTCCCGTGAGCTCGCGCCACTCGTGATCGCCCTCGGGCCGGGCTACCAAGCGGGCAGGGATTGCCACGCCGTGGTCGAAACGGTGCGCGGCCCGCAACTCGGCCGTGTGCTCCTGGGGGGGCAGTCGCTGGCGCCGGAGCCTCCGGCGGAGATCATGGGCTTCACCCGGGAACGCGTGATCAAGGCGCAGCGGCCGGGAATCTTCCGGACCAACCACGACATCGGCAACCGCATCGAACGCGGCGAGAAGATCGGCGTCGTCGTCCTGCTCCTGACCCGAGAGGACCTTTACCGCGGCGTGCCGGTGGACTCGGAGTACCCGGTGGTGGCGCGCATCTCCGGCGTGATCCGCGGGCTGTTGCGCGACGGGGTGCCGGTGGAGACGGGCGACAAGATCGGCGATGTCGACCCCCGCGGCGTCACCGACGACCTCGAACACATCTCCGATAAGACCCAACGGGTAGCGGAGGGCGTCCTCGAGGCGATCGTCCTCAACAAGGACCGGGTGCAGCCGCGGGAACCGGCGCGAATATGAGAGAGCTGGACCTCGCCGGCGGGGTAGTGCTCGCCCTCGGCGGCGGGGGTGTGCGAGGGATCGCGCACCTGGGCGTGCTCGCGGAGTTCGAGCGCGCGGGTGTGGAGGTGTCGGGAATCGCGGGCACGAGTTCCGGCGCCATGATGGGAGCGCTCTGGCTCCTCAGCGGCGCGGAACCTGCGCTCCGGGCCGTGGGCAAGTTCGTGGCGGCGATGGGGGGCGATGACCCTCCCGATCTCGGGGGAGCCGCGGGCGGGCGTGGCCATCGCGTCTGGGGCCGTTTCCGGCACGGCGCGACGCTGCTCAAGGCGATGGCGTGGGGGCCATCGGTGACGGCGAACGAGCTCGCGGCCCGGATCGCGCTCCTCCTGCCTGACACTTCGATCGAGGCGTTGCCGCGGCCGTTCGCCGTCGTCGCGACCGACAGCGCTACCGGCGCCGAGGTGCGCCTGACGCGCGGCCCTCTCCGGCTCGCGGTCGCCGCCAGCTCCGCGATGCCGGGCCTGACCCATCCCGTTCTCTGGGCCGGCCGCCCGCTGCAGGACGGCGGCGCGGTCGCTGAAATCCCGGTGGGCGCGGCTCGCGACCTCGGCGGTCCGGTGGTTGCGGTCGAGGTGAGCGAGGCGCTGCCGCCGCTGGACCGCGGGGCCGAGCAGGTCCCGAGGGTATTGTTCCGGGTGGCGGCGATGGGCTGGCAGGAGCTGCGGCGGCGGATCCTGGCCGAGGCCGACGCGGTCATCGCGCCCGCGGTCAACCACCTGCACTGGGCCGACTACGAGGCGATGGACGAAGCCGTGGCCGCTGGGCGAGCGGCGGCGCGCGAATTCCTTGCGCGCCCGGAGTGGCGGTAGGAGAGTTCTTAGCCCGCGGGGCAAAACAGAACAGCCGCACGCAGTGAAGAGAAGGCGCGAGCCAGCGGTATCCGGCGGCAGGTCGCGGCGCAAGAGAAGACAGCGGGCGGTGGAAGTGTGGAGTTCGATCCCCGGTGGTGGCGGCGAGCGGCCGTGGGCGACTCGAGTGCGGGTCCTTGGAGCGGGTGGGGGAGGTTGGCCGCTCAGCGGGGAGCGTCGGTGCCAGCGACCGCGAACGACGGCATGACGCCCCCGAGGACGCGGACGGTGTCGCGGGCGATGACGCGTTCCTCGTTCGTCGGGATGACCGCCACGGCCACGCGCGTGCCGGGGCGCGACACGAGGACCTCCTTGCCGCGCGGAGCATTGCGGTTGGCGTCCTCGTCCAGTTCGATCCCGAAGAAGTCCATCCCCGCCAGCGTGGTCGCACGGATGAGGGGTGAGTTCTCGCCGATGCCGCCGGTGAAGGTCACGGCGTCGAGGCCGCCCATGGCCGCCGCGTACGCCCCGACGTACTTCCGGATCCGGTAGCAGAAGATGTCGAGCGCCAGGCAGGCGCGCTTGTTCCCCGTTGCGCACGCCGCTTCGATCTCGCGCATGTCCGAAGAAACGCCGGAGACGCCATACAGGCCGGAGTGCTTGTTGAGCATGGCGTTGAGCTGCGCGAGCGTGACCTCCTCCATGGCCAGGACCCACGGCACGATGGCCGCGTCGAGGTCGCCGCAGCGGGTCCCCATGAGCAGGCCTTCGAGAGGCGTGAACCCCATCGAGGTGTCCACCGAGTGGCCGCGGTCGACGGCGGCCATCGAGCAGCCGTTGCCGAGGTGGCAGGTGACGATCCTGAGATCCTCGATCGGGCGGCGGAGCAGATTGGCGGTGCGGATCGACACGAAGCGGTGCGACGTGCCGTGGAAGCCGTAGCGCCGGATCGCCTGGCGGGTGTAGAGCTCGTATGGGAGACCGTAGACAAAGGCCTTCGGCGGCATCGACTGGTGGAACGCGGTGTCGAAGACGGCGATGTGCGGTACGCCCGGCAGCAGGCTGCGGGCCGCCGTGAGGCCGCGCAGGTTGTGCGGGTTGTGGAGCGGCGCCAGGACGACGCACTCCTCGATCATCGCCTCGACCTCGGGGTTCACCAGGACCGAGGAGGCGAACTTCTCGCCGCCGTGCACCACCCTGTGGCCCACCGCCTCGATCTCGGCGACGTTGCCGAGGACGCCGTGCTCGGGGTTCACGAGCACCTTGAGGACGCGCTCGATGGCGGCGCGGTGCTCGAGGATCTCGGCGATCTCCTGGTGCGGCTTGCGATCGGGGACGTCGAGCGACAGGCGGGAGTCGGACAGGCCGATCTTCTCCACGGCGCCGCGGGCGAGAGTGAGGTCGGCGTTGGCCTCGATCATCTCGAGCGAGGTTTCGATGACCTGGAACTTCACCGACGAGGAACCACAGTTGAGGACGAGGACTTTCATGCGTCAGCTCCCATCGTCGTGCAGCGTAATCGGAACCGGACCGTTCAGGAGAGCTTCGGGGTGTCGTCGGGGAGCCGGTCGAGCCGGCTGCGCTCGCTGTCGTAGGTGAAGAATCCCTTGCCGACCCTGGCGCCGGTGTGCCCGGCCCGGACGAGCTTCCGGATGACCGGGCACGGCCTGAACTTGGTTTCGCCGGTCTCGTGGAAGAGGTGCTCGAGCCAGTTGAGAATGCGGTGCAGCCCGGTACGATCGGCCCACTCCAGGGGCCCGTACCTGAAGTCGTACCCGAGCTTGATTGCGAGGTCCACCTCGCCGGCGCTGGCCACGCCTTCCATGACGACGTGGGCCGCCTCGTTGATGAGCGGCATGATGACACGTGTCGTGATGAACCCCGGCGACTCGAACTCCTGGATCGGCACCTTGCCCAGGATCCGGACGAAGCGGCGCGCGGTCTCGAACGCGTCGTCGCTCGTCACCTGGCCCTTGACGACCTCGACGACCCTGGTGGTGGTGACGGGATAGAGGAAGTGCATCCCGAGGACGCGCTCGGGGTGCTGCAGGCCCTGGGCGAGTTCGCTGATCGACAGGGTGGACGTGTTGATGATGATCGGGATCCCGGGTTCAAGAACGGCGTCGAGCTCGAGGAGCAGCTTTCTCTTTGCGTCGTAGTCCTCGTTGATCGTCTCGATGAGCAGGTCGCAGCCCGCCGTCTTCGGCAGCTCGGTTGTGAACTCGATGCGCGCCAAGATCGCTCTCTTCTCGGATTGCGTCAGCCCCCACCGCTCGATCTCGCGGTCGAGGTCGACCCCGAGGAGTTCGGCGACCTTGTCGGTGCGTTCCGGGCTGATGTCCCGGACGATGACGCCGAGGCCGGCCTGGGAGACCCGAGTTGCGATCGAGCGGCCCATCATCCCGCCGCCGACGACCGCGATGCGATGCAGCTCACGTTCGCTCATATTGTGAAATCTAGCGCAAGCGCGGCCGGCTGTCAACGGCGTGGTAGCATGCGGCCGATGGAGGAACGCTCGATCGCCGCTGCCATCTTCGGGTTCGTGTTCGCCGCCGCCCTCGCAGTTGCGGCCGAGCCGGTGCGCCCGGAGTTTCCCTCGATCGAACTTACCGACCTGTCCGGCCAGACCGTCCCCCTCAAGAACGTGCTCGGCACGGCAACCGTCCTCAACTTCTGGGCCACCTGGTGCGGGCCGTGCCGGCTGGAGATGCCGGAACTGCAGAAACTCTCCAATGAGTTGGGCGGAAAGGGGTTGGTTGTCCTGGCGGTGAACGTGGACCTGCCGCCGGCGCCGGAGGAGGTAGGGGTTGCCGGCCAGCTCGCGGTGGTCAAGCCGCACATCGAGGGTTTCCTGACGCGGTCCGGCATCACGCTGCCGGTGTTCCTGGTCGATGGGAAGACGCAGATGACCCTGGCCATCAACCAGATTCCGTTCTCGGTCCTGCTCGATCGCAAGGGGAGAGTTGTGCGCGTCTATCCGGGCTACTCGGCGGAGTCGGTGCAGGATATGCGCCGCCAGTTGCTCGGGCTGTTGGCCGAGCGCTCTGGAAAGAGAGGGAAGTGACATGCGCCGATTACTGTTCGTGCTCTGCCTGGCTGTTGCAGCGCCTTGGGCGTTTGCGCAGGGGACGCCCAACACGGTGGAACTGACCCCCACGGTCGGGTACTGGTTCGGCGACACGATCTCGCGCGGGACGATCAATACGGTGCCGTTCGACGTCACCGTGGACGACGCCCCGTCGTATGGTCTTCGGATCGCGTACAGGTTCACGCCCAGCTGGGCGTTCGAGGGGTTCCTCGCGCGCGGCCGCGCCGACCTCATCACCGGGCACCGGGAGCTCTTCGGCGGGCAAACCCGGGTCGGCAGGATGGACATGACCACGGCCGAGGCGAACATGGAGGTCAGCTTCGGCCACAGCCGGCTGGTACCGTTCCTGGCCGGAGGCATCGGGGCGATGCGGCTTGAGCCCACCCTTTTCGCTAACAGCGGCGGGGCCCTCTCCTCGGACACGCGCCTGGTCGGTGACTTCGGCGGCGGGCTGAAGCTCTTTTTCACCCCTCAGATCGCCCTCCGGCTCGACTGGAGAGGGCACAGCGTCAACATCGACAACCGGAGCGACTGCAGCTGGTGGGGCGACTGCTCGTACGACCGCAACTGGTTGACGTTCACGGAGGTCGGGCTCGGCCTCACCTTCGTCCTCTGACGCGCGCATGCGACCCTGCCTGTGGTGGCGGGCGGTGCCGGCGGGCGCCCTCGGGCTCGCCGTCTTTCTGGCGGGCGTGTCTCGAGCGGAGCAGCCGCCCGAAAAGGGGATGTTCCGGGCCTCCGCCGAGGTGTCGTCGATCCTGGTGCCGGTGACGGTGAAGGACAGCCGCGGTCGCTTGGTGGCGACGCTCGAAAAGGAGCGCTTCCACCTTTTCGTGGACGGCATCGAGTTCCCGATCAAGTCGTTCTGGCGCGAGGGCGGGCTGCCGATTTCCTACGCCTTCGTCGTGGACACCTCGGGTTCGATGAACGGCCGGCGGCTCGTCAGGACCAGGGACGCGATCATGGAGTTCATGCGGGAGTCGCGGCCGGATGACGAGGTGTGCCTGATCACATTCGGAAGCGGCGAGGTCAAGCGCCGACTCGCCTTCGGGACCGACCCGGGGTTGTTGCCCAGGGTGCTCGAGTCGCTCAAAGGCTACGGCACCACGGCGCTCTACGACATGTTGACGGCCACGCCGCAGGTCATGGAGGGGGCGCACAACATCCGGCGGGTGGCGCTCCTGTTCACCGACGGGGTGGACACCGCCTCGACGATGTCGCCGGCGGACGCCGTGAAGATCCTGGAGGGGCTGACCGACCCGCTCTACGCCCTGGGTATCGAGCCGCCGCCGGCCGAGGAGGGTCCGCCCGATAGCTACGAGGAGGCGTTGGCTCGGTTTGCGGCGGCATCAGGCGGGCGTTACCTGCGCGTGGACACCGCCGCGAAGCTCCCTGAGTTCGCCCGCGCGCTGCGGCAGGAGCTGACGATGCGGTACATCATCACGTTCGATCCTTCGGGGTTGGGGATGGTGAAGTGGCGCAGGCTCGAGGTCACGGTGGACGGCGGCTACACGGTCCTCGCGCGCCAGGGGTACCGCGGGACGCTGCCCTGAAACGAGGACAACAGGTCTTGACAGATCAAGGGAAACCTGTGCTATAACAGCTGCGTTGCTGCGAGCGTGATTCAATAACACGTCCGAGACCGGGAGCAAAGGGAGGAAGCTCATGAGAAAGTCGCTGTTGGGTGTTCTTGCCGTGGGGTTGGTCGGCGCGCTGGGCGCCACGGGATGCGCCACGAAGACCTATGTCCAGGAGCAGGTGGCGGCCGCCACCAAGGGTTCCGACGCCAAGATCGGCGAGGTTCAGAAGCAGGTCGAGGCGACCCAGATGGACGTGACGAACCTGAAGAAGTCCGACGCGACGCAGAACGAGCAAATCGCGAAGCTGTCGGATACCACCAAAGAGGCGCTCGCCCGCGCCAACGAGGCCAACAAGCTTGCGAACCACTCGTTCCTCTTCGAGGTGACGCTCACCGACGATGCCGTGCACTTCGGCTTCAGCAAGAGCGACCTCTCGGCGGAGGCCAAGGCCGCCCTCGACGCGTTCGCCCAGAAGGTGAAGGATGAGAACAAGAACGTCTACATCGAGATCCAGGGCAACACCGACAGCATCGGCTCCGACAAGGGTAACCTCGCCCTGGGTCAGGCGCGCGCCGAGACGGTGCTGCGTTACCTCAACATGCAGCACGGTTTCCCACTGAGCCGCATGAGCGCCGTCTCCTACGGGAAGTTCAAGCCGATCACCGACAACAAGAACGCCGAAGGGCGTGCGAAGAACCGCCGCGTGACGCTGGTCGTTCTCTACTGACCCAGGCTGTCGTTCTTGCCTGATTCGCGCCCCGGGGCACCCACCCGGGGCGTTCGTCTGTTGGGGCGGTTCGCCCCGTCTCGGCCTCGACACGGGGGTTCGCGTGGCTGGAGTTGCATCCAGGCGCTATGATGGTCGGGTAAGGTTCGGAGGTGCGACGTGAAGAGAGCGACGATGTTCCTGGCGACACTCGTGCTGGCCGTCGGGGCCCAGGCCGCTACGGTCGTGTTGACCGGCGGCAAGCGGCTCGATGTCTCTGCCTATTCGGTGAGCGGCAGTTACGTCACGGTGCACTATGCGAACGGCCGCCAAGAGTGGTACCCCCTCGCGGCCGTGGACCTCGCGGCGACCAGGGCGGCCAGCGGCCAGACTGCGGCCCCGCCGGCCGCGGGCGCCGACTCCGGGCCGCACAGCCCGTTCCTCGGGGCCAGGGCCTCCACGAAGGCGGGAGGGCTCGTCGTCACCGATGCGGACGTGAAGCACATCGACACCGAGGCTGCGGGCGAGGAAGCCGCGAAGGGGGACCAGGATGCTCCCTTGGGCGGGCAGGTGGTCCTGGTCGGCTACGAGAAGAAGCTGGTTGGAAAGGACGAGTGGGCGATCACCGCTACGGTCGCCAATCAGGGCAAAAACGCCGTGCAGAACGTGAGTGCCCTCGTGCGCGTCCTCGACGCCAAGGGCAAGCCGGTCACCACCGGCTCCAGTTCGGTGCTGGGCAAGTTGGACCCGGGCAAGCAGGGCACGATCACGGCCCGCGTCGCCCTTGACACCGAGCCGCCCCAGGTGGCCGTGGACCTCTCCTGGCAGGAGATCAAACCGGTTCCGACGCCGGCTGCGAAGCCGGGGCCCGCCGGTGCGCCGAAGCCGCCGGGCCAGGCCTCGATGCCGGCCGCTCCTGCTGCGGCTGCAGGCGCATCGACGGCCGCAGCGGCCTCCCCGAATTCGTTGCCGTCCAATATGATGGCCGTTGTTTCCCCGACCGCGATGGGAAGTTCGCCGCAGGTCCCGCCGCAGCCGAAGTGACGCGGGGCGGAGTCGGGGCCGGACCCGGCGGCTACACCTGACCGCGGCGGGCGTCGAAATACATGTAGGTCGCGAGGGCGACGTACATCACGAGGGCCAGGATCTCGGCGCCCGCGCCGGTGCCGTGGCCGAGCAGGCCGGAACCGACCCTGACGCCCGTCCAGAAGTTCGCGATCTTGAGCACGGCCGCCACGACGCCCATGAGCGCGCCGCCGGCGATGAAGCCGGACGCGATCAGCGTGCCTCTGGTGCTACGGGCATGTGCCAGCTTCTCGTCGCCTTTTGCCGACCTCTGGACCAGGTGCGCGATCAGCCCACCCACGACGAGCGGCACGTTGAGCTCGAGCGGAATGTACATCCCGAGGGCGAACGCCAGGGCCGGCACGCCGATCATCTGCATCGTCATCGCGATGAACGCCCCGACGCCGTAGAGCAGCCACGGCACCGGCTCGTTGGACATCAGCGTCTTGATGACCGCCGCCATGGCATTGGCCTGCGGGGCGGCGAACACGCCCTCCGCCGGATGGGCCGCGGAGGGGACGAAACCGTACGCCTGGTTGAGGAGCAGGATGACGGCGCCGACCGTCGCCGCCGCGACGATGGTGCCGAGGAACTTGGAGCGCTCCTGCACGGCGGGTGTGGCGCCGAGCCAGTATCCGATCTTGAGGTCGGTGATGAGCCCCCCGGCCATCGAGAGCGCCGTGCACACGACGCCGCCGATGAGGAGCGCCGCGAGCATCCCGGCTTTGCCGGACAACCCGGCCTCGACCAGGAACACGGATGTGAGGATCAAGGTCATCAGGGTCATGCCGGATACTGGGTTGGTGCCGACGGTCGCAATCGCCCGCGCCGCGACGGTCGTGAACAGGAACGAGATGACGATGACGACCGCGAGCGCGATGAGCGAGAGCTTCATCGCCCCCGGCTGCGACGACAAAACGCCGAAGCGGAAGAAGAGCCAAGCCGCCAGGGCGGTCACGAGGATGCCGCCCATGACGAGCCCCATGGGAAGGTCACGGTCGGTGCGAACTGCCGACACCGGTGCCACGCTCCGCCCCCTGCGGCGGAACAGCTCGGTGAACCCCATCGCGAACGCCTTCGCGATGACGCGCCACGAGCGCAGGATTCCCATGATGCCGGCCGCGGCGATGGCGCCGATGCCGATGTGGCGGACGTAATTGCGGAAGATCGCCTCGGCTGACATGCTCCCGATCAGGGTCCCGTCGGCGACCGGCGGGATCGCGGTGGTGAGGTGGGCGCCGAAATGGCCCACCAGGGGGACGAGCAGAAACCATGAGAGGAACGAGCCGGCGCAGATGATTGCCGAGTACTTCATCCCGATGATGTAGCCCAGGCCCAGGATCGACGACAGGACGTCGACACGGAGGACGATCTTGGCCCGTTCGGCGAGACCGGCCAGGAACGGCAGCGAGCGCGAGGTGAAGACCTCGGCCCACCCCTCCAGGTGGATGATCACGAAGTCGAACACGCCTCCGATCGCGGCGGCGGCGCCCAGCACCTTTGCCTGGTTACCGCCGGACTCGCCGGCGATGAGCACCTCCGTCGTGGCCGTCGCCTCTGGGAACGGGAACTCCCCGTGCATCTCGCTGACGAAGTAGCGCCGCAGAGGGACCAGGAACAGGATCCCGAGGGTGCCCCCGAGGAGTGCGACGAGGAAGAGCTTAATGAGGTTGACGTCCAGGCCGAGGATGAAGAGCGCCGGGAGGGTGAAGATCGAGCCGGCCACGACGAGCCCGGAGGCGGCGCCGATCGACTGGATGATGACATTCTCGAGCAGCGTCGAGCGCCGCGGCAGGACCACGCCGATGCCGACGGCAATGATCGCGATGGGAATCGCGGCCTCGAACACCTGCCCCGCCTTGAGGCCGAGGAACGCCGCGGCGGCGGAGAACAGCGCGGACATCGCGAGGCCGAGCCAGAGCGAGCGCCTGGTGAACTCCGGCACGTTCGCCCCTGCGGGGACCACCGGCGCGTAGCTCTCGCCCGGCTTGAGCTTCGAGTAGGCGTTCTCGGGAAGGGTGCTCCTCGCGGTTTCCATCGTGTGTGGTCTCCCTCGCTGTGACGGGGGCGAGCTTACGGGCGACGCGAGTTGAAAATCAAGCCCGGGGGTGCAAGCCTTGTCGCGGCCCCCGCCGGCGTGGATACTGGAGGAGGAGGTCGCGAGCAGTGACGGCACCCAAGAGGATCCTGGTGGCCAAGCCCGGTCTCGACGGTCACGACCGGGGGGCGAAGGTCGTGGCGCGGGCGTTGCGTGATGCCGGCTTCGAGGTCATCTACACCGGGCTGCGTCAGACCCCGGCGCAGATCGCGCAGGCCGCTGTGCAGGAGGATGTCGACGCCGTCGGCCTCTCGAGCCTTTCCGGGGCGCACCGCGAGCTCTTTCCCGCGGTCGTGCGCGCGCTCCGCGAGGCGGGGGCGGGCGATGTCGTGGTGTTCGGCGGCGGCGTCATCCCGCAGGAGGACGTTGCGGTCCTCCTGCAGGCGGGTATCGAACGCCTGTTTCCGCCCGGCACCGATACCCGCGAGATCGTGCGCTTCCTGCGCGAGCGCCTGGGCGTCGGGGAAGATCAGGGCGCGAGCGCGTCGAGCAGCGCCGCCGCCAGCTCGTCCCCGAGCCGAAGATAGGCGGCCACACCCTCGGCCGAAAGAACGTCCTCGTGAACTCCGGCGCTCACCACCACCGTTGCGCCCAGGGCTTGGGCGAGTCGCTCGGCCAGCGGGCGCGCGAGGGCCTCCTCGCGGTGCGGGGGGATCGCAACGACCGTGCTCGTGACGCGGATCCGGGCCATGTCGCCGCGAGTGGGGTGCGGCTGGGCGAGCACGACGCATCCGACGTGCGGACGCTCGCCGCCGGTGAGCGTCACGACGACGTCGTCGCCGGCGCGGCAGGCGACGGCGACCAGGCGCCGGGTCCCCTGGCCGGCGGTCACGACGAGAGGCGCGGAGGGTTGCGGGATCATGGTGTGGAATGATACCGCGGCCCCGCCGTTTCCCGGACAGGGCGGGCGCTCGTTCGTCCGCGAGGAGGGTTCGGACATGCACGAACGCCACGGCTTCATCACCTTCAAGGGGACACCCCTGACGCTGCTCGGCTCCGCGCCGGAGATCGGCAAGCCGGCGCCTGGGTTCACGGCGCTGCGCGGTGACCTATCGCCGTTCACGCTCGCTCAGACGGGCGGCAAGACGGTCGTGATCAACTCGGTGCCGTCGCTGGACACGCCGGTGTGCGCGGCGCAGGCACGCCGGTTCAACCAGGAGGCGGCGGCCCTCGGTGACGACGTCAAGGTGATCGTCGTGTCGATGGACCTGCCGTTCGCGCAGAGCCGGTTCTGTTCCACTGAGGGGATCGCCAACCTGGAGACCGTGTCGGATCACCGCGACGCGTCGTTCGGCGCCGCCTACGGGCTGCTCATCAAGGAGCTGCGCCTGTTGGCCCGGGCGGTGCTGGTGATCGGCAAGGACGGAACGCTGCGCTACCTGCAACTGGTGCCGGAGGTGGCGCAGGAGCCGGAGTACGGCGCCGCCCTGGCCGCCATCAGGAGCGCGCGCTAGCGCCGGGCATCGCCGCCGGCCCGGAGTCTGCGACGACGCGGATCTCGCCCCGGCCCACGAGCTGGCCTTCCCCCGTCCACACTTCGGCCCGGTACCTTCCCGGGGCGAGACCGCGCGGGCCGATCGGCAGCGAGTCCCAGACCCGGAACCCACTGCTGTGGGCGACGAGGTCGAGCGTGCGCGAGCTGTGCAGGACGACGCCGTCGCGGGCGAGCCGGATCTGGATCCGGACCGGGAGGCGGCCGGGGGAGAAGATCGTCGCGCGCACGATCAGGTGGCGCTCGCGCAGCCTGCTCGCCGGCACCACATCGTCCTGCGGGAACTCGTTCTCGAGCCGGAGGGTGGCGCGGTCGATGCCGGTGGCGAACGAGAGCGAGGCGAGGCGCAGCGGGACCGGCGGGATGAGGGCGGGGCCCACCTTGAGGACGGCGATGATCCCGACCAGCGCCAGGAAGATCAACGCCTTCCGGCGGGGTTGCCTGAGGTCGGCGGCGGAGTAGGCGAGCGGCAGCGACGCAAAGAACGAGACCCCGGCGGCGAGGTAGGCGCCGTTGTGGATCGGGACGTGCAGGACGAGGGGCAGGAAGAACTGGAGCGCCGAATAGGTGACGAACGCGAAGAACGCCAGCGCGAACCACCTATTGGTGCGGAGCAATTGGCCGAAGAACGCGTCGAAGCAGGACAGCACCGCGAGCGCGGCGAGGACCACGACGTACGAGCTGTTCCATGACGGGAACGTCGTCGAGTAGAAGTAGAACGGGAGCAAGAAGAAGAGCGTCTCCTGGTACATCACCCGGGTGAGGTAGGAGACGAAACCGCGGGCGAAGCGCAGCCTCTCGGAGCCGCCGGGCGCCGCGAACCGCGAGAAGAAGAGCGTCGAGGCCCAGGTCAGGGTGAGGAAGACGACGACCCACGGCAGGAACCCGTAGCGGTTGTGGGCGAGGACGAGGACGATCCCGCCGCTGATCAGCGCCCAGGTGGAGTGGAGCGTCCAGAACAGCCTGGAGTAGCGCCGGTGCAGCAGGCGGCCGATGGCTGCGGTCTTGTCCCGCCGCCGCCTGAGCCTCTGGCGCCAGTCCGGGTCGAGCATCTTCATGCGGCGTCATTCTAGCTGGAGCTCCGCGCTATGGCGACGATCCGGTACACTTGCGTCCGTGGCGAGCGAGCGGTTCTCCGGCCTGACAACGTGGATCGAGGTGTCGCGCGGGGCGCTGGCGCACAACCTCTCGATCTTCAGGGGCCTGCTCGGGCCCGGCACGGGTCTGCTCGCGGTCGTCAAGGCCAACGCGTACGGGCACGGCCTCGAAGAGGTCGCTGGCGTGTGCGCAGAGCAGGGCGCGGACATGCTCGGCGTCCACACCGCCGCCGAGGTCTCGGCGCTCGCGAGGGCGGGGAACGAGCTTCCGGTGCTCGTCATGGGGTACCTCACGCCCGCCCAGGTCGAGGAGGTCGTGCGGCCGGGCGTGCACGTGTTGGCATCGTCCCGGGAGGTCGTCGAGGCGCTGGCGGCACAGGCGAGGCGTCTCGGGGCGGCCCTGCCCGTGCACGTGAAGGTGGACAGCGGCACCCACCGGCAAGGTGTGGAGCCGGCCGACGCCGCCGAGTTCGCCGCCGCGGCGCACGATGCGGGGCTCGCGGTGGTCGGCGTGGCGACGCACTTCGCCAACATCGAGGACACCACGGACCACGGCTACGCGTTCGCGCAGCTCGACCGCTTCCGGGGCGCCGTGGCGGCCGTCGAGGGCCGGGTCGGCCGCGTTCGCTGGGTGCACGCGGCGTGTTCGGCGGCGGCGCTGCTCTTCCGCGAGGCGGATTTCACCATGGTCCGCGTCGGGATCTCGCTATACGGCCACTGGCCCTCGAAGGAGACGCACCTCTCCTGGCTGCTGGCGCACGGGCGCGACGGCGTCAGGCTCGAGCCGGCGCTCGCCTGGAGGGCGCGCGTCGGTCAGGTCAAGCGCGTCGCGGCCGGCGCGCCGGTGGGGTACGGCCTCACGTACCGGCCGACACGGCCCAGCACGATCGCGGTGCTGCCGGTGGGCTACGCCGACGGGTACCCGCGCGCGCTTTCGAACCGTGCGCGCGTCCTCCTGCGCGGGCGGCCCGCGCCCGTGGTCGGCCGCGTCTGCATGGACATCGTCATGGCGGACGTCACGGACATCCCCGGCGCCGGGGAGGGCGACGTCGCCACGCTGATCGGGGCCGACGGCGAAGAGCGCGTGACCGCCGAGGAACTCGCCGAGCTCGGGGGCACCATCAACTACGAAATTCTGGCGCGATTGTCGCCGGCGCTGGTGCGCGCCGTCGTCGAGTAGGTATCATCCGCATATGCGCCCAGACGCCCTTCATCGGTTGCTGGAAGATGTGGCGAGCGGAGCGCTTTCGCCCGATGCGGCTGCCGAGCGGTTCGCGGGGCTTCCGTTCGCGCTCGGCGAAGGGGTCATGGCCGACACGCACCGTGCCCTGCGCACGGGAGAGTCCGAGGCGGTGTTCTGCTCCGGCAAGACGCCGGAGCAGGCCGCGGCGGCGTTCGCCGCGCTGGCGGGGCCGGGCGGCCCGGTGCTGGCGACGAGAGCGACGGACGAGCACGCTCGCGCGATCGCCGCGGCGGTCGCCGGCGCCGTGCACCACCCGTCGGCGCGGATGGTGGTGCTGCCGGGCGCGGAAAAGGTGCGGGGCACGGTCGCCGTCGTTTGCGCAGGAACCTCGGATCTCCCCGTGGCGGAGGAAGCCGCCATCACGGCGGAGGCTCTCGGCGCGGCGGTCACCCGCGTGCACGACGTGGGAGTTGCCGGCCTGCACCGGCTCCTTGGCCATCTCCAGGCGCTGCGCCAGGCGGACGTGGTGATCGCGGTCGCGGGAATGGAGGGTGCGCTGCCGGCAGTGGTGGCCGGGTTGGTGCCCGCGCCGGTGGTGGCGGTGCCGACCTCGGTAGGCTATGGGGCGGCGTTCGGCGGTCTGGCCGCGCTGCTCGCCATGCTCAACGCCTGCGCCCCCGGCGTCGGCGTGGTCAACATCGACAACGGCTTCGGCGCGGGCGTGCTGGCCGTGCGCATCCTGCGGCGCGGGCGGGGGAGCGGGTGATTACGCTCACGCTCGCGGCCGCCGGCGAGACCGCTCCCTACCACATCGGCGAGGGGCTGCTCGGCAGGATCTCGGAGTTGCTCGGACCGGCGCTCCGAGGCCGGCCGGCATTCGTCGTGACCGACACAACGGTGGGGCCGCTTTACGGTTTCGACGTCGCGGAACGACTCGCGGCACCGTGTCTGGAACTGCCCGCCGGGGAGGAGCAGAAGCGCTGGCCGTCGGTGGAACGGATCGTACGGTGGCTTCTCGCCCACGAAGTCGAGCGTTCCGCGTTGCTGGTGGCGGTCGGCGGCGGCGTCGTCACCGACATCGTAGGCTTCGCGGCCGCGGTCACGCTGCGCGGCGTCGGCTGGGTCGCGGTCCCCACCACGCTGCTCGCGATGGTCGACGCGGCGCTCGGCGGCAAGACGGGGATCGACCTCGACGAGGGGAAGAACCTGATCGGCGCGTTCTGGCCCCCCCGGGCGATCGTTGCCGACACCCTTGCGCTTGCGACCCTCGACCAGCGCCAGTTGCACGCCGGCCTCGCCGAGGTGGTCAAGGCGGCGATGATCGCGCCGTCGTCGCTGGAACACGTGCTCGACAGCCACCTGGCGCCGGTCGCGGCGGGGGATCCGCTGCAGGCGATCGAGCTGGTGGTCGGCTGCGCCCGGGTCAAGAGCGACGTGGTCAGCCTCGACGAGCGCGAGACCGGGCCGCGGCAGGCGCTCAACCTCGGGCACACCCTCGCCCACGGGATCGAGGGCGCGACCTCCTACACGCGCTTCCTCCACGGCGAGGCGGTGGCGTGGGGGCTGCTGGCGGAGTTGCGGCTCGCCCGCGACCGGGGGCTGCTCTCAACTGCCGAGGCGCTCGCCTGGGCGGACCGCATCCACGCCCTCGCCCCGCTCCCGAGCCTCGCGGCGCTGAGGTGGGACGAGGTGGCGCCGTACATCGCCCGCGACAAGAAGCGCGAGGGGGGGCGAGTGGGTTGGGTGCTCCCGCGACTGGGCGGGGTCGTCCTCGACGTCCCCGTGTCCGGCCTGGAGGCCGCGACGGTCTACGCCGAGCTGCAGGCGCTGCCGCCCGAGGGTCCGTTCTCCGCGCTGTTCTGAGCTGGAACCAGCACTGCCGACCGCGGCGAACGGCCGGCAGACCCGCCGGCGGCCCTGCTTGGAGATGCTAGACTCGCGGTCCACAATGGTGTTTGGAGGGGAGCGTGAGCCGTCCCGAACCGATGCCGACTCGCTTCGACCCGACCTCGTTCGAGGGACGGTGGTACGCCGCATGGGAAGGTTCGGGAGCGTTCGCCCCCGCGCTGCCGTCCGAACGGCCGCCGTTCGTGATCCTGATCCCGCCGCCGAACGTCACGGGCAAGCTGCACATCGGCCACGCCCTGCAGTTCACGCTCCAGGACCTGATGATCCGGTGGCGGCGGATGCAAGGGTTCAACGCCCTCTGGCTCCCGGGCACGGACCACGCCGGGATCGCGACCCAGGTGATGGTCGAGCGCGAGCTGGCCAAGGAGGGAAGCAGCCGCCGCGAACTCGGCCGCGAGCGGTTCCTCGAACGGATGTGGGCGTGGAAGGCGCAGTACAAGGGCAACATCTCGCACCAAGCGAAGGCGATGGGGGCGTCGTGCGACTGGTCGCGCGAACGCTTCACCCTCGACCCGATGCTGTCGCGGGCGGTCCGGCACGCGTTCGTGCAGCTCCACGACGAGGGGCTGATCTACCGCGCGCACCGGCTCATCAACTGGTGCCCGCGCTGCCTCACGGCGCTCTCGGACCTCGAGGTGGTCCACAAGGACATCGACGGCGGGATGTGGGATTTCGCGTACCCGCTCGCCGACGGCGGGGAGATCGTGGTTTCGACCTCCCGGCCGGAGACGATGCTCGGGGACACGGCGGTCGCCGTCCACCCCGACGACGAGCGTTACCGGCACCTGGTCGGGAAGCTGGTCCGGCACCCCTTCGTGGACCGCACCTTCCCGGTGATCGCCGACGCCGCCCTGGTCGATCCCGCGTTCGGGACGGGAGCGGTCAAGGTGACGCCGGCGCACGACCCCAACGACTTCGCCACCGGCGAGCGCCACGGCCTCGCCAAGATCAACATCCTGACTGAGGATGGCACGATCAACGGCAACGGCGGGCCGTTCGCCGGCCTGGACCGCTTCGCGGCGCGCAAGGCGGTGCTGGCGGCGCTGGCGGAGAAGGGCCTGCGGCGGGGCGACAAGACGCACCGCCACGCGGTGGGTCACTGCCAGCGTTGCGACACGGTGGTGGAGCCGTACCTCTCGATGCAGTGGTTCTGCTCGATGCGGGGGATGGCCGACGCGGCGCTCGCCGCGGTGCGCTCGGGGGAGGTGCGCATCGTCCCCGACTTCTGGGTCGCGACCTACGAGAACTGGCTCGGGAACATCATGGACTGGTGCATCTCCCGCCAGCTCTGGTGGGGGCACCGGATCCCGGCCTTCTACTGCGCCGACGGGCACACGACCGTTTCCGAGGACGACGTGACCGTGTGCGCCACCTGCGGCAAGCCGGTCGAGCAGGACCCCGACGTGCTCGACACCTGGTTCTCCTCCGGGCTGTGGCCGGTCTCGACGATGGGATGGCCGGACGATACGCCGGAGATGCGGGCGTTCTACCCGACCAGCCTGCTGATCACGGGGTTCGACATCCTGTTCTTCTGGGTCGCCCGGATGATCATGATGTGCGGCCACTTCACCGGCAAGGCCCCGTTCGCCCAGGTGCACCTGACCGGCCTGGTGCGCGACGCGCACGGCCAGAAGATGTCGAAGACGAAGGGGAACGTGATGGACCCGCTCGACCTGGTGCGGGAGTACGGCGCCGACGCGGTCCGGTTCACACTCGCGGCGCTGGCCTCGCCCGGGCGGGACCTGCCGCTGGACAACAAGCGGATGGAGGGGTACCGCGCGTTCGCGACCAAGCTCTGGAACGCGGCGCGCTTCGTCCAGATGCACCTCGACGGCGCCGAGCCGGCGCTCGACGCGGTCGACGCCGCCGCGCTCACGCTCCCGGAGCGGTGGATCCTCGCCGAACTCGAGCGCACGACCGCGGCGGTCAACCGCGCCTGGGAGGCCTACCGTTTCGATGAGGGGTGCCGCGCGCTCTACCAGTTCGTGTGGAACGACTACTGCGACTGGTACATCGAAATGGCCAAGCCGGCGCTCCAGGACGACGGCGTCCGGCAGCCGCCCGCCGCGGGCGGCACGCCTGCCAGGCGCGGCGAGGACGTGCGGGCGGTCGCGCGCGGCGTGCTCCTGGAGGCGCTCAAGCTGCTGCACCCGGTGATGCCTTTCATCACCGAGGAGATCGCGCGGTACCTCGGTTCGGAGAGGCTGCTGATCACGACACCGTATCCGGCGCCGGGCAGCCGCCGGCTCGACGAGGAAGCGCTGGCGCTGATCGAGGCGTTCCAGGCGGTCGTCCAGCAGACCCGCTCGTACCGCCACCTGGTCGGTCTTCCGCCCGGGACGCCGCTGGAGCTTTCGCTCACCGGCGTCGCGCCGGAGCGGGCTGCCGCCCTGGCGCAGCTCGCGGCCGAGATGCAACGTCTGGCCGGCCTGTCGTCGCTGCAGCTGAACCCGGCCGTGATCCCGGCCGGGGCGATCCGCGACATCGCCGGGGGCGTGAACGTCGCGATCGTGCTCCCCGACGGTGCGCTCGGCGAGGCCGAGCGGACCCGGCTGGTCGTCGAACTGGCGCAGGTCGAGCGCGAGCTCGCGTCGGCGAGCGCCCGCCTGGCCGACGAGTCGTTCACCGCCCGCGCGCCCGAGGATGTGGTCGCGGGGGCGCGGACCCGCGCGGCTGAGCTCACGCACAAGGCGAGAATGCTCGCCGGGACTCTGGGACGGGAGCCTTGATCCCACTGCTGTCGCCGCCGCCGCCGGCCAACGTCGTCTGGTTCGACGAGCTCGACTCCACCGCATCGTTCGCCGAACGCCTGATGGAGTTCTGGCCGACGGCCGACGCGGAGCCGTTGCCCGAGACTCTCGTCCTCGCCGGGCGCCAGACCGGGGGGCGGGGGCGCGGCGGCAATCGCTGGGCGTCGCCGGCGGGCGGCCTCTACGCCAACTGGCTGGGGCCGATGCCCGTCGCCGCGCTGGCCCTGCTGCCGATCGCGGCGGGCGTGGTGCTCGCCGAGGCCGTGGAAAGACTCGTTCCCGGCGTGGCTGTCGGCCTGAAGTGGCCGAACGACCTCGAGGTGGGTGGGCGCAAGCTGGGCGGCGTGCTCTGCCGCAGCCGGGGAGGCGGGGAGAGCGTGTGGGCGACGGTGGGGTTCGGCATCAATGTGGCGATCTCCCCCGAACTCGATGCCGGCGACCCCGTGCGACCGGTGTCGCTCGCGGCGCTCGGCTTCTCCGGCGACGCCGGGGACGCGATCCGCGTGATCGCGAGCCGCTTCCTGACGCGGATTCACGAGGCGCTCACCCGGAGCGAAACCACCCACGCCGAGTGGGAGGCGCGCTCGGTCCACCGTCGCGGCGACGCCGTCCGCCTGCGGTTGGAGACCGGTGTGGTGGAGGGCCGCTTCGCGGGCCTGGGCCGCGACGGCCGCCTCGAACTCGCGGTGGCGGGGGAAGTGCGGCGCTTCGCGGTCGGCGAGATCGTGCCCGACGGGGTTCCCGGAGGCGTGTGATGCTCCTTGCCCTCGACGTAGGAAACACCCACATGACGATCGGCGTCTTCCGCGGCGGCGAGATCCTCCGGCGGTGGCGGCTGACGACCGTACACGAGCGCACCGTGGACGAGCTCGGCATCTTCCTGCGGCAGCTCTGCCAGTGGGCGGAGATTAGGCCGGAGGACATCAAGGGCGTGATCGTGGGTTCGGTGGTGCCCCAGATCGACGGCGCGATGCGGGCGGCCATCGCGACCTACCTGCACGCCGAACCGCTGTTCGTGGCGCCCGGGATCAAGTCGGGCATGCCGCTGCGGGTCGACACCCCGCTCGAACTCGGGGCGGACCGCCTCTGCAACGCGGTCGCGGCGTTCGCCGAGCACGGCGGTCCGTGCGTCGTCGTGGACTTCGGCACGGCCACTACGTGGGACGTGGTCTCCGGGAAGGGCGAGTACGTCGGGGGCGTGATCGCGCCCGGCCTCGAGATCTCGGCGGAGGCGCTCTTCTCGCGCGCCGCGAAGCTGCCGCGCATCGAGCTCGCGGCCCCGGAGCGTGCGATCGGGAAGGGCACCGTGGACTCGATGCAGGCGGGGATCGTGCTCGGGTATGTGGGGCTGACCGAGGGCCTCACGCGGCGCGTGCTCGCCGAGCTCGGGGGCGGTCGCGTGGTTGCGACCGGCGGTCTCGCTCGGGTGATCGCCCGCTACACCGAGATCTTCGACGCGATCGACGACGACCTCACGCTCAAGGGGCTGCGCCTGCTGTGGGAGCGGAACCGCCCGGAGTGCGTTTGAGGGGGCGAGGCCGCGATGACCGACCCTGACGACGCCGAGATCGCCTACTACCGCGCGGTCGAGGACCACTTTGCGGCGTTGCGCGGGACCCCGTTCCTCTTCTCGCCGAAGGACTTTGCACTGCTGCGGCGGTGGTGGCGGGAAGGCGTTCCGCTCGCGGCGGTCCTGGCCGGGATCGCGGAAGCCTGGGAGCGGCGGCGCGAACGCGAGGAAGATCCGGTGTCGTCGCTCTCGTACTGCCGCCACGCGGTGGCGCGCCACGGCAAGAGGCTGATGGCGGCGCGCGCCGGCGCCGCCGAGGCGGTGCCGGCCCCGGACGTTGTGGCGGCGCTGGCTGCGCTCGTAGCCGCCATCGGCGACGCCGAGGCGCGCTGGAGCGAACAGCGGGCCGTCCGCGAGGTGCTCGGCGACCTCGAGCGCGCGGTGGCGAGCGTGCCCGCGGATGGCGATCCGGCGGCAATCGAGAAGGCCCTTGCGGACCTCGAGTTCGGCGCGCTGGACGCGCTGGCGCGCGCACTCCCGGCCGATGCGAAGAGGGCCATCGAACACGAGGTCGGGGAGAGCCTGGAACGTCTTGGCCTCGAGACCGACGTCCGCGAGCGCACCCGTCGCGCCCTTGTCTTCAAGGCGGTGCGCCGGCTGGTCGGCGTGCCGCGCCTGGAGCTCGATGCCGGTGCGGCTTGAGATCACGGGGCTCGCCGGCGGTGGCCGCGGCGTCGCCAGGAGCGGCGTTAAGGTGTGGTTCGTGGCCGGTGCGCTCCCCGGGGAGGTGGTGGACGCCGAGGTCGAGCGTGAGCGCGCGGGCATCGTGGAGGCCCGCACGCGGGAGGTGATCGCCGCGAGTCCCTGGCGAGAACCGGCCCCGTGCCCGGTGGCGGGCGCGTGCGGCGGCTGCGACCTGGCTCACCTGCAACGTGCGGCCGCGTCCGAGGTCCTGCGCAGCGCCGCAATCGGCGCCCTGCGCCACGCGCCGCCCGTCCTGGCCGACGCGGTGCGGGAAGCGCCGGTTCGCGTCTCGGCAATGGGGTGGCGGCTGCGCGCCAGACTGCACTGGGACTCGGCGCACGGAGTGCTCGGTTTTCGCGCCGCTCGCTCGCACGACGTGGTGGCGATCGCCCCGTGCCGCGTCGTGTCGCCGCTCCTGCTGCGGGCGCTGCCCGAGGTTGCCGGCGCACTGAGGCTCGCCGGGGCCGGGGATGGGGAGCTCGAGTGGATCGAGGACCTGGCGGGGGAGAAGGCGGTCGCCGGATGGCGGGGTGCCACGGTGCCCGGCGGGCCGCTGGGCGAACTCGCGGGCTTCCATCGGCTCACCGGCGACGGTGAGATCGTGCCGGGCGGCTGGGGTGAGACCGGCGTGATGATGTACTTACCTGTTCCGCTTTGCGTGCCGGTCGGGGTGTTCTTCCAGGGAAACCGCCACCTCGTGCCCGGCCTGTTCGCGACGGTGACCGAGCTCGTTCGAGCAGCCGACCCGGCCCGTGTCGTGGACCTGTACGGCGGCGTCGGGTTCCTGGCGGCGGCGGCGGGGCACGCCGGGGCCGGCGACGTGACGGTCGTGGAGGCGTCCAGACCGGCGGCCGCAGCGGCGCGGCGGAACCTGCCCGAGGCCACGGTGATCGCGGCTGCGGCGGAGGCCTATCTTGCGGCGCCGGGCGCGGCGGCCGGCACGCTCGCGATCGTGGACCCTCCCAGGACGGGGCTGTCGCGGCCGGCGGCGGAGGGCCTCGTGCGCTGGCGCCCCGAACGGATCGTGCTGCTGGCCTGCGACGCCGCGAGGTTCGGCCGCGACGGCGGCCGTCTGCTCGCGAGCGGGTACCGTCTGGAGTCGGCCGAGCTGTGGGACCTGTTCGCCGGATCGCACCATGTGGAAATCCTGGCGTCATTTAGTCGCGGCGCGGCCTGAGGCCCCGGGATCGCGCCTGATCGCGCTGGGCGCGAGCGCCGTCGCTGCGGTCGCGTTCGGCAATTTCGCACCGCCGGCCGTGGGGTGGGGCGTCCCGCTCGCGGCGGTCGTTTCGCTGGCAGCGTGGCGCGGCCTGGTGGGTGAGGGCCGGCGGTGGGGCTGGTGGGTCATGGCGGGCGTCGGGCTCGGGCTCGCCGCGTGCGCCTTTGCGGCCCGGACACCGCCCGGGCTCGCCGGCAAGGCGGTGCCGGTCCGCTTCGTAGTCACGGTCCGGGACGGTTGGGTAAGCGGCGTGCGCGGCTGGGGGAACCGGGTCCGGGTGGTGCGCCTTGAGGGGCAAGGGCGCGAACTCGCGCGGCCGCGGGAGATGGAGCTCGACGTCACCGCCCCGGTGGGTCTCGCCGAGCTACCGGCTTCGGGCTCGCGCCTGGAGGGGAGCGGCGAACTCGTCTTCGACCGCACCCTGCCGCTGGCGGCCGGGCGCCTGCGGGTGAAGACGCTGCTGCTCGCGCACCGTGCGGCCGGGGGTTCGCGCGTGGACCGGGTCCGCGACGCTGGCGTCCGGGCGCTCGAAGCGAGCGCAGGAACCGACGTCCGCCGGTTGCGCGCGGCCGGGCTCGCGGCCGCGCTCGTGCTGCAGCGCCAGGAATCGCTGCAGGAGGGCGAGGTAGCCAGCATGCGGCGCTCGGGGCTCGTCCACCTGCTGTCGGTGTCGGGGCTCCACGTCGGCCTGGTCGCGGTGCTCGTCTGGGCGCTGCTGAACGCGGCAGGAGTTGCCCCCGCGACCCGGCGCTGGCTCGTGGCGGTTGCCGTGGTCGCGTTTGCGCTGCTCGCCGGCGGCAACGCGCCGGTGCGGCGGGCCGCCGCTGGGGCGGTCGCGTATCTGTTCGCGCGCCAGCTCGGGCGGCCGCTCGAGGCGTTACCCGCCGTCTGGGGGATCGTCGCCGGCCTCGCGCTGCTGGAGCCCTCGGTGCTCGTCCAGCCCGGTTTCCAGCTCTCCGCGTTCGTCACGCTCGCGTTGGTGCGGTGGGTCGAACCGCTCGCGCTCGCCCTCCGAGCGCTGCCGCAGCGCCTGTCGCTCGCGTTGGCGGTCGCCGTCGTCGCGCAGGGTGCGTCGAGCCCGTTGGTGGGGGCGACCTTCTCGCTGGTGCCTCTGCTGGGGATCGTAGCGAGCGTGCTGGCGGCACCCTTGGAACTCGTCCTGGTGGGCGCGAGCCTGGCGTCGCTCGCCGCGGCGTCGGTTTCGGCCCGGCTGGGAGGCATCGGGCTCGAAGCGGTGGCGGCGGGCCAGTGGCTGCTCGATCGCGCCTCGGCAGTGGGCGGGGCGGCCAGCGTGCCGTTCGCGCCGCTCACGCCGGCGCTCGCGCTCCTGCTGGGGGTCCTCGGGCTCGTCGCCCTGACCCGCTCGCGCGCGGCCTTGCCTGCCGCGCTGCTGCTCGTCGCCGCGACCGTCGCCTGGATGGCGGGCCCCGGATCGTTCGGGTGGCGGCACGAGGTCCGGGCGCTGGGCGTGCGGGAAGGGATGGCGCTGCTGGTCCGCAGCGGCGAGCGCGCGGCCCTGGTGGACGCCGGCCGCTCGCCGGTCGAGGCGTGGCGGGAACTCGCCCGGGTGCGGGTGCGGCGCCTCGATGCGCTGGTGGTGACACACCCCGATGCCGATCACACCGGCGGGGCGGCGCTGCTGCTCGAACGGATGCCGGTGCGGAAGTTCGCCTTTCCCCGCGCGCTCGGGGACCGCGCCGAGATCGCGCCCCTGAGGAGGATTGCACGCCTGCGCGGAGTGGAGGAAATCCCGCTCGAGCGCGGCCAGGCGGTCATCCTGGGCGGCGCGACCTGGGAGGTCCTGTGGCCTCCCGCCACGATGGAAGGGGTCGACAACGACGCGAGCCTGGTCGCGCGCGTAGACCTGGGTGGACCCCGCCTCGTGATCGCGGGCGATATCGAGGCGCGCGGCGAGGCGGCGCTGCTCGCCCACGGCGGCCGGATCGAGGGCGAGGTGATGCAACTGCCGCACCACGGCTCGCGGACGTCGTCCACGCCGGCGTTCCTTGCCGCGGTCCGGCCGCTGATCGCGCTGGCGGCGACGGGGGTGCGTCCCCGTTTCGCGTACCCTGACCCAGCGGTGGCGCGGCGGGCTCTTGCGATCCCGGCGGTCCTGGTCGCGCAGGATGGGGGCGTGGTCTGGATCGGGTGGAACGACGCCGGACCGCTGACGGTGGGTCCCGGTGAGCCGGTGCGGGTCGCGCGGGTGAGGAGGGGGACCGGTGAGTGAGCTGGTCGTGATCGTGGGTCCGACGGCATCGGGGAAGACCGCGCTCGGCGCCGCGTTCGCGCAGCGGGTCGGTGGCGAGGTCGTGTCGGCCGACGCGTTCGCCGTCTACCGCGGCCTCGACATCGGCACGGCCAAACCCGAGCCGGCGCTGCGGGAGGCGGTCCGCCACCACCTGATCGACGTGGCCGATCCGGCCGAGCGCTATTCCGCCGGGATGTTCGTGCGCGACGCCGACGCTGCGATCGCCGACATCCGGGCGAGGGGAAAGGTGCCGGTGGTCGTGGGTGGTACGCACTTCTACGTGCGGGCGCTCCTGTTCGGGCTGTTCCCAGAGCCGCCGAAGGACGCGGCGGTGCGGGATCAGCTCGAAAGAGAGTGGGCCCGCGACCGGGCACAGCTGCGGGCGCGCCTGGCGGCGCTCGACCCAGCTGCCGCGACGCGCATCGCGGCCAACGACCGGCAGCGCACGCTGCGCGCGCTCGAGGTGTGCCTCACCGCCGGCCGGGCGATGAGCGAGCTGTGGCAGGAGAATCCGAGGGGTAATCTGCGCTACGCCTTCACGTTGTTCGGCATCGGTCCGGATCGGGCGGGGCTTCATGCTACGATTGCCCAGCGGGTGGATCGGATGTTCGCCGCCGGGCTCGTCGACGAGGTGAGAGGGCTGCTTGGGGGTGGCCTCTCGCCTGATTGCCACGCCCTCAAGGCGATCGGCTACCGGGAGTCGTGCCGGGTGCTGGCCGGAGAGCTGACCGCGGGCGAGGCGGCCGAGTTGGCGGCGGCGGCAACCAGGAAGCTCGCGAAGCGGCAGATGACCTGGTTGCGGCGGGAGACGGGCGTGCAGTGGCTGGCCGGTCGCGGCGACGAGTTGCTGGCGGTTGCGATCGGCCGACGGGAGGCGCGCGGTGGAACAGGGACAGGACCGGTCTAAGGTCAGCGTCAACGTGCAGGACAGCTTTTTCTACGCCTTACGGCGGGACGGGCGGCCGATCCACGTCTATCTCCTCACCGGCAAGCGGGTGACCGGAATCCTGAAGCGGTTCGACCGCTATGCCCTGATCGTGGAAAGCCACGGGCTCGAGCACCTGGTCTACAAGCACGCGATCGCCACCGTCTGCCTGGCCCGCGGCGACGGAGACCACCTTGCGCAGAGCGGCGAGTAGGCTCGCTCTTGCGGCGGTGGTGGCGCTCGCCGCGTGCCGCAGCACCGCGCCGCTGCAGATTCGCCGGATGCCGGACCCCACCCGGCCGCCGATCGCGGGTCCGGCGTTGACGCCGGCCCAGCTCGAGGCGGCGCGGGAGGCGGTCGCGGCGGCCGAGGGCGGCGAGGTATCCAAGGGCGAGGAGAGCCTGCGGCTGCTGCCGGCCGGCCATCCGGTGCGGGCGCTGGCCGGACTCGAACTGCGGTTCCTGCGCGGCGAGGCCGTGCTTGCCGAGGCCAAGGCGCTCGCCACGGCGAACCCAGGGTATGGGTCCGCATGGGGCCTCGTCGTGCTCGCGGCGCGGCGCGAAGGCGACGAACGCGCGGCGCTGGCCGCCGCGCGCACCGCGTCGGGGCTGCAGCCGGACGCCGGGTGGGGGCGGGTGGCGACCGAGATCGAGAGCGCCGTCCCGGAGCGGCTGGTCGCCCAGGGGAACGCGTTGCTGCGCTCGGGCGACGCCGCCGGCGCCCTCGCGCGCGCCCGGGAGGCTCTCCAGACCGCCCCGGGTGCCGTCGATGGCCGGTTCCTCGCCGTCCGCGCACTGCTCGCGTTGCGCGACACCCGCGGGGCCGCCGAACTCGTGCCTGGGTTGCCGGATACCGCGGAGGGCCTGGAGTTGAAGGGCAACGTCGCCCAGGCGCTCGGCCAATGGGACCTGGCCCTGGAGTTCTACACGCGGCTGCCGGCCGACAGCCCGCACCGCTGCGAGCTGATCTCCGGCGCGCGGCGGCGCCTGCGCCTGAGCGACGCGCCCCCATACCTGACCGACGCCCTCGCGGCGCGGCCGCTGCGCCGCGCCGGACTGGCGGCGATCATCGCCTGGGAGGTGCCGGCGCTGGCCGCAGATGCCGCCGGCGCGGTGCCGGTGTTCGAGGACGTCGTCCAGCTGCAGGAGCGCCGCGACATCGTGACCGTGGCGCGCGCCGGGGTGATTCCGGGCGACGCGATCGCCCGGCGTTTCGGCCCGAACCGGGTGGTGGGGGCGCGGGAGCTGGCGGCGACGCTGGATCGCCTGGCGACGGTCCTGCGGCGGCCAGCGCCGCGGTGGTGCGGCGCGGCCGCACAGGGGTGTCTGCAGCTCCCGGAAACCGTGGACGGGGAAGCGGCCGCCGCCTTGGTGCGCCGGGTCGCGGGCGAGGGAGATGACCCATGTGCGCAGCGCTGACCGACCTGATCGGAAAGGCTTCGCTCTTCGGCGAACTCGAACCCCAGGAACTCGAGGCTCTGGCCCGCGCCGCGGAGCGCCAGGAGTTCCAGCGGGATGAGGTGGTGTTCGCGGCGCACGAGCGGGCCGACAGCTTCTACGTGATCGCGAGCGGCAGGGTCAAGGTGTGCGTTTCGTCGGCCGGCGGAAAGGAGTTGATCCTGGCCACGCTCGGTCCCGGCCAGTTCTTCGGCGAGATGGCGCTGCTCGACGACGCCACGCGCTCCGCGAGCGTCGTGGCGCAACTCGCGACGGTCGCCTACTGCATCCGCCGCGGCGACTTCGAGCGGCTCCTGGAACAGCACTCGGGGATCGCCCGCAAGCTGCTGCGCGAACTCTCCTTGCGCCTGCGGCGTTCGAACGCGCAAATGGAGTCGCTGGCGACGCTCGACGTGGTCGGGAGGCTCGCCCGGTACTTCATCGACCTGGCGAAGCAGCACGGGCAGATCCTCGGCAACGGTTGGGTGGCGGTCCGGCGCCCGACGCATCAGGACATCGCCAACTCGATCGGGACGTCGCGCGAGACCGTGACCCGCCTGATGAACGACCTGGAACAGCGGGGCCTCGTCGTGAACGAGGGGAAGATGAGCTACCTGAAGGAGTCGGTCCTGTCGGAGGCGGCGGATTGAGCGCTCGCGGCGACGACCCCAGGGCCCGCGGCGGAACTGGCGGCGACCGCGATGGCCTGCCAGCCGCTGACGCCAGGAGTGGCGACCGGCCGGCGGTGCGGGCGGGGGCCGTGGCGCAGCGGGCGGCGCAGGAGGTGAGGGCCGCGCTGCGGCCGTTCACGATCCCCAACGGCATCACCCTCCTTCGGCTCGCGCTCACCCCGTTCTTGGTGCTCGCGATTCTGGAGGGCAACCACCGACTCGCCCTCGGGATCTTCGTCGCGGCGGGCATCTCCGACGCGCTCGACGGCCTGCTGGCCCGCCTGCTCGGGATGCGGTCGCTTCTCGGCAGCTATCTCGACCCGATCGCGGACAAGACGCTGCTGGTCGCGGCGTACGTCGCGCTCACGCTCCCGATTCCGGGCTCCGTGACCGTGCCGCTCTGGCTCACCGTGATGGCGCTCTCGCGCGATTTCCTGATCGTGCTCGTCGCGCTTCTGCTCTACCTGGGGGCCGGGATGCGCGAGTTTCCGCCCTCCGTCTGGGGGAAATGGACCACGTTTCTCCACATCGTGACGGTTGCCGCGGTCTTGATCGCGAACGTCACGCCGGTCCCCGAAAGGGCGCTGCTGGCGTGCTTCTACATCGCCATGGCGTTCACGGTGATCTCGGGCGCCGACTACGTCCGGCGCGCCGCGCTCACGCTCGAGGCGATCCACGATGACGAGCGCCGTTAGGGCGCGGCCACGGCCGGCCGGCGCCGCGGGGTGCTCCCGCAAGATCCTGGGAGGGGTTGCATGATCGACGAACGCGTGTTTCGCGGCGGCCAGTACGCCGCCGAACGTGAGGCGCCCGAACTCTACCGGACCCGCCGAGAAAACGTGCGTTCACGCTTCGAGCCCGGAGACGTCGCGGTCGTGCTCGGCGCCACGGATGCGCGCGGGTACGGGGACGTCGGGACGTTCCGGCAGGAGCCGGGTTTCTTCTACCTCACAGGGGTCGAGCTCCCCGGCGCGGTGATCTTACTCGAGAAGGAGCGCGAGATGCTGCTGCTGCCCGCGCGGCGGCCGGCGCTCGAAGCGTGGACCGGACCGAAGTTCGGCCCCGGCGAGGAGGCGGCGCGCGAACTGGGCTTTGACCAGGTCTGCGACCGCGACCCGTCCGAGGTGGTCGTGGACGCCCGTCGCCGCGGCGTCCCGGGGCTGCTGGATCGGGTTGCCGGGGCGCTTCAGGAAGGCGGGGCGCTCTGGGTGGCGCTTCCGGGCTCGGCCGCGGGCGAACTCACGCCGGAGCAGAGGCTGGTCCAGGGCCTGCGCGACCGTCTGCCGAGCTTCACGGTCCGCGATCTGGCGCCGGTGGTGGCGGAGCTGCGCCTGCGGAAGTCCTCCGGTGAGTTGGCGCTGATGCGCAAGGCAGTCGCGGCGACGGTCGCGGCGATGCGTGCGGCGGCAGCCACGGTGGGAGCGGGCCGCACGGAGGGGGAGGTGGAGGGCGCGGCGTTTGCCGCGCTCCGCGCCGCCGGCGCCGAGGGTTGGTCGTTTCCTCCGATCGTCGGTTCGGGACCGGCGGGGTGCGTCCTGCACTACGACGCGAACCTCGGCGTGCTGGCGGAAGGCGAGCTCGTGGTCGTGGACATCGGCGCCCGCCACGGGTACTACTGCGGCGACCTCACGCGCACGTTCCCGGTCAGCGGCGCGTTCACCCTGCGGCAACGGCAGCTCTATGGCGCGGTGCTGGCCGCGTACGACGCGGCATCCGCGACGCTGAAGCCGGGCTCGACGATCGCCGCCGCTCGCAAGGCGGCGTTCGCCGCGTTCGAGGGGAGCGGCGTGACCGGCGACGGCGGGCGGACGCTCGGCAACTTCTTCATCCACGGACTCGGCCACTTCCTCGGCCTGGAGGCGCACGACGCGGGCGGCGAGGGGCCCGTCCTGGAACCCGGGATGGTGGTGACCGTCGAGCCCGGGGTCTACCTGCCGGCCGAGGGTGTCGGCATTCGCGTCGAGGACGACTACCTGATCACCGAGGGCGGCGCCGAGAACCTCTCGGGCGCGCTGCCGCGGGACGCGGCGGCGGTCGAGGCGATGGTGGGCCGGCGCTAGCCGGGGACGAGCCGGGGAACAGCGATGCGCCGTCCGACGTTATCTTGGAAGGAGATGACTGCCCGGCCCTTGGTCGCGCGCGATACTTCCCCTGCAGGCGCTTCGCTCGTGGAGGAGATCCTCCGGCTCAAGCGCGAGCGCGGCGCGATGCTGCTGGCGCACTACTACCAGGACCCGGAGATCCAGGACCTGGCGGACTTCGTGGGGGATTCCCTCGAGCTGGCCCGCGAGGCGGAGCGCGCCGCGGCCAAGGTCATCGTATTCTGCGGCGTGCGCTTCATGGCGGAGGTCGCGAAGATCCTGAACCCGGCCGCCGACGTGCTGATCCCCGACCTCGAGGCCGGGTGCTCGCTCGAGGAGTCGTGTCCCCCCGATGCGTATGCGCGCTGGCGGGCCGAGCACCCCGGCGCGTTCGCGGCTACCTACATCAACTGCTCGGCGGCGGTGAAGGCGCTGTCGGACGTGATCGTGACCTCGTCGTCGGCCGAGCGGATCCTGCGGCAGATCCCGGCGGACACGACGATCCTGTTCGCACCGGACCGGCACCTCGGCGCGTACCTCGAACGCAAGCTCGGCCGGAAGATGGTGTTGTGGCCCGGGACGTGCGTCGTCCACGAGCAGTTCTCCTACCAGGCGCTGGTCGAACTGAAGGTCGAGCACCCGGGCGCACTCGTCGCGGCGCACCCCGAGTGCCCCGAGACGATCCTCGCGCTGGCCGACCACGTCGGGTCGACCTCCTCGATCCTGCGCTACGTACAGCAAAACCCCGCGCCCGAGTTCTTGATCGCCACCGAGCCGGGGATCATCCACCAGATGGAGAAGCTCGCCCCGGGCAAGCGCTTCATCCCGGTGCCGGGTGGGAGCGGCGAGTGCGCGTGCAACGTGTGCCCCTACATGCGGCGCAACACGCTCGCCAACCTCCACGCCTGCTTGCGAGACGGCGTCCCGCTGCTTGAGCTGCCCGAGGACCTCCGCCTCGCCGCCCTCAAACCCCTCGAGCGCATGCTCAAGATGGCCGCCGCGCCATCACCCTGAAGCCGACCGGCTCGGCGCCCCTTGTCCGCGCCTGCTGCCGGGAGTGGTAGCGTAGGCTCCGGGGCGGTGAGCCGGACCCTGTCCGAGCGGGAGGGAGCATGAGCGATCAGCGGACGAGTTTTCACATGACCCCGGACCAGTTCAGGAAACACGGCCGCGAGGTCGTGGATTGGATCGCCGACTACTACGAGCGCATCGAATCCCTGCCGGTGCTGTCGCGCGTCGAGCCGGGGGCGATCCGGGCCGCCCTGCCGGCGGATCCGCCCCGGGACCCAGAGCCGTTCGCGGCGGTGCTGCGCGACGTGGACTCGGTGATCGTGCCGGGCATCACCCACTGGCAGTCGCCGAACTTCTTCGCGTTCTTCCCGGCGAACGCCTCGGGGGCGGCGATCCTGGGCGAACTGCTTGCCGCCGGGCTGGGCGTGCAGGGGATGCTGTGGGCGACGAGCCCGGCGTGCACCGAGCTCGAGACGCACGTGTTGGACTGGCTGGTCGACATGCTCGGGTTGCCGCCGGCGTTCAAGTCGTCGGCGGCCGGCGGCGGGGTGATCGAGGACTCCGCGTCGAGCGCGGCGCTGTGCGCGCTGCTGGCGGCGCGCGAGCGCGCCACCGGCTTGCGCAGCAACGAGAGCGGGTGTGACGGGCGTCTCGTCGCCTACGCCTCGTCGCAGGCCCACTCGTCGATCGAGAAGGCCGTCAAGATCGCCGGGATCGGCCGGGCCAATCTGCGGCTGGTGGACGTCGATGAGGCGTTCGCGATGCGCCCAGAGGCCCTCGCCGAAGCGATCACCCGTGACCGGGCGGCCGGATTGGTGCCCTGCTTCGCCGCAGCGACCGTCGGGACGACCTCGTCGAACGCCGTGGACCCACTGCCCGAGATCGGGCGCATCTGCCGTGCCGAGGGGGTGTGGCTGCACGTGGACGGCGCAATGGCCGGCACCGCCGCAGTCTGCCCGGAGTTCCGCCACCTCCAGGCTGGACTCGAGCTTGCCGACAGTTACTGCTTCAACCCGCACAAGTGGATGTTCACCAACTTCGACTGCGACTGTTTTTGGGTCGCCGACCGCGCGGCGCTGGTGAGGGCGCTCTCGATCCTCCCCGAGTACCTGAAGAACCGGGCGACCGAGTCCGGCGCCGTCATCGACTACCGCGACTGGCAGGTCCCGCTCGGGCGGCGTTTCCGCTCCCTCAAGCTCTGGTTCGTGATCAGGCACTACGGCATCGCCGGCCTGCAGCACCACGTCCGCCGCCACGTCGAGTTGGCGCAGGCGTTCGCGCGCTGGGTCGAGGCGTCGCCAAGGTTCGAGCTCGCGGTGCGCCCGCCGCTCAACCTGGTCTGCTTCCGGCACACCGCCGGCGACGCGTTCAACCGCGAGCTGCTCGAACGGCTCAACGCGTCCGGCCGGCTGTACCTGACGCACACGACGCTCGGCGGGCGCTTCGTCCTGCGCCTGTGCGTCGGCCAGACCAACACGGACGAACGGCACGTCGCCGAGGCGTGGCGGATGATCGAGGCCGAGGCCGCCGACCTCGAACAGCGAGGTGCGCCGCGTGAGCGGGAGTGAGGCGACCCCCCGGTGCTAGTCTTGATCTCATGAACGTGATCGTGGCGGAGGTGCAGCGGCGGGGGCGGGTGAGCTTCGCCCGGTTCATGGAGCTGGCGCTCTACCACCCCGAGGCGGGCTACTACACCAGGCCACGGAGCGGCCCGGGTCCGGCCGGGCGCTGCGGCGACTTCCTCACCGCCCCGACCGCCTCGCCGGTTTTTGCCCGCACCATCGGCAACCTCGTGCAGCAGCTCGCGACGGAGCTCGGCGAGCCCGTCACCTTCGTTGAGCTCGGCGGGGGCGAAGGGTTGTTCCTGTCTGAGTTCCTCGAGCAACTCGGGGAACGGCGGGCGGCGTCGGTCCGGCGGGTGATCGTGACGGAGGCAGGGGCGTGGGCGCGCGCGCGGACGGCTGGGCGCTGCCAGGGCGTGGAGGCGGTGGCGAGCCTGGCCGAGGCCCGCTGGCCGGAGGGCCCCGTGCTGCTGTTCGCGTCGGAGCTGTACGACGCGCTTCCTGTGCACAGGATCACGGTGCAGGACGGGGCGCTCGCGGAGTTCTTCGTTGAAGCCGACGAACACGGGAGGTTGCAGTGGAGGCTGGGCGAGCCCAGCGCGCCGGAGATCATGGCCTACCTCGGCGACTGCGGCCTCTCGCTCGCCGAGGGTCAGGTGGCCGAGATCCGCCCGGCCGCGCGCGCTCTCCACGCCGGCAATCTGCGCTGGTGCGGCCACGGCGGCGTGGCGCTTGTGCTCGACTACGGCCATCCCGGGCGCCGTCTGTACGACCCGCGGGCGCGCCGCGGCGGTTCCCTGGTGGGCTACCGCGGCCACGCCCTCGTCGAGGACGTGCTGGCCGACCCTGGCGAGGTCGACATCACGGCGCACGTGAACTTCGACGACCTCGAGCGCGGAGCCGCCGACGCCGGCTGGGAGCGCGGCGTGCTGCGGCCGCTGGGGTCGTTCCTGACGATCCACGGCGCCCTGTCGCTCCTCCCCTCCCGGGTCGCGAGTGGTGAGCCGCTCTCCCCGACGGAGTGGGGCGCGCTCGGAGAGGTCAAGCGCCTGCTGCTGCCCACCGGCATGGGGACCGACCTCAAGGTGCTTGCGCAGGGGAGGGGACCGGCGTGGCAGGCGTACCAGCGGCTCGCGACCCCGCCCCCGGCGGATGCGTAGGGGACCGTGACGCCGTCGAGGTGCGGACGATTTCCGTCTGCTACCCCGGCGGCTGAGCCACGGGCCGGCCGTCAGCGGGATGCTCCAGCACCTGTTCCAGGCCGCCGGCCCAATCGGGGTCGAGCGCCGTGCCGGCGTGTTCTGTGATCCAGGCGATCGTCCCCTCGCGCGTGAGGAGGCCCCTGCCCCCCCGCGCGGTGAACAGGCACACGAACGCGTCGGCGACGGTGACGACCCTGGCGGCCGGGTGGGGCCGTCGCGGCCGGGAGAGCCGCGGCGTTCCGGTGCCGTTGTAGTTGAGGTGGTGCTCGAACGTCACGACAAGAGCGAGAGGCGGGACCTGGGCGTTCTCAAGCAAGACTTCAAGGCCGATCTTCGAGTGGTCGAGCATGAACTCGAGTTCGTCGCCGGCGAGGGCGAGCTCCCGGCTCAAGACCTCCGGCGGGAGGAAGAGCTTGCCGACATCATGCACAAGAGCCGCGAAGCCGAGGTCGGCGCAAGGGCTGGCGGCCGCCCCGGCAAGGCGCGCGAGGCCCATGCTCAGGACGGCGACGTTGTGAGCGTGGACGGCTGGCCAGCGCTCCTCGCCTTCCCAGGGGGCGAACTGACGAAGCGGGTCGGGGTCGGCCTCGAGCCCGTCCAGGATGGCGCGAGCCACGCGGCCGAGGTCGCCGACGGCCACGCCGTTCCCGGCCACCAACTGGGCGAAATCGTCATGGATGAGAGCGACGCGGTCGCGGACCGTCGCCAGCTTGCGCCCCTGCGCGCCGCCGGCCGAGGCGTCCGGGCCCCCCAGCTCGCGGTCGGAGAGCTCGACCCGCCCGACCTGAATGTGGGGCCGGGACTGCACGGCCGCCTCGTCCGTCCGCGCCAGGTCCTCCAGAAAGCCGTGAATCTCCTCCTGGGACACGCCGGCGCGGATCGTGGCGTGCTCGATCTCCCGGCGGCGGAACCGGCGGATGAGCGATCCGGAGTGCCGGGAGACGCGGGTGAACGGACGCCCCTGCACGAACAACTCCTCGCCGAGGAGGACGAATGCGAGTTCAGGCTCGGTGGCAAGGAGCTTGGCGAGCTGCAGGGAGATCCGCTGTACGGCCTCGGCTGCCCGGGGGTGCGTGGCGCCGTACAGGCCGACAGCCGTGGCGCCGCCGGCGAGATCGCCGAGGACGCGGTCGACCTGCAACTCCCACTCGGTACGCGCGCTCACTCCTCGTCCTCCTTCTCCTCCGGCTGGGCACGCAGCGCCCCGCGCGCCGCCTCGGCGACGTCGCCGTCGCGGCCGCGCGCGAGGGCGGCGGCAAGCCGGCTGGCCTCCGCACCCTCGAGGCGCGCGATCGACGCCGCCGCCTCGCGTCGGGGCTCGGTCAGCGGGAACGGGTAGCGCCACTGCTTCAAGGTCAGGATCTCGCGCAGGATATCGAGCGCCGCCGGGTCGCGCAGCCGGCCAAGGGCACGGATGAGATCAAGGCTCGCCGGCTCGCGTAGGCGGTTGCCTATGTTCTCCCGCAGGCGGCGCACGAGGGCGCCGACCACGTCGGGGTGGCGGATCCGGGAGGCGACGTCGATGCCCACCCGCCGTCTCTCGTCGTCGGCCGAGTCGATGGTCTGCAGGAGCAGTTTGAACCAATCCGGATCCTGGAGCTCGACCAGCGCCTTGAGGATCTCGCGCACCACCTTTGGCGGCGCACCCTCAATCCGGGACTTGAGCAGGGCCGACACATCCGGCCCGCCGAGCCGGCGGAGAAGGAACACCGCGTTGCGAACGACGTACCAGCGCGGATCGTCGAGCATCGGCTGGACGTATGGGAGCGCGCGGCGTCCCTGACGGGCGACGACCTCCAGGAGGCGCTTCCTGACGGCGAGGCTGTCTTCCTCCCCGAGCGCCTCCAGGACCGCCGGTAGCGCCGGCTCGCCGAGGGCGATGAGGAGCGCCGTGAGGTCCGGGTGGTGGCTCTTCTCGAGTGTCTTGAACGCCCGCACCGCGGCCGGCACACCGTTCTCCCTGATCGCCTGATGAGCCTTGGCGCTGCGGATGGCCCCCAGGAGCGGGGCGAGGCGGACGGCAGTCTCGAGGTCGCCGACGTCAAGGGCGGTGGCGAACTCCTCGGCAAGCCTGATTGCGGAGCTTTCCGCGATCGGGGAGTCGGGCCAGAGCATGATCGTTTCCTGGAGCAGGCGGATGAGGTGCAGGCGCAGCCGCTCGTCGCCGAGTTCCGCGACGAGTTCCTGCGCGTGCGCGGAGCCTCTCCAGTCCACGCCCGGCCGCACCTCCTCCTCGTCCCGGGTGTCCGGGGAGCTGACCGGGAGTCGGGCGAGGAGATGCCGCGCGCGGCCGGCCAGATCCCCCGGTACGCCCGCTGGTTGATCGGAGAGAGGCGCCGCCATGCGATGGAGGACCCTTTGCACCACCTCCGGCACCGGGAGGTTCTCCAGCAGCATGCGCTCGATGGCGTCGAGCAGGAGCTCACCCGCCACCCAGGGGTCGTCGGGGTTGGCAAGCGGCAGGTGGCGGAGGCCGGTCACGACCGCAAGCCTCCGGCGGTCGTGGTCGAGCAGGCTGATTAGCTCAGCGAAGAACTCCCGCACCTCGGCGAGCGCCGCGGGCCGTCGGTCCAGGGCGGGGGCGCGGGCGATTTCGGCAAGCTGGATGAAGAGGTGGTCGAACAGCGTCTCGGGGTCGGAGGCCGCCGTCAGCAGGTCCGCGACCGTGCCCGGCTTCAACTCGCCCTGATGGATCTTGCCGACGGCGGCGAACGCGCCATCACGAGCCAGGCGGCGGGCGAGTTCCGCCCAGACCGGACGCGAACCCCTCTCGTCGCGCACGTGGTCGGAATCGAGGAGCTGCACGCCCGAGAGGTCGATCGGTACGAACTCGACGCCGGCAGGCGCGGCCCCGCCGAGCAGCCTGACGCGGTCCGCCTCTCCCGGGGGATCGTTGAGCGCGGCGAGGCGGTCGGCGAGCTCGACGACGCCGTCGGCGGCCTCCGGAAAGGAGAGGTGAATCGCCGCGAGGCCGAGATGGAAGAGCGTGCGGACCAGGCGCGCGGCAGGAACCGTCGCCGGCATGGCGACTTCTTCGCCGGCCCAGAACAGGCGATCCGGCCCGAACGAGGCGGTCGCGACCTCGCCGGGCTCCGCAAGGGTGAGCGCCCGCTCGCGCAACCTGGCCCGGGCGGGCTGCAGCGAGGGGTGTGACGGCGGGTACAGGCGCAACGCCCGTCGCAACGCTTCCACATCGCTGAACAGGCGCACGACTGCGGCGGCACGGTCTCCCTCGGTCACGACAACGTTCCTGTTACGATTCTAGCGCTTGCAGCAGGCGGCCGAGCTCGCGAACGTCGCCGAGGGGGAGGAGTGAAATCTCGGTGTCGCCGGCGGATTGCACCGACGCGGGAACGGCACAGCGGGTGAACCCGAGGGTGCGCGCCTCCCGCAGCCGTTCGGCGGGGCGGCTGACCGCGCGGATCTCGCCGAGCAGGCCGACCTCGCCGAAGAACGCCAGATCGTCGGGGAGGGGACAGTCCGCCGCGGAGGAGATCACCGCGGCCGCGACCGCGACGTCGAGCGCCGGCTCCTCGACGCTCACGCCACCAACGAGGTTGACGAAGACGTCACGGTCGCCGAACCGGCCGCCGGCCCGCTTCTCGAGCACGGCGAGCAGGAGCGCAAGACGTCCGGGGTCCACGCCCTGCGCCACGCGCCGCGGGTTGGTGAGTCCGGAACGCGAGACGAGCGCCTGGACTTCGACCAGGAGGGGGGTCGAGCCCTCGAGGACGACCGCCACGGCCGAGCCGGGCGCTCCAGGCCGCCGGTCCGCGAGCAGGACGGCGGAGGGGCTGACGATCTCCTCGAGGCCGGCGTCGCTCATCGCGAACAACGCGAGTTCGAGCGCCGACCCGAACCGGTTCTTCGTCGAGCGCAGGATCCGGTGCGGGTGGTTGGGACTGCCGGAGAACTCGAGCACCGCATCGACCAGGTGTTCGAGCGCCTTCGGGCCGGCGACCATTCCCTCCTTGGTCACGTGGCCGACGAGGATCACGGGAGGCCCGTCGCGCTTGGCGAGTTCGAGGAGTTGGCCGGCGACCTCGCGGACCTGAGTCACGCTCCCCGAAACCGCCGGCACGCGTTCCGAGTACATCGTCTGCACCGAGTCCACGATGACGAGCGCCGGCCGCAGCCGGCGCGCGGCGGCGACGGCCGCCTCGACCGACGGCTCGGCGAGGAGGAGGACGGTGTCCTGCACGCACCCGAGGCGGTGGGCGCGGAGCGCGACCTGCTGCGCCGATTCCTCGGCGCTCACGTAGAGGACGCGGCCCAGCTCCGGCCGCCGCGTCGCCGCTTGCAGGAGCAGGGTGGACTTGCCGACGCCCGGCTCGCCGGCGACGAGGACGACGCTGCCGGGGACCAGCCCGCCGCCGAGGACGCGGTCGAGGCCGGCGATGCCGGTGGCCACCCGGGGCGCGTCGGAGAGCTCGGCGGCCGAGAGCGGGACCGGCTCCACCGCCGCGCCGCGGGCCCACACCTCATGGCGCAGTTCCCCGGGGACCTGCTCGAAGGTGTTCCAGCCGCCGCACCCCGGGCACCGGCCCAGCCACTTCTGCGAGCGCTGACCGCACGCGGTGCACTCGAAGACGGCCGGCTCGCGTCCCACGGCTATTTGCCTGATCCCATGGACGAAACCGTACCGAGCAGGTACTTGATGTCCTCGTCGCGCCAGGTGACGCCGCCGCCGAACAGCACCGAGCGCTGCTGCGCCCACACCGGGTCGTCCAGGCCCGCGTAGGCGAACAGGTTGCGGGTGAGGAAGTAGCGCGTCTCGAAGCGGATGTGCGGTGGCTTGACGTCGCGGCTGAAGTCGTACGCCTCGAGCGTCAGGTTCAGCCGGTGGTCGAGGAGCGCCCGATCTACGCCGACCCCGCCGCGCGACTCGAACAGTCCAGCCCGGAAGGTGTAGCCTTTGTACTCGAACCCGACCTGGGCGTTGAAGGTGTTGTTGTCGGAGATCCGCTGGGTTTCCTGGATCGAGGTCTCCGAGTGGCCGTCCGGGGAGATCGTCGTGATCGTCTGCGTGTAGTTGTTCACGCGCCCGACGGGCGAGTCCACGAGCTCGAGGCGGTAGAAACGCTCGGCCGTGGTGTGCAGGTCGAACCCGAACGCGCTGCGGGAGTTGTACAGCACGCCGAGAGCACGGTTCTTGGTCAGGCCCGGCAGCGCCTCGGCGCGCATGTTCATGTCGAGGTGCCAGCGCTCGGCCCGCCCGAGCGTGTTCTTCAGCGAGTCGGCGGCGCCGCGGGCCGAGGTCAGCGTCGAGTTGAGGTTGTCGACCGTGGCGTCGTCGTTGATCAGCTTGCCGACCGAGCCCTGCCCGGAGGCGATCTTCCCGGTGATCTTGTTGATGTTGTCCACCGTGACCCGCATCTCGGCCGTGACCTGCTTGACGTTGGCGATCGAGGCGTCGACGTTGCCGCGGTTCTCGGCCACCAGGGCGTCGAGGTGGTCCGCGAATGCGGCGAGCTTGTCGGCCAGGCGGGGCAGTTCGGTCTTCAGCGTCTCGGAGAAGTCCCGGACGTTGGCCATCGTGGCATCGACGTTGGTGCGGTTCGCCTGCACGAGGTCGCGGACCGAGGCCGTGAGCTGGCGGATGTTCTCCATGATCTCGTTGAGCCGCTTCTCACCCTCCGGGCTGGCGAGCGAGCCGCGCAGCGAACCGGCGACGGCGTCGATGTTCGAGAATGCCGAGTTGAAGCTCTTGAGGGCCTCGTCGAAACCGATCGGGCTCGTGCCGTTGAGCGTTGCGCCGGCGGGAAGCACCGGGCCGGAAGGCGAGCCGGGGGAGAGTTCGACGTACTTGTCGCCGAGCATGCCGAGGCTGGTCACCTCGGCGCGCGCCCCTTCGTGCAGGACGACGTCGCGATCGAGCGCCAGTGTCGCCAGCGCGCGATCGCCCTGGAGCTTGATGCTCTCGACGATCCCGACGCGGACGCCGGCGATGCGGACGGCGCTCTTCTCGTCGAGACCGGCGACCGAGGGGAAGACGGCCTTCACCCGGAAGCGGCCGCCCCTGGTGCCGATCGGAATCTCCTCGATCTTGACGATGAACACGCCCAGGATGACCAGGGCGGCCAGCATGAAAACTCCGACGCGTGCGGTGTGACTCATGCCACCTCCTCCTCCAGCGGCTCGCCCGCGAGGAACTTCTGGATGTAAGGGTCCGCCAGGGAGCGAAAGACGTCCGGCTGGGCGACGGCCGTAATCTGCCCGTTCCGGAGCATGGCGATGCGGTCGGCGATGCGGAACGCCGACTGCATGTTGTGGGTGATCGTGACCATGGTGACGTCGAGCTGCTCGCGCATCTCCACGATCACGGCGTCGATGACCGCCGACGTGATCGGGTCGAGGCCGGTGTCAGGCTCGTCGAAGAGCAGGATTTCGGGCTGCAGCGCGATGGCGCGCGCGAACCCGACCCGGCGCCGCATGCCACCGGAAAGTTCGCTCGTGGCCTTGTTCTCGATTTTGTCGAGGTGGACGAGCGCCAGGCACTCGCGCACCCGCGCCGCGATCTCCCCCTCGCTCGAGCGCGTGTGGCGCCGCAGCGGGAACGCGATGTTCTCGAATACGGTCATCGAATCGAACAGCGCCCCTTCCTGGAACGACATGCCGAACTTGCGGCGGATCTCGAGGCAATGGGCCGGCTCGCAGTTGGTGAGGTCGTCGCCGTCGATGATGACGTGCCCGCGCTCCGGCGGGATGAGCCCGATAAGGTGTTTGAGGAGCACGCTCTTGCCCGCGCCCGAGCCGCCCACGATCACGAGCGACTCGCCGGCCGGGACCTCGAGGTTGATGCCGCGCAGCACCTCGTGGCCCGCAAAGCTCTTCCAGAGGTCGATGACGGCGATCTTCGGGCGCGCCTGCGCCGCGGTTGCCACCATGCGATCCCCCGGTTCACCAGCCGCCATCGCCGCCCCCCTGCGCTCAGAAGAGGATCTTCGTGAGGAAGAAGTCCGACACCAGGATCACGACCGAGCCCATCACGACCGCGCTGGTCGTTGCCCGGCCAACGCCTTCGGCGCCGCCGGTCGTGAAGAACCCTTTGCTGCACCCGGTCACCGACAGGATGAGGCCGAAGACGGCGGCCTTGATCAGCCCGGACGAGACGTCGTTCATGTCCAGGAACTGGAACGTCTTCTCCCAGTAGGTAACGGGGTTCGCGCCCATGAGCGCGACCGAGATGGCGTAGCCGCCGAAGATGCCGAGCCCGTTCGCGATCGCGACGAGCGGCGGCAGCATCACCGTCGTGGCCCCCACCCTGGGCACCACCAAGTACTGGATCGGCTCGGTGGCCATCGCGTACAGGGCGTCGATCTGCTCGGTCACGCGCATTGTGCCCAGCTCCGCCGCGAGCGACGAGCCGACGCGCCCGGCGATCATCAGCGAGGCGAGCACCGGCGCCAGCTCGCGCGTCAGCGACAGGGAGACCACCGACGCCACGAAGCCCTCGGCGTGGAAACGCTCGAAACCGCGGTACGTCTGCAACGCCATCACCATCCCGGTGAACATGGAGGTCAGGCCCACGACCGGGAGGGAATCGACCCCGACTCGGACCATCTGACGCAACCACTCCCGGGCGTCGAACGGGCGGCGAAACGTCCAGTAAATCGTGGCGTGGAGGATGTAGAAGAACCGGCCGACCTCCTCGAAAAGCTCCAGGCTCTTCCGGCCGATCGCTTCGAGGAACCCGTTGAAGCCGGACGCGCGCGCCTGCTCACCGTTCATAGCTGGAGAACTCCGGGTTTTCGAAGCGGGTGAACTCTTCCAGGAACACGAGCTTGAACAGGTCCGTCGGACCGTTGCGCTGCTTGGCGATGATGATCTCCGCGAGGCGCCAGTCCTCCTCGTCCTCGCCGGCATCCCCGGCCTGCAGGGCCCGGTTCTTGCGGTTGATGAACATCACGACGTCCGCATCCTGCTCGATCGAGCCGGACTCGCGCAGGTCGGAGAGCTGCGGGCGCTGGTCGCCGCGCCGCTCCGGGTTGCGCGAGAGCTGCGAGAGCACGAGCAGCGGCACGTTGAGCTGCTTGGCCACCGCCTTGAGGCCGCGAGAGATCGCCGACACCTCCTGGGTGCGGTTCTCGGCCCGCATGCCGGAAGACATGAGCTGCAGATAGTCGACGACGACCAGATCGAGGCCGTGCTCCATCAGCATCCGGCGGCACTTCCCCCGGAGCTCGAGGATCGAGATGCCGGCGGTGTCGTCGATCCAGAGCGGAGCTTCGGCGAGACGGTCGGCCGCCTCGGCGAGCCGCTGCCAGTCCGAGGCTTCCTGCCGGCTGTCCACGCTCTTGGAGAGCAGGCCGCGGGTGAGGCGCTTGACGTTGATTCGCGCCTCGGCCGCGAGCAGGCGCCTGACGAGGGCCACGGCCGACATCTCGAGGGAGAACACGGCCACCTTGAGGCCGCCCTTGACGGCGCAGTGCGACGCGATATTGAGGGCGAGAGCGGTCTTGCCAACGCCCGGCCGCGCCGCGAGGATCACCAGGTCCTGCTTCTGCAGGCCGGACGTCAGCTCGTCGAGGCGGTAATAACCGGTCTCGATCCCGGTGTAGGGGGCGTTCGACTTCGAGACGCGCTCAATGTGCGCCACCTCCTCGTGGGCGAGTTTGCCCACCGGTTGGAGGCCGCCCCGCATCGCGCGCTCGGCGATCGACAGGATCTGCGTCTCCGCGGCGTCGAGGGCGTCCATCGCCTCGCCCTCGTCGCGTGCGCACGCCGCCATCAGCTCCTGCGAGATCCGCAGGAGGTTGCGCTTGACTGAGCGCTCGCGCAGGATCGCCGCGTAGTGCTCGACATTGGCCGGGTCCGGAAGGCCTTCGGCGAGGCTGGCGACATAGGCGACCCCGCCGGCGGATGCCAGCGTGCCGCTGCGCTCGAGCTGGTCGGTAGCGGTGAGGAGGTCGATGTCGCGGTTGTCCCCGGCGAGCTGGCGGAACGCATCGAACACCAGCCGGTTGGCGTCGCTGTAGAAGTCGTCGGCGTTGATCGTGTCGACGACGCGGTAGAAGCAGTTCGCGTCGGCGAGGACGGCGCCGAGCACGGCGCGTTCGGCCGCCTCGTTGGCCGGAATCCTGAGGATCTGGGGTGCGGCGCCCTGGCCGCCGGAATCGCCCGGCGAGCCGGCGGACCTGCTCCCCGGACCCCTCCCCCTCGCGTTTGCGCTCACCTCGAAATCGTAGCACGTCGGGCGTACACTGGGCGTGTCGTTGGGGCGGGGGTCGCAACGGGCAACGTGTGTGGCCCGTGGCGGCGCTCGGTCGCGTTCGGTCCCGGGGCGACGGGGGTGCGGCATGATCGTGAGCTGCCCGAGCTGCAAGACGAAGTACCAGTTCGAGGAGGCGCGCTTCGGCGAAGCGGCCTCGAAGCGGCTCAAGTGCACCCAGTGCGAGACGGTGTTCGAGATCACGAGGCCGGCGCCCGGTGACGCCGTGGTGCCGCCCGTGACGGTCGTTGCGACCGGCGGCGCCGAGAAGACCACCAAGCAGCTCGTCAAGAGTGGGGGTTCCGCCGTTGCGGACGCGGCGGATCTCCCGTCCCTGGCCCCGCTGCCGCGGTCCAAGCGCTACTCGCTGGCCGTGATCATGGGTGCGAACGCGGGCCAGATCCACGTCGTCCGGCAGCCTCGCGTCGTGCTCGGGCGCGGGAACGAGAGCGACATCCAGCTGCAGGACAGCGAGGTCTCCCGCCGCCACGCGATGCTCGAGATCCACGGCGACGAGGCCGTCGTGACCGACCTCGGCTCCACCAACGGCACCTACGTCGAGGCGGTGCGCATCCAGCAGGCCACCATCGGCAGCAACCAGGAGTTCTCCCTCGGCACGACGACGGTCATGTTCATCGTCACCAACGCGCACGACGGCGTGGTCGAGTAAGGGGCGGGGGCCGGGGCCCGACGATGCGGATCGCGGTCGCGATGTCGGGCGGTGTGGACTCCGCCGTGGCGGCGGCGCTGCTCGTGCGGGAGGGGCACGAGGTCGTCGGGGTCACCCTCCAGCTCGCCGACCTCTCGGCCGACGGCCTCGGTGTGTCGCGCTGCTGCGCCCCGATCGACGTCGAAATGGCCCGCGTCGTGGCGGGGCGGCTCGGCATCGCGCACCACGTCCTCGACATGACGGGGCCGTTCCGCGAGGGCGTCCTCGATCCCTTCGTCGAATCCTACCTGGCGGGCGAGACGCCGCTCCCGTGCGCCCTCTGCAACGCCCGGGTGAAGTTCGGCGAGCTGCTGCGGGCGATCCCTGGGTTCGGGGCTCAGGCCCTGGCCACCGGCCATTACGCCCGGATCGCCGACGGCGAGGACGGGCCAGCGCTCCTGCGCGGCCGCAGCCCCGCGAAGGACCAGTCGTACTTCCTGTTTGGCCTGTTGCGCGATCAACTCGCGAACGTCCGGTTCCCGCTCGGCGAGATGACCAAGGAAGAGGTCCGCGCCCTCGCGCGCGGCCTTGGCCTGCCCAACTCCGGACGGCGGGACAGCCAGGAGGTCTGCTTCGTCCCCGAGGGCGGTTCGTACAGGGACGTGGTCGAGCGCCTCGCGCCCGGGAGGTTGCCGGGAGCGGGAGACGTCGTGGACCTGGACGGGCGGGTGGTCGGCCGCCACCCGGGTTTCCACTACTTCACGGTCGGCCAGCGCCACGGCCTTGGGGTTGCCGGTAAGGATCGGCTCTACGTCGTCGAGGTCACGCCGAGCACCAACCGGGTCGTGGTCGGAAGGGCGGAGGACGCGTTGCAGCAACACCTCCGAGTGCGCGACATCAACTGGCTCGCCCCGACGCCGGCCGGTTCGATGGCTGTGGAGGTGCAGATCCGTTCGCGGCACCGGGCGCAGCCGGCCATTGTCACGCCGGGCCCTGACCGCTCGGCCCGGGTCGATTTCGAAGAGCCCGTGCTCGCGCCGGCCCCGGGCCAGGCGGCGGTCTTCTACGACGGGAACCGCGTGCTGGGTGGGGGGTGGATTGTCTCGGCCTTATAGGGGCGACGTACAAGCCTCCGGGCGTTCGCAGGCTCGGAAGCTGCCGACGAAACGCTCCCGGGGGAAGAAAAAGATGACCTCCGCGGAAACCGGGGTCGCACTGGGCACGCACCGACCGGCGAACAGCCGTGTCGACCGGGTCCCGGGCCGGGTCGAGGACAGACCCGGCGCTGCACGATCGATGCAGCGAGAGGTCACCGATGGGAGAGGAGCAGAATGTCCTGAGCGACAGGCGTGGACGCGGCGCCCGGCCAGAAACCAGGAACCATCTCCGCGATCCGGAGGCCCGCGTCCTGCACTAGGGCTTCAAAGTCCGGCTGGGAATACGCGACGGCGGAGTGAGGCCGCACCCTGACTCTCCAGCGGATCGGTGCGATCCGGTCCGGGAAAGGGAATGCGGGCGTTGGGGCGGACGGCGCAAACAGAAAGGCAGTCACCAGCGCTCGGCGCCCCGTCCTGAGGACGCGTCGAATCTCGTCCAGGTAGCGCCGCGCCTCGCGTTCCATCAGGTGCGTGAACACGGACTTGGCGAGGACGAAGCCGGCGGCGCCGTCCGAGGCTGGGAAAACGTAATCCTCAGCCCGTCTTGGCCTGCCAGGGCTGAAGGGCGTGGCGACGTCCGCGATCTCGAAACGGAACCGCGGGTCGGAGGCAAACCTCCTACGGCACCACGCAATTGACGGCCGGTGCACGTCAAAGCCCAGGTAGCGGCCGTCGGTCGAAAGGAGTCGCGCAAACTCGAACGCCATCGCCCCACACCCGCATCCCACGTCAAGAACGAGGTCCGTCGGCTCGAACACCCCAAGCCGTTGCATCGTCGAGGACATTTCGTGCGCGGCGGTCACAAAGTCCCTCACGGGTCCCGTGTGTCGCCGCAGCCAGAGGGGAGGGAGGGGCTCGCGGCCGCCGAGCCGTCGCGCCATTGACTCGATCGGGCTGCCAAGCCAGTACCCGGACGTCCGAAGGGACCGCAGTCCACGGGTTGCAAATCCGGGGAGAGACGCCAACCAGGCTGCTCTCATGACTCCCCTCCGTCGCCTCGGCTCGAGCAACCCGCCTCCGCTGCGGACCCAGTCTCGCGGGGAGGACCCTCAATGGACGGAACGCCTGTAGGGTCCCTGGGAGCCCGTTGCTTCTTTCGTGCCCTCCGAACCTCACCGACCGCTGCTGCCGCAGCGCGTCTCAACTTCAAGCTTTGACGTTTCCTGTTCGGCCTCGTTACCAGCCCTACATTCGCCACTACATAGTGTGCGTGGTCGGGGCGCCCTGAGGCCCCTCGTTGATCGCGCCGAAGTTGCGCTCGTAGATCGCGACGTTCTCCGTGAGCGCGCGCAGGAGCTGCCTGGCGTGCACCGGGGTCATCACGACGCGGGAGACGACCTGGACCTCGTCGCGCCCTGGCACGATGCGGCCGAAGTCGATGAGGAACTCCGCGAAGTTGTGGACGATCGACGCGAAGTTCGCGTACGTACCGAGCGCCTGCTGGTCGGAAACAACGATCTTGATCTTGTTGTCCGCGACGGGCTTGTCCATGAACCCTCCAATGATATTATAACGTGGAACCAGTGGAGCCGGCGAATGGGGCGGCGAGGTGTTGGCGTCGCTAGGACTATTCCATCTGGATCGGGGCGTATCGCGCTCCAGTACAGAGGAAAGAATAGAGAAGCCATGGACAAACGGGGGAAGATGCTCGACATTATCGACCCATCTCGCGGGTTTGGCCCTGAGATCGGACCGTTGGACATACCCGTGGTCAGTCGCGAAATGGGCCGCGTCAGATATGTCGATCATGCCTCGACGGAGGAGTTGCGGGTCAAGAATCGCGACAACCCATTTGTGAAGGTCGACCAGATCGTCGAAGTTGATTATGTCTGGGGAAGCAAAACCCTACCGGAACTGGTCGCACCCGAGGCACCATTCGACTACGTGGTCGCTTCCCACGTCATCGAGCACGTACCGGACTTCGTGGGCTGGCTGGGGGAGATCAGAGCTATCCTCAGACCTCGCGGGGTCTTGTCTCTGGCCATTCCGGACAAGCGGTATTGCTTCGATCACTTTCGGCAACCCTCGACCGCCGGGGATGTCCTGGAGGCCTACCTGCGACGGGACAGGAAACCGGGATTCCGACAGCTCTTCGACTATGGGGCTTCGTTCGCCACGCTCGACGGAAAGCTCATCTGGGATGCGGGTGCGACATCGGCTCCGATGCGGCAGGTCCCAGTAAGAACGGCGTGGGACATTGCGCGGGCGCAGTCGAGTGATGGGATCTACCATGACGTGCACTGCTGGGTCTTCACGCCCGCCTCCTTCTTCGAGGTTCTCGCGACGCTCATTGAATTGGAGCTTCTGGACTTCCATGTCGCCAGGTTCTTCCCGACTGTGGGTCACGAGTTCTTCGTCAGCCTCCGAACTCTCGACCGCTCCGACGACGGCGAGGCGCAACGGGCCGCGCAGTTGGACAGCCTGCCGTCGCTGTCTGACAGTGTCCCCAGTGCCAGGGGAGGAACTGGGGACGACCACGTGCTGCTGGTGCGCAGGTTCCTGCGGCGACTGCGGGCCCTTCTGGGCCGGTTGAAGTCCCTGGGGAGGCGATGAGGGGGCTGGCGCACCCCGGTAACCATCGTTCCCTCAGGATCTCGCCATATCTCGCGGGGATGACACCGACCTTGGGCCACAGGGCGTGGGGATCTTCGACTATCATCTCCATGATGGTGAGGGCCACGACCATTGGATAGCCAGAGCAAGGGAGTTCGAGAAACGCGACAAGGCACTCAGACCTTAGGTGAGCCGCCACGGTCGGAAACAACCCTCGCCCCGAATCGCCAGAACCCCGCCCTCCAGAACAAGGTCGCTGAGGTGCTGATGAACCCCGAAGCGCCCCTGGTCTCGATCATTATCCGCAGCCTGGGGCGGCCCGAGCTGAGCGAGGCGATCGAATCGGTAGGGGTCCAAACCTTTCCGAGGATCGAGGTCATTGTGGTGGATGCCCTTGGCTCCGGCCATCCGTCCCTGAGCGAGCGGTGCGGCCCCTTTTCCTCACGTCTCGTCAGCCAGGCCAGGAGGCTGCCGAGAAGCGAGGCCGCCAACGCCGGGCTCGCGGAGGTTCGGGGCCGCTACATCGGCTTTCTCGACGACGACGACTGGTTTCTCCCTAACCATGTCGCGGCACTGGTGGCCGCTCTCGAGGAACATCCCGAGGCGCCGGTGGCGTACGCCGGGGTTCGGCTGGTGCACCCGGAGAAGGGCTCGCGCGACACGATCAACGAGCCCTATAGCGGTGCCGCCCTGCGTTGTGGGAACTTCATTCCACTTCACGCTGCTCTCTTCCGTCGTTCCGTCGTGGACGAAGGCGAGCGCTTTGACGAACGGCTTGACGCGTACGAGGACTGGGACTTCTGGCTGCGACTCTCGCGCCGAGGCGCGTTCATCCACCTGGATCAGGTCAGCGCCTGCTACCGCACCGGGGGCGGCTCGGGCGTGGGTGCGGGCGCCACGGCCGAGGCACAACGAGCCGGTCGGCTGCGAGTCTATGCCAAGTGGCGGGAGTTATGGACACCCGAAGAGCTCAACGAGGTGGGAGAGGAGCGCAACGCGCTCGCCCTCCGCCTCCGGCAGGAGGACACGCGGGGAAGGGAGACACTGGCCGAGAGCGAGGCCAGGGTTCACGCACTCGAGGACCAGCTGCTTCGTATCGACGAGTCGTGGTCAATCGCGCTCACGAAGCCGATACGGCAGCTCAAGCCGGTTCTGAAGAAACTGAAGCGGGCGCTCGAGACGCTAGCGGAGGGCCGTTCCGTCGAGCTCGACTATCGCCCGCACATCGCCACCCTGGCGGGGGTTGAGACGACAAAAGCTCTGACCGGTCCTCTCGTCTCGGTGGTCGTTCCGGTTTATAACGCATGCCGGAGCGATCCCCACTACTTGAACGAGGCGCTCGAGAGTATCTACCAACAGACATACCGGAGGATCGAGATCGTCATCGTGGACGACGGGTCCACCGACGAGACTGCGGAGGTGTGTCAGCGATTCCTCGAGACGCACCTGGGAATCCCGATCCGGTACTGCCGCAAGGAGAACGGCGGGCAGTCCAGTTCGAGGAACGTCGGAGTACGGCTGAGCCGGGGCGCCTGGGTGAGCTTCCTGGATCAGGATGATGTTTGGTTTTTGGACAAGTTGGAGCGCGTGGTCCCGCTCCTGACCGGCAACGTGAACCTTGTCTACACGGATGCCGACACGATCGACGAGAAGAGCCGGCGGGCCCTGGTCGGCTTGCATCGGAACTACCGGTTCGGCCTGCCCCATCCGAAGGAGCTGCTGGAGGATCTTCTTTTCAAGGATGTCTTCGTGATGCCAGGTCTGATGACGGTCACGCGGGACCTGGTGCTACAGGTGGGTGGCTTCGACGAAGCTCTTTCCGGCTACGAGGATGACGACCTGTTCCTTCGTCTTTTCCCATTCGCGTCCGTCGTCTACCTGCCGGAATCGACGTTCTGGTGGCGCATCTACAAAGACAACTACAGCAATACGACGAGGATGATCCGAAGCCGGCTCCAGTACTGGAAGAAGTTGATGGACAACTACTCGGACGGGGGCTGGAACCGCCACAGGGTCGTTGGAATCTCACGTCGTTTCTTTCGCGAGTTTCTCCGCCAGGCGATCCAGCAACGCCGTTTTGGCATGGGGATCTTTCACGATAACCTGAAGGCGTTGAAGCAGATCGCCCCACACCTGCCGCTGCTCGAGAGGATCGGGTTCGCGTACCCAGCGCCGTTGTGGTGCGCCGCCGCTTCGCGTTTCCGGCCGGTGGCGCTTGCGCTCGAGTTCATCTGGCGCCACACGGCCAGCCAGACTCGCTGAGCAACCCGAAATTCAACGTGGGCGGGCGGGGGCCGGCCCGATCCCTATCCCGAGGGCTACTAGGATCGCCCTCGCGAAGGCACGCGTGGCGCTGGCCGGCGAGGCTGGCGCAAGCGGCAAGGCGATAAGGCGCAGCACCATCCCCACGCAAAGGAGCGTTCGGTACGTGGCACTCCCTGTGCGACCGTGGTGCTTCCGCCAGTAGCGACAGGCGTTGCGATAGTAGACGGGCAGGAACCAGTCGTACCCCAGCGATCTGGCCGCCCCCCCCCCGAGGTGGTCAAACCGGCTCGTGGGCCAGTAGAGGATCGTTCCCTCATCGAGGAGGCGGGCACAGAGGTCCACGTCCTCGAACCAGGCCGGGACAAACGATTCGTCGAAACCGCCGAGGCGGCGGAAGACGTCGCGGCGCACGGTCAGTGCCGCGGCCGCGGGTTGCTCGACGGCGAATGGGCGGTCGAGGTCACGGTCCAGATAATGGGCACGCCGCGCGGCGCGACTGTTTGGGAAGAGGCGGTCGAGCAGAAGAAGCTCGCGCGTAGCTTGGCCCATGCTCGGCAGGCGCCGGAGCTGGAAATGGGACTGTGGTGCGTGTCCTGGGCTATCCGCGTCGAGCAGCCGAGGCACGACGGCCACTGCCTCCGGATGCTCCTCGAAGGCGTCAAGCAGTGGCGGGAAAGGGCTGTCGACGGCGCGCGTGTCCGGGTTGAGGAAGAGGACGACATCCCCACCGGCGGCCGTCGCTCCCTGGTTGGCGGCGGGTCCGAAGCCGCGGTTCGCCTCGTTGCGGATGAGGCGAGCGCCAGGCCAGGCCGAGTCAACGCCGCTCGCCGGGAAGTCCGTGCTGGCGTTGTCGACGATGACGAGCTCAATCTCGAACGCGGCGAGCCGGCGGGCGGCAGCCAACGATTCCACGCACGCGACCAACTCCGTCCCTGACTGCCAGGAGACGATCACGATCGAGAGACGGGGGGCTGCGTCGGTCTTGGACACGCACGAATCATACGTGCAAGCGCGACCGGCCCCAAACCGCCGGGACGGCGGCGGTTGACCGGGGAACGGCAGCCCCGTATTCTCTGGCTGCCGGACTTTGCGCCGGCGCTTCACAAGACGGCCCGGCGCTGTCCGGGCGGGAGGCAAGCGATGAGCGGCATTTTCCGAGTTCCTCAACCGATCAACGAGCCGATCCGGAGCTACGGGCCGGGCTCTGCCGAGAAGAAATCGCTGAAGGCGAAGCTCGCTGCGATGCGCGGGCGGCAGATCGAGATCCCGCTGGTTATCGGCGGCGAGGAGGTGCGCACCGGGAAGCTCGGGACGTGCGTCGTCCCGCACGACCACGGCCACGTGCTCGCGACCTACCACAAGGCGGGCGAGGCCGAGGTCGAGCGGGCGATCGCGGCGGCGCGCGCCGCCCACGCGACGTGGTCGCGGGTGCCGTTCGCCGAGCGCGCCGCGGTCCTGCTTCGCGCCGCCGAGATGCTCGCGGGGCCGTTCCGCGACGAGGTCAACGCCGCCACCATGCTCGGGCAGTCGAAGACCGTGTTCCAGGCCGAGATCGACTCGGCGTGCGAGCTGATCGACTTCTGGCGATTCAACCCGTTCTTCGCGCAGCGCATCTACGAGGAGCAGCCGGCGTCCTCCGCCGGGGTGTGGAACCGGGTCGAGTACCGCCCACTCGAGGGGTTCGTCTTCGCGGTGACGCCGTTCAACTTCACCTCGATCGCCGGCAACCTCCCGACCTCGCCGGCGCTGATGGGGAACACCGTGCTGTGGAAGCCGGCGTCGAGCGCGGTCTACTCCGCGTACCACGTCATGAAGGTGCTGATCGCGGCGGGGATGCCGGCGGGCGTCGTCAACATGGTGGTCGGGTCGGGCGGGGAGGTGGGCAACCCGGTCCTCGCCAGCCCGGAGTTGGCTGGAATCCACTTCACCGGCTCCACGGCGGTGTTCCAGCAGATGTGGAAGACGATCGGCAACACCATCGCGAGCTACCGCTCGTACCCGAGGATCGTCGGGGAGACCGGGGGCAAGGACTTCGTGTTCGCGCACGCCTCGGCGGACGTCGACTCGCTGGTGACCGCGCTGGTGCGGGGCGCGTTCGAGTTTCAGGGGCAGAAGTGCTCGGCGGCGTCGCGCGCCTATGTCCCCGCGTCGCTGTGGCCGAAGGTCAAGGCCGGCCTATTGGCCCAACTCGCCGAGGTCAAGGTCGGCGACCCCGAGGATTTCACCAACTTCATGGGCGCCGTGATCGACAAGCCCGCCTACGACAACATCAAGGCCTACATCGATTTCGCCAAGGGCTCGCCGGAAGCCGAGATCATCGCCGGCGGCGGCTGCGACGACCGCACCGGCTACTTCATCCAGCCCACCGTGGTGCTGACCGGCAACCCGACGTTCAAGCTCATGCAGGAAGAGATCTTCGGGCCCGTGCTGACGATCTTCGTCTACCCCGACGCCGAGCTCGAGAAGGCGCTCGAGCTGTGCGACACCGGCTCGCCGTACGGGCTCACCGGCGCGGTGTTCGCGGCCGACCGTCAGGCGATCCTGGCGATGACCGAGCGGCTGCGGGACGCGGCGGGGAACTTCTACGTCAACGACAAGCCCACCGGGGCGGTGGTCGGCCAGCAGCCGTTCGGCGGGGCGCGGGCTTCTGGCACCAACGACAAGGCCGGGTCGCTGTGGAACCTGATCCGCTGGACGAGCCCGCGGGCGATCAAGGAGACGTTCGTGCCCCCGGCGCACTTCGCCTACCCGTTCCTCGGCGAGGAGTGAGCGCCGGCACCGCTCCCGGGGCCTGACGGCGGCGTCGCCGCAACTCAAGCACCCAACGGCCGTCGCGTTGACGGCGCCGGATGACGTGCCTACCCTGGCGGAGCCACTCGAACCGCCATGGAGACCGTCTTGCCGACTCGCGCCGCCGTCCGGCCTGCCAGTGATCACTCGATCCTGGTCACCTTCGCGGACGAAATCTCTCTCGATGCGCACCGCCGGGTTCGGGCGGCCCTGCATCTGCTGCTGCGGGCGCCGATCCCAGGCGTGGCGAACCTCCACCCCGCGTACGCGTCGCTTTTGCTGACGCTCGAGCCGCCGGGATCGGAGCGCCGCCGGATCGGGGACGAGGTTGTTCGCCGGGTGGAGGAGGCGCGGGTGGTTGCGCTCCCCAAGCCTGCACTGGTCGAGGTCCCGGTGCGCTACGGCGGCGAGTGGGGCCCCGACCTCGCGGAGGTGGCGGCGGCGTGCGGCCTCACCCCGACTGAGATGGTGCGCGAGCACAGCCGCGCCGAGTACCTCGTCTACTTCCTCGGCTTCTCGCCCGGCTTCCCGTACCTGGGCGGGCTGCCGCCGCGCATCGCCGCGGCGCGGCGGCCGACGCCGCGCACGCGCGTCCCGGCGGGGAGCGTCGCGATCGGTGGGAGTCAGACCGGCGTCTATCCGCTCGCCTCGCCGGGGGGTTGGCAGCTCATCGGGCGCACGCCGCTCGCGCTGTTCGACCCGGGGCGGACGCCGCCGGCGCTGCTGGCCGCGGGCGATCGGGTCAGGTTCGTCGCGACGGAGGAGGGGAGCGCTCTCGCGGTGGACTCGGCCCCCCTCGCGCCGCCGGCTCAGGCGGCCAGAGTCGGCGCCATCCGCGTCGTCACGCCGGGTTTCCAGAGCACGGTGCAGGACCTCGGACGACCTGGGTACGCCCATATCGGGGTTTCGGCGTCGGGCGCCGCGGACCCCGTCTCGCTGCGGATAGGCAACTGGCTGGTCAGCAACCCCAAGGGAGCGGCCGCGATCGAGATGACGCTGACCGGCGCCGCTCTGGCGTTCGCGGACGCCTGCGTCGTCGCGGTGACCGGTTCCGACTTCGAGCCTGCGATCGACGACGCCCGCGTCCCTCTCTGGACCGCCCTGGAGGTGAGGCCCGGCCAGACCTTGGCGTGCCGCGCGACGAGGTCGGGGGCGCGCTGCACCGTGTGCGTGCGCGGCGGAGTCGCGGCGCCGCCCGTCCTGGGGAGCGCCTCGACCCACCTGACGTCCGGCATCGGGGGGATCGAGGGGCGTCCCCTGCGGGCGGGGGACGTCCTGGCCGTCGGCGTGGCCGGGAACGCGGGGCCGGTCGACCGGCGCTTCCCGCCCGAAGTGGCGGCGCGCCTGCTGCGGCGCGACACGTTGCGCGCCACGCGCGGGCCGCAGTGGGAGCGCTTCACGTCGCGGGCGAGGACGGCGCTGTTCGCGTCGCCGTACGTCGTCAGCGAGAGCAGCAGCCGGATGGGGCTGCGTCTCGACGGGGCGCCGCTCGCGGCCGACCGGCCGGGGGCGATGGTCACCGAGGGCGTGTCGCTCGGGGCGCTCCAGGTACCGGGGGACGGCCGGCCGATCGTCTCGTTCGTCGAGCACCAGACGACCGGCGGCTACCCGCAGATCGCCTGCGTGATCGCCGCCGACCTGCACCGCATCGGCCAGCTGCGGGCGCGCGACGAGGTCCGGTTCGTCGAGGTCTCCCTTGGCGAGGCCGACGAGGCGTACGCCGAGCTCGCGGCGACCCTGCGCGGGCTCATCGGGGAGGCGTGAGGAGGATGCGTCTCGCCCCGGCCACGCTCGGCTCGGTCTCCGCCTCGCAGTGGCGGACGCTCCTGGCTGCCATGCTCGGGTGGATGCTCGACGCGATGGACGTGATGTTCTACGCCTTCGCCCTCACCGCGATCCGCGCCGAGTTCTCGCTCTCGGCCGCCGCGGCCGGCGGTTTCGCGTCGGTGACGTTGCTCACATCGGCGATCGGCGGGATCGCGTTCGGGGTCCTCGCGGACCGCATCGGCCGCGCGCGGTCGCTCGTCTGGTCGATCCTCATCTATTCCGTCTTCACCGCGCTCACGGCAACCTCGCACTCGCTCGCCCAGCTCGTCCTGTGGCGGTCGCTCGTCGGCATCGGCCTCGGCGGGGAATGGGCCGCCGGGTCGGTCCTGGTTTCCGAGAGCTGGCCCGCCGAGCACCGCGGCAAGGCGATCGGGCTGATGCAGTCGGGGTGGGCGATCGGCTACATCTTGGCCGCGCTGCTGGCTTCCGCGATCCTTCCCCGCCACGGCTGGAGAGTGCTGTTCGCCATCGGCGTGGCGCCGGCGTTGCTGGCCTGGTGGGTGCGGCGGACGGTGCCGGAGCCGGAGATCTGGCGGCGCGCCGAGCGGGACGCACGACTCGGCTTCACGGCGCTCTTTCGGCCGCCGCTGGTTCGCAACGTTGCGGTGGCGACGACATTGACGTCCTGCCTGCTGTTCGCGTATTGGGGCCTGTTCACCTGGATCCCGGCGTACCTGGCGAGCCCGGTGACGAGTGGCGGCGCGGGGATGGGCGTGGTGCGCTCCACGGGGTGGATCGTCCCGATGCAGATCGGGGCCTTTTTCGGGTACGTTTTGTTCGGCGTGCTCGCGGACCGCTTCGGCCGCCGGCCCGTCTTCCTGACGTTCGTCCTCGCCGCCGCGGTGCTCGTGCCCGTGTACGGGCAAATGGCCGCGCAGCCGGCGGCGCTGATGGCGCTGGGACCGCTAATCGGTTTCTTCGGGCACGGTTACTTCTCCCTGTTCGGCGCGATGCTCGCCGAGCTGTTCCCGTCGTCGGTGCGCGCCACGGCGCAAGGTTTCTGCTACAACTTCGGCCGGGCGGCGAGCGCGTTGGCGCCTTTCATCATCGGGGCGCTCGCCGACCGGCACGGGATCGGCAGCGCGCTGGCGCTGACGTCGGCGTTCTTCGTCGCGGCGGGGGGGCTGATCCTGCTCCTGCCGGAAACCCGGGGGGAGGAGCTGCGGTGAGTGGAGCACCGATTCGGGGCGGGACGATCGACCTCAACGCGGATGTCGGTGAGCTCCCCGAGGCCCTGGATGACGGACGGGAGGAGGCGCTGCTCCGGCTCGTCAGTTCGGCCAACATCGCGTGCGGCGGACACGCCGGCGACGAGCGCACGATGGCTCGCGTGCTCGCACTGGCGGGACGACTCGGCGTGGCGGCGGGCGCCCACCCCGGGTACCCGGACCGCGCCTCGTTCGGGCGCCGCTCGGCGGGGATGGACCCCGGTGCGATCGAGGAAACCGTCTTCGAGCAAGTGCGGGCGCTGGCCGCGGCCGCGGGCCGGGCCGGGGTCGAGCTGCGCCACGTGAAGCCGCACGGCGCGCTGTACAACGACGCCGCGAGGAATGACGCCGTTGCCGCCGCGATCGCGCGCGGCGTCGCGCGTTGGAGCGACGCCGTCGCGCTGGTAGGCCTCGCCGGGTCGCGCTGCCTTGAGGTGTACCGCGAGCAGGGGTTCGAGGCCGTCGGCGAAGGCTTCGCAGACCGGGCGTACGAGGCGGACGGCACGCTGCGCCCCCGCGCGCTGCCCGGGGCGCTGCACGCCGACCCTGCGGTCGCGGCGGCGCAGGCGGTGCGCATCGCGGTCGAGGGGTTGGTGGCCGCGCTCGGTGGCCCCGAGATCGCGCTTGCCGCCCGGACGATCTGCGTCCACGGCGACTCCCCCGGCGCCGTTGCCGTGGCAGTGGCGGTGCGCGCCGCGTTGCTCGCGGCCGGCGTCCGCCTGGCGCCGCTCGGGGGCGGACCGACGTAGCCGGCGCCGGCGGCTGCTACGAGGGCGCGGGCCCGCCAGCCAGGGACTGGACGGTGTTCGCGGCCAGTCGCAAGGTGCGGAACGACTCGGCCAGGGCGAGGCCGCGTTCCTGACCGGCCGCGCGCGCGATTCGCTCGAACGCGACGCGGGTCGGCCCCGGCGAAAACTGGGAGGCGTGGTCGCAGATCATCTCGATCTTGCGGTCGAAGACGCCGGCGATGTCCACCCAGGCGTTGGCTTCTCCGGTGGGACCGAGCCAGACTTCCTGGACCACGTGCGGCTGCAGGCCCTCGGCGATCAGCTCGGGGAAGATGCTCGCCTTCTTGACCGCCGGGTAGAGCGCCTCCACCGCGGCGTGGCCGGCGGCCCGGTGGTCCGGGTGGTTGATGTAGGTCCCGTGACGGAACCAGACGGTCGGGTCGTTGGCGACCACGATGTCGGGCCGGACCCGCCGCATCACGCGCACGAGGTCGCGGCGCAGGTCGAGGGTGGGCTGCAGCATGCCGTCCTCGTACCCGAGAGTGATCACCTCCGCGCCGAGACGGGCCGCGGCTTTGGTCTGCTCGGCTCGCCGGCGCGCGATTACCGCGTCGCGGCTGTCGTTCGGATCGGCCGTGCCCTTGTCGCCGTCCGTGATCAGGCACAGGGTGATGGCGTGGCCCTCGGCCGCCCACTTGAGGAGGGTGCCGCCGGCCATCGTTTCCGCGTCGTCGGGGTGGGCAAAGAGCGTCAGGATGCGTTTGCTCATGGCGGTATACTACAAGGTAGAACGCGGCCCGCAGATTCCGCTCGATTCGCAGCCGCCGGACGTCCGATCCGCGGGGGAGACAATGGCACGATTGACCGTCCTTGTAGTGGATCGGCAGGAGATCCGGCGCAAAGAGCTCGCCCGCGGGCTGGCGTCGTACGCCTACGAGGTCGTCACGGCCGCGGACGGCGACGAGGGGAAGCGGTTCGCGGAGGGATTGAGCCCGGATGCGGTCGTGATCGAGGCGGCCCTCGCCGGTCCCGTGATGGCGGCGGTCGCGGGCGAGGCCGGCCCGCTGCGCATCCTGCTCGACGACCGGGAGGAGGCCCCAGCCGCGGGTCCCGGACCGGTCGTGGCCGCAGCCGGTCTTGCCCCCGACGCGATCGTCCGCAAGGTCCGCACCGCCTTGCTCGGGCGGGAGCTGGGGATCCCGGCCGACGCCCGGCTGGAGGCTCTCGAGGGGAACCTGCTGGCGCTGCCGTTGCTCGAGTTGTTGCCGAACCTGCGGCGCCTCGTCGTGAGCGGCCGCGTGCTCCTCGCCGACGGCGAGGTGGCGCTCGAGGAAGGCGAGGCCGTGGCCGCCCGTGCCGGCGCCGTGCGCGGCGCCAAGGCGTTCGCGAGGCTGGCGCGCACCACGTTCGGCAGTTTCCGCGTGCTGGTCGGGCCGGCCGCCGTGCCGCGGGAGATCGCGGAGGACATGTTGAGCCTGATGGCGCTCGCGATGGAAGACCAGACCCGCTTTGCCGAGGCGTGCGGTCGCCTCCCCGACCTGGCGAGCCGGCTGCGCCTGGTGATCGGCCCGGCGTTCTTCGCCACGCAGTTCACCGCGGGCCAGCAGGGGGTGCTGGCAGGGGCTCACGGCGGCGGCACCATCCGGGATTTCGTCGATCGGACCCCCGAGCTCGACGGCGTGGTGCTGGGCGAGATCGCGAACCTCCGCGAGCTCGGCGTGGTGGCGTTGGACGAGCCAGAGGTCAAGGTGCGGGTCGTCACCGACTCGACGGCGGACCTGCCGCCCGAGGTGGCGGAGAGGAATCGAATCCACGTCGTGCCGCTCTCCGTGCTCTTCGGGAAGGAGATCTACAAGGACGGCATCGACCTGCGGCCGGCGGCGTTCTACGAGCTGTTGCAGGACCACAAGCGCGGGCACCCGCAGACCAGCCCCCCCACCAAGGGCGAGTTCCTCGCCACCTATCGGCAGGTCGTCGGCCGCAGCGACGTCGTCTCCGTGCACATCTCGGAGAAGATGTCCAAGACGGTGACCCACGCTCGCGCCGCGGTCAAGGAGGGAAGCGACGACTTCCGCACGCTGCGCGGGGACGGCGCGCCGGCCATGGAGGTCGTCGACAGCCTCCAGGTCAGCACCGGCCTCGGCCTGCTGGCTGTGATCGCCGCCCGGTTGGCGCTGCGGCGTCTCGATGCCTCCGAGATCCGCGCGCGGGTCGAGGCGATGCGGCCCCGCATCCATTTGCTCTTCGTCGTGGACACGCTTGAGTACCTCGCACGCGGCGGCAGGATCGGTCAGGCGCAGGCGTGGTTCGGGGGGCTCCTGGGCATCAAACCGATCCTCGGCGTGGTGAACGGCGAGGTCGTGCCGGTGGACCGGGTACGGGGCGGCGCCAACGCCCAGGCGCGCCTGGTCGCCCTGCTCAAGGAGCGCGTCGAGGCCGGCCGGCCGGTGGTCGTGGGGATCGCGCACGCGGCCGCGCCGGAGTGGGCGGCAAGGCTGCGCGGCCTGCTGCACGGCGCGTTCGAGATCGCCGAGTTGTTGGAGAGCGAGATCGGGCCGGTCGTCGGCACTCACGTCGGTCCCGGCTGCGTCGGGGCGGCGGTCTTCCAGCCGACCGGGGACGAACTCGCGCTCCTGGCGCCGCCGGCATAAGGGCGGCGCCCCGGCGAACGCGCGGCTGTTACGCCACCGGGCCGCGTGGCGCGAGCGGGCGCGGCCGGGTCATCGCCTCGGGAGAGAGCAGCTCGTCCAGCTCGGCGCCCGAGAGCAGACCGGCGGCCAGGATGATCTCGCGGACCGACTTGCCGGTTTCGAGGGCTTCCTTGGCGATCTCGCTGGCCCGCTCGTACCCCAGCGCCGGCACTACCGCCGTCACGATCCCGATCGAGCGCTCCACCAGCTCGCGGCAGCGCCCCGCGTTGGCGGTGATGCCGCGGATGCAGCGGGTCGTCAGGGTGTTCACGGCGGCGGTGAGCATCTGCAGCGACTGGAAGAGGCTGAAGGCGATGATCGGCTCCATGACGTTGAGCTGGAGCTGACCGGCCTCGGCGGCCAGGGTGATCGTCAGGTCGTTGCCGATCACCTGGAACGCGACCTGATTGACGACTTCCGGAATGACCGGGTTCACCTTGCCCGGCATGATCGAGGAGCCGGGCTGCATCGCTGGCAGGTTGATCTCCGCGAGCCCGCAGCGCGGGCCGGAGGAGAGCAGCCGCAAGTCGTTGCACAGCTTGGAGAGCTTGACCGCCGTGCGCTTGAGCACGCCGGAGAACATGACGAACGCGCCGGTGTCTGGCGTCGCCTCGACGAGGTTCTCCGCAGGCACCACGTCGAGGCCGGTGATCCGCCGGAGGTGCTCGACCACGAGCACGGGGTAGTGCGGGTCGGCGTTGATCCCGGTGCCGATCGCGGTCCCCCCCAGGTTGACCTCGAGGAACAACTGCGCCGTCTCGCGCAGGCGGGCGATGTCCTCGCCCGTGGTGACGGCGAACGCCGTGAACTCCTGTCCCATCGTCATCGGGACCGCGTCCTGGAGCTGCGTGCGTCCCATCTTCACCACGGCGCGGAACTCCTCGCCCTTGGCGGCCAGCGCCGCGCGCAGCTTCTCGAGGGCGGCGGTCAGACTGCGCAGCGACAGCACGGTCGCGACCCTGAGCGCCGTCGGGTAGACGTCATTGGTGGACTGCGAGAGGTTGACCTGGTTGTTGGGGTGGCAGCGCGCGTAGTCGCCGCGGCGGGCGCCGAGCAGCTCGAGTGCGCGGTTCGCGATGACCTCGTTGGCGTTCATGTTCGTGGAGGTGCCGGCGCCGCCCTGCACCGCATCGACCACGAAGTGGCCGTGGTGGTGGCCGTCGACGATTTCCTGGCACGCCCGGTCGATCGCCGAGGCGACCTCCCCGTCCAGCAGCCCGAGCCCCAGGTTGGCGCGCGCGGCCGCCTGCTTCACCATGGCGAGGGCGCGCACGAGGGTGGGGAAGTGGGACAGGTGCACGCCCGAGATCGGGAAGTTCTCCACCGCCCGCAGCGTCTGCACGCCGTAGAGCGCGTCGGCCGGCACATCGCGGTCGCCGAGCAGGTCGTGCTCGGCCCTGGTCGCCCCCGATGCGTACGCCTTGTCGCGCCCCACGGGGCCGGAACTCGCGTACTGCAGGCGGCGGCTGATGGCCAGCGCCACGCGGCTGAGCACCTCGACGGCGGCGGTGCCGTTGGCCGCCAGGGCGGTTCGGAGCGCGTCCCGTTCCAGCACCAGCAGCGACAGCGGCGTCAGTGCCCGCGCCGACGTCGTGTGCAGCGACGCGTGCAGAAGCGAGCCCTCGCCGAGTGCGTCGCCCGGGCCGAGGACCGCCAGCCGCTCGGCCTCGTCGTGGCCGCCGCGCAGGATCTCGGTCTGCCCCTCCACCACCACAAAACAGGCGTGCCGCGGCGAGCCCTGGGTGTACAGCATCGCGCCCGCCGGCACCTCGTGCGGACGGGCCGTGGCCGCCAGCAGATCCAATGCGGCCTCGTCGAGGCCGGCGAACAGCTCGCAGGCGCGCAGGTGTGTGCGTACGTCGTGCATCCCGCCTCCCCGCCGGATCGGATCCCCAGGCTGCCCGGGGGCCGACCGGCACGTGGTGATTGTAGCGGTGCGCCGGCGCAGGCCTTGCGGACGCGGTCGCGCCTCCGGTAGGGTGGTCGGGTGCCTTCCGGAAACCGTGGAAGGGAACACGACATCGGCCGTGTTTGGTTTCGCCGGAGGTTAGCAGCGTTGGAGCAGAGCAGGCGATGACGGCGAACGCGTTGAACGCGGTGGTGGCGGCCAGGATCGAGGTCGCGCCCGGCCTCGTCATTCTCAGGGTGACGCCGGACGGCTGGGATCTCCCGCCGTTCAAGCCGGGCCAGTTCGCCGTGCTGGGGCTGCCGGCCGAAGCGGACCGGCACCCGGTGGCCGACCCGGAGGGCGACCCGGCGCCGAAACCGGGCACCCTGATCCGGAGGTCGTACTCAATCGCCTCCTCCTCGGTGGAGCGCGAGTACCTGGAGTTCTACCTCACGCTGGTGCGGTCCGGCTCGCTGACCCCGCGGCTGTTCGCCCTGAACCTCGGCGATCGTCTCTGGCTGGGACCGAAGATCACCGGCCTGTTCACGTTCGAGCAGGTGCCGGCCGAGGCTGACATCGTGATGGTCGCCACGGGCACCGGCCTCGCGCCGTACATGAGCCAGCTGCGCACGGCCCTCCTGCACCATCCGGCCCGCCGGGTCGCGGTGCTGCACGGGGCGCGCCACTCCTGGGACCTCGGCTACCACGCCGAGCTGGTCACGATGCAGCGGCTGCGGCGGCATCTGCTGTATCTCCCCATTGTCTCGCGCCCTGACGAGGAGCCGGTCGCCTGGGCGGGTGAGGTGGGCTACGTGCAGGACCTGTGGGCGCGCGGGGTCCTCGAACGGCACTGGCGTGTCCGGCCCGGGCCCGGGAGCACGCACGTCTTCCTCTGCGGCAACCCGGCGATGATCGAGACGATGGCGGCGTTGCTGGCCGGCGAGGGCTTTCGCGAACACACGCCGCGGCAGCCGGGGGACGTCCACGTCGAGAGGTTCTGGTGAGAGCGCCGTCGCTCCGCCTCCTGCTCGCCGTCCCGGTCATCGCTGCCGCCGTCCTGGGTGTGGCCCTCGTCTGGCTCGCCGCCGTGGCGGCGCACACCCTGCGGGAGCGCGATGACGCGGTCCGCCAGGGGGTGTTGCTGCGCCTCGGCCACGAGCTGGAAACCGACCTGCGCGAGGCCGGACCCGACGAAGCCGCCGCCACGCTCGACCGCTTCCTGGCCGCGCACGCCGAGGCGCTGGCGGGCGTGGAGCTGGTGGGGCCGCAAGGGGTGATTGCCGGGAAGGGCACCCTGGGGCCGACAGCGAGCGAACAGCCGGCGATGCTGGGGCCGCGGTGGCGTCCCGCGGGCGGGATGATGGGGCGAGGCGCCGGCCCGGGGCGGGGGACGCTCGGCACGCTGCGCCTGCAGCCGGCGAAGGCGCTGGGCGCCTCCGACCGGCTCGCGTCCGTGATGATGGCAGGGGCGTCGGTCGCGGCGGTCGGTCTCGTGGCGTTCGCGCTTTTCGGGGTGGCCGGCCTGGCGCAGCGGCAGCGCCTCGTCACCGCCGAGGCGGAACGGCGACGCTTGGAGGTGGTCGCACTGGCCGGCGCCGGCCTCGCCCACCGGCTGCGCAACCCTCTGGCCGGCATCAAGGGAACGACGCAGCTCCTCCTCGAGGGCGCGGCGCGCCCGACCGAGGCCCGGGCCAGGCGCATCCTGGAGGCGAGCGAGCGGATCGAGGTGTTGCTCGGGCGGCTCCTCGCGTTCGCCCGTCCTCCCGAGGCGAGCCCGGAGACGCTCGACCTCGTGGCGCTCACCGAGCGGGTCGCGGGCCGCACGCCGGGTGTCGTGCGCGTCAGCTCGCGCGGGGCGGTGCCGGCGTGGGCGGACGGGGAGCACGTCGAGAGCATCCTCGAGGAGCTGCTCGGCAACGCCCGGGCGTTCGACCCGGAGGGTGAGCTGGAGGTCGAGGTGCGGCGAGAGGGACGGGTGGCGGTGGCCGAGGTGCGCGACCGCGGCCTCGGCCTCGCGGTCCACCCGGAGCGGGCGTTCGACCCCTACGTGACCACGCGGCCCGAGGGCGCCGGCCTGGGCTTGGCGATCGTACGCGCCCTCGCGAACGCCAACGGGGGGGATGCCACCCTGGCCGCGAGGGCCGGCGGCGGTTGCGTGGCGCGTCTCGAACTCCCGCCGGGGAAGGGCTGACGTGGCCCGCATTCTGGTGGCCGACGACGAGCCTTCGTTCCGCGAGCTGCTCGCGGACATCCTCGAGGGCGCCGGGCACGAGGTGGTCGAGGCCCGCGACGGCGCCGAGGCGCTGGCGGCGTTGGAGCGAGGCCCGTTCGACCTCGTGCTCGCGGACCAGCGCATGCCGCGCATGGACGGCCTGGAGCTGCTGCGGCGCAGCCGCCAGCTCACCGCGCCACCGCCGTTGGTGATGCTCACCGCGTACGGCACGATCCCGGAGGCGGTGGAGGCCGTGCGCCTCGGCGCCGCCGACTATCTGACCAAGCCGCTGCCGTCGCCGGCCGCGCTGCTCGCGGCGGTGGGCCGGCTGCTCGCGCCCGAGGAAGGAGGCGGGGCGTTCGTGACCGAGGACCCGACCGTGAAGGAGCTGCTTGACCTGATCGACCGGGTCGCGCCCCGCGACGTGTCCGTCCTCATCACCGGCGAATCCGGTACCGGCAAGGAGCTGGTGGCGCGCCGGCTGCACGCGAAGAGTACCCGCTCGGCGGGCCGGTTCGTCGCGGTCAACTGTGCGGCGCTGCCCGAGGCGCTCGCCGAGAGCGAGCTGTTCGGCCACGAGAAGGGCGCGTTCACCGGAGCCGACCGGCAGCGGCAGGGCCGGTTCGAGGAGGCCGGCGGCGGCACGCTGTTCCTCGACGAGGTGGGCGACCTGTCGCCCTCGTTGCAGGCCAAGCTCCTCCGGATCCTCGAGGAGCGGGTGGTGCGACGGCTCGGCGGCGCCGCCGACATCCCGGTGGACGTGCGGCTGGTGGCCGCCACGAACCGCGACCTCTCGGCCGCGGTTGCCGAGGGCGGCTTCCGCGAGGATCTCTACTTCAGGCTGGCGGTCGTCACCGTCAACCTGCCGCCCCTGCGCGAGCGGCCGGCGGACGTCCCGGTGCTGACGCGGCACCTGATCGCGGAGCTCGCGGCCCGTCATCACCTCCCGGTCCCAGAGCTCGATCCGGCGGTGTTCGCGGCGTTGCAGCGCCACCGGTGGCCGGGCAACGTACGCGAGCTGCGCAACGTGCTGGAGCGGGCTTTGATCGTGCGGGCTGGCGCGGCGATCCGTGCCGAGGACGTCACGCCTGCGATCGTGGCTGCCCCCTCCGCCGGGGAAGGCGGCGCCATGCCGCTCGACCGGGAGGTGCGGGAGCGGGAGGCTCTGCTGGAGGCGCTGCGGCGCGCCGGCGGCAACCGCGAGGAAGCCGCGCGCCTGCTCGACGTCTCGGTCCGCACCCTCTACTACCGCCTCCGTCGCTTCGGGATCTCCTGACTGCAACTCCTTGCGCGCTGGCTGCAGGATCTTGCATCCGGGCGCGGCGCGCGCCCGGATGGATATCCGGAACGTTCATCGAGTCAATCACTTGGGAATTGAATCCGACGTGGCACAGCACGTGCGTACGTGATGAGCGGCTCCGGTAATCGGGGCGGCGAAAAGGGGGGTAGAGAAATGAAGAGCAGCTCGATCTTTGGCGTGGCGACTCTCGGGATGGCGCTGGTTTTGGCGGGCCCGCTGGCGGCACAGCAGGTGCGGGGCGGCGCGGGCGACGGGACCGGTCCGAGGGTGGATACCAGCAAGGCCTTCACCGTGCAGGGCGAGGTCGTGAGCTTCCAGGCAGCGCCAGGCCAGGCGATGCCGCAGCTCACGGTGCGCGAGGCGAGCGGGAACGAGACGGTGTTCGTGCTCGGTCCGTTCCGCTACCTGCAGGCGCAGAACTTCGCGGCCCAGGCCGGCGACCGCGCCGAGGTGAACGGGTGGGCGTGTTCCGGCTGCGAACAGGGCGCCATGGTCGCGCAGGTGAAGAACGTGACCCGCGGCCTCACCCTCGTCCTGCGCAACGCCGACGGTACGCCGGTGTGGACAGGCCCGGCGGGGCAAGGCGTCCGCCGCCACCTCGCGGGGCGCGCCGCCGGCGTCGGCGCGGCGCGGGGTCTGGGGATGGGCGCGGGCCAGGGCATGGGTGCTACGCAGCGCGGCGGTCGGCAGCTCTGCGCCGGCGGCGGCCCGGACCTGAGCCGGACCGCGACGTTTACGGGTGCGGTGGTCAGCTTCGCCGGGGGCTTCGGCGAGGGCTTCCCGACGCTGATGATGTCCTCGGCGCAAGGCGACGTCGCGATCGTGGTCTCGCCCTACCGCGCGCTGATGCAGGCCGGGTACACGCCCGTCGCCGGCGCCCAGGTCGTGGTCAAGGCCGCGCCGGTGAGTCTGGACGGCCACGACCACTGGGTGGCGCTCGCCATCAAGGATGTGGCGACTGGCCTCGAGGTGGTGCTTCGCGACCCCGCAACGGGTCTGCCGCTGGTCATGGGCCGGGGCGGAAGGCGCTGACCGGCATCGGCTGGAGGAAGGGGGAGGAGCAATCCTCCCCCTTTTGCCATCTCAGCCGAAGCGCCCGGTGATGTAGTCTTCGGTCTGCTTCTGCTTCGGGTTCGTGAACAGCTCCGTGGTGGTCCCGAACTCGATGATCCGCCCCTGGTAGAAGAACCCGGTGAAGTCCGAGAGGCGGGCGGCCTGCTGCATGTTGTGGGTGACGATGACGATCGTGTAGGTGGCCTTGAGCTGGACGACCAACTCCTCGATCCGCGAGGTGGCCACCGGGTCGATCGCCGACGTGGGCTCGTCCATGAGCAGCACCTCGGGCTCGACCGCGATCGCGCGCGCGATGCACAGGCGCTGCTGTTGGCCGCCGGAAAGGGCCGATCCGGACCGGTGCAGCTTGTCCTTCACCTCGTCCCAAAGCGCCGCCGCGCGCAGGGCCTGCTCGATGCGGTCGTCGAGCTCCGACCCTTTGACGCGGTAGTGGAGGCGCAGCCCGTACGCCAGGTTCTCGTAGACGGTCAGCGGGAACGGCGTCGGTTTCTGGAAGATCATCCCGACCCGGCGTCGGAGCTCGATCACGTCGACGCCGGGGGCGAGGACGTTCTCGCCGTCGAGCCAGACCTCTCCGCTTGCCCGTTGATCGCGATACAGCTCGAAGATCCTGTTGTAGACGCGGATGTGGGTGGACTTTCCGCACCCCGACGGTCCGATGATCGCGGTGACGCTGCCGGCAGGGACATCGAGCGAGTTGTCGAAGAGCGCCTGTTGCTCGCCGTAGTAGAAGTTGAGGCCCCGGACAGAAACTTTCGTCTTTGCAGCGGCCGCTGCCGGCGCCTGCACACCGGCGGCGGGTTCCGGCACTGCGGGCCGCGGCGGGGCGACATCGGGGGGGGGTGTGCTCGTCACTTTCTCTCCCGTGTGAGGGTGCGGGACACGACGGTGAGTGCCAGCACGCCGACGACGATGATAAACGACGCGCCCCACGCGGCCTGCTGCCAGGCGGGGTACGGCGACATCGCGTAGTTGAAGATCGTCACCGTCAGGTTCGCCGTCGGGCCGCTCAGCGACCGCGGCCAGTACGGGCTGTTGAGGGCGGTGAACAGGAGCGGGGCCGTCTCCCCGCTCACGCGGGCGACGGCGAGCAGCACGCCGGTGAGGAGTCCAGCCCTGGAGGCCCGGAACAGGATCCGCAGCGTCGCCCGCCAGTGCGGCGAGCCGAGCGCCAGAGCCGACTCGCGGAGGGCGTTGGGCACCATGGCCAGCATGTCCTCCGTGGTCCGCGCGACGACGGGCAGGACGAGGAGCGCCAGGGCGACCCCTCCCGCCCAGCCGGAGAAGTGGCCGCTGGGCAGAACCATGACCGCGTAGACGAAGAGGCCGATGATGATCGAAGGGATACCCATCATGACGTTGGCGAGGAACCGGACCGTCGTGGCGAACCGGGTGCCGCGGCTGTACTCCGCCAGGTAGACCCCCGCCAACAGGCCGATCGGAACGCCGAACACGCACGCCAGTAAGGTCATGAGGGCGGTGCCGAGGATCGCGTTGCCGAGCCCGCCGCCGCTGCCGCCGGGGGCGGAAGGCAGCGAGGTGAGGAACGTCCAGTTCAGCGCGGCGGCGCCGTGGCGGAGGACCACGAAAAGGATCCAGGCCAGGAAACCGAGGCCGAGCGCCGCGGCGAGCGCCGAGGCGACCTTGACCGCGGCGTCCACCGCCTTGCGGGGCCAGGCGGGGCGGCGTCTCATGACGTGCTCCCCGCCTGCCGCGCCAGGCGCGTCAGCCAGAGCTGGGCGAGCACTTGAATGACGAGCGTGACCACGAACAGGATGAGCCCCAACTCGACCAACGCCGACAGGTAAACCGGCTCGGACGCCTCGGTGAACTCGTTGGCGAGCGTCGAGGCGATCGAGTTGCCGGAGGCGAATAGCGATGCCGCAATCCGGTGGTCGTTGCCGATCACGAACGTCACCGCCATCGTCTCGCCGATCGCCCGGCCGAGGCCGAGGAACACACCGCCGACGATCCCCTTCATGCCGTAGCCCACCGTCACCTTGCGCGTCACCTCCCACGTCGTCGCCCCCAACCCGTAGCCCGCCTCCTTCATGACGGGCGGCACCAGCGCGAAGACGTCGCGGACAACCGCGGTGATGAACGGCAACACCATGAGCGCCAGAACCAGGCCGGCGGTCAGGATCCCGATCCCCATCGGCGGCCCGGCGAACAGCGGGAGCTTGCCGAACACCTTCTGCATGGCGGGTTGGACGTTGGTGGCCATGAGCGGCGCCAGGACGAAGAGCCCCCACATCCCATAGATGATGCTCGGGATCCCCGCGAGCAACTCGATTCCATAGCTTACCGGGCGGGCGAGCCGGGGAGGGGCGACCTCGACGAGGAAGAGGGCGATCACGAGACTGAGCGGGACCGCGATCACCATCGCGATCACGGTGGAGGCCACGGTGCCGAAGATGCTGCTCGCGGCGCCGAAGTTGTCGCGGACCGGGTCCCACGCGGCGGACCACAGGAAGCCCCAGCCGAACCTGTCGATCGAGAGGCGGGAGCGGTACAGCAGGACGACGAACAGCCCGGCCATGACCACGAGCACGAACCCGGCGCAGGCGAAGGCGGCCGCCCGGAACAAGCCTTCGGCGACCAGGGGCGCCCGACCGTGCGCACGCCGCACCATACCCCTCGCTGGGAGGGCGGCCGCCCCAGCGGCGGCCGCCCTGGCACGATCTTCGATTCCGGTCACTTCCAGACAGCCTGACCCGCGGAACGCACTTTCGCCGTCCAGTTCGCTTCCATCATGTCGGCGACGTTCTTGGGCATTGGGACGTAGTCCAGATCCTCGGCCATCTTCTGGCCGTTGGCGTAGCACCAGGCGAAGAACGAGAGCACGGCCTTGGCCTTGGCGGCGTTTGGCTGGTCCTTGTAGAACAGGATGAACGAGGCGCCGGTGATCGGCCAGCTCTCGGCGCCCGGCTGGTCGGTGAGCACGAGGTAGTAGCCGGGGGCGTCCTTCCAGTCGGCGTTGGCGGCCGCGGCCTGAAACGCCTTGGCGGTGGGCGATACGAAGTTGCCGGCGGCGTTGCGCAGCAACGCGTACGTCATGTGGTTCTGCAGGCAGTACGCGTACTCGACGTAGCCGATGGCGCCCTTGATGCGCAGCACGTAGGCGGAAACCCCCTCGTTGCCCTTGCCGCCGACCCCGGTCGGCCAGGAAACCGCGGTGCTCGTCCCGACCTTCGTGTGCCACTCCGGCGACACCTTGTCGAGGTAGTTGGTGAAAATCCACGTGGTGCCGGACCCGTCGGCGCGGTGCACGACGGTGATCGCGAGGTCGGGGAGCTTGACGCCGGGGTTTGCCGCGGCGATCTCCGGTGCGTTCCAGTTGGCGACCTTGCCGAGGTAGATGTCGGCGAGCAGCGTCGGCGTGAGGCTGACCTCTCCGGGCTTGACGCCGGGGACGTTGAGCACCGGAACGACGCCGCCCATGATCATCGGCCACTGGATGAGGCCGATCTCGTCGAGCTGCTGCTGAGTGAGCGGCGCGTCGGAGGCGCCGAAGTCAACCGTCTTGGCCTTGGTCTGGGCGATGCCGCCGCCCGACCCGATCGACTGGTAGTTGAGGTGGACGCCGGTCTTGGCGGCGTATGCGTCGGCCCACTTCGCGTAGACGGGGTAGGGGAACGTGGCGCCCGCCCCCGTGATCGTCGTCTGGCCGAACGCAAGCCCCCCTGCGAGGGCCAGGGCCGCGGCCACCGAACCCATAACCCAACTCTTCCTGGACCGTGTCATCGTTCGCATCCTCCCTTTCGGCCCGGCGGGGTTGCCCGCGTCGCCGGCTCCCCGGCCGCCGCCGCGACATTTCTACGGCGCGGGTGTGAACGCGCTGTGAAGAGCCGGCGGCGATCATCGACTGCGGCAGGCGAAGCGCCGCGGGATCAGGGCACGAAGGTGACCGAGACCGCGCCGCGCAGATCGCCCGCGCGGTAGCCGGTGGCGCGGTCCGCGGGGTAGCGCTCGGCGAGCACCGCGCGCACCGCGGGGTCGAGGCTCGATACCTGGCCGTGGCAGGCCAGGCACAGCGTTCCGGTCATGATCGCCTCCTGGGATCAATCGTATCCCCGAAACGCGACTGTGCCGGCCGGTCCGCACCGTCGCTCAGGCCGAGGAGAGCCTGCCCCCGGCGGCCAGGTAGCCGTGCCGGACGTAGTCGGCGACCATGCGGTCGGCGTTGTAGCGCCACGCGAGCGTCATGATCGAGCGCTTCATCCGCTCGACCCAGCCGCGCGGCGGCGCCGCGCCCTCGCGGTCGTAGAACAGCGGCACCACCTGCTCCTCGATCTGCCGGTAGAGCGATTCGGCGTCCCACGCCCACTGCACGGCGGGATCGGTGTGCACCATCCCGTCGCCGATGGCGAAACCGTTCTTCCCGTCGTAGCCCTCGGCCCACCAACCGTCGAGCACCGAGAGGTTGAGGCCGCCGTTGAGGATGACCTTCTGGCCGCTGGTGCCGCACGCCTCCATCGGTCGCAGCGGCGTGTTGATCCACACGTCCACCCCCTGCACCAGGTGGCGCGCGACGTTGATGTCGTAGTCCTCGACGAAGACGATGCGCCTCTCGAAGCGCGGATCGCGCGCGATGCCGAGCAGCTCCTGGAGGAGCTTCTTCCCCGCATCGTCGCGCGGGTGCGCCTTGCCGGCGAAGACGATCTGAACCGGCCGCGCGGGGTCGCCAAGGATCCTCGCCAGCCGGTCGAGGTCGGTGAGCAGGATCGTGCCGCGCTTGTAGGTGGCGAAGCGCCGGGCGAACCCGAGCGTGAGCGCATGCTCGTCCAGCAGCTCCGGCCGCCCCGCCCGCCGCCGGACGAAGTCGACAAGGTAGCGGCGCAGCACGTCGTGCGTCTCCCACAGCTCGCAGTCGGGCACGTTGGCGATCGGGCGCCAGGCGGCGCAGTCGCTCTGGCGCGCCGGCCAGTCGGCGCCGAGGTAACGGTCGAAGATGCGGTTCATCGAAAGGGCGAGCCACGAGCGCACGTGCACGCCGTTGGTGATGTGTCCGATCGGGACGTCCTCCTCGTCGCGCCCCGGCCAGATGCGCTGCCACATCCGCCGCGCGACGTGGCCGTGCAGGCTCGAGACGCCGTTGCGCCGGCGCGAGCCGCGGATCGCCAGCACCGTCATGCAAAACGGCTCGCCGCCGTCGGCCGCGTTCACGCGTCCGAGGGCCATCATGCGTTCCGGTTCGAGGCGCAGCGCCACGCGCAGCCAACCGAGTTCGCGTTCCACCAGGTCCGCGGGAAAGCGGTCGTGTCCGGCTTCGACCGGGGTGTGCGTCGTGAACACCGTCTGCAGCGCGGTTTCGCGCAGCGCGTCGTCGAACGACATCCCCTCTTCTTCGAGCCGCTCGCGCGTCCGCTCGAGGATCGCGAAGGCGCTGTGGCCCTCGTTCAGGTGCATGACCGCCGGCCGGATCTCGAGCGCGCGCAGGGCGCGCAACCCGCCGATACCGAGCAGCGCCTCCTGGCGGATGCGCGTGACCTGGTCGCCGCCGTACAGCCTCGCCGTCAGCTCGCGCAGGTACGGAGGGTTGGCCTCGACATCGGAGTCGAGGAGCAGCAGCAGGGTGCGGCCGATGCGGGCGAGCCAGACCGCGGCGTGCAGCGTCTCGCCGTTGCACGGCAGCTCGACCATGATCGGCGCCCCGTCGGGGCCGACCGGCCGGCGCAGCGGCAGCGCCGCGATGTCGATGTGGCCGTACTCCTCGGTCTGCCAACCGCTTGCGTCGAAGTGCTGGCGGAAGTAACCGGTCGCGTAAAACAGGCCGACCCCCACGACGGGAAGCCCGAGGTCGGAGGCGCTCTTCAGGTAATCTCCGGCGAGGACGCCGAGGCCGCCGGAGTACAGGGGGAGCGACTCGTGCAGTCCGAACTCCGCGGAGAAGTAGGCGATCGGCGTCGCCTGCAGCCCCCCGGCGTGGGCATCGCACCACGACCCCTCGCCGCGCAGGTACTCCTGCAGCCGGCGGTAGTGGAAGCTGACCGTGTTCTCCAGCGACAACTCCGCGGCGCGCGCGGCGAGTGCCCCCGGTTCGAAGCGCTTGAGCAGGGCGATCGGGTTGTGGTTGGTCTCGGACCAGCCGGCAGGATCGAGCTGGCGGAACATCTCGAGGACCTGGGGGTGCCAGTTCCACCACAGGTTGAAGGAGAGTTCCCGCAGCTTGTCCTCGACCGTGAGTCTTGCCTGTTCGTGCGCTAACGTGTCGCCGAGCGTCCGTGACGCGAGATCCAGCAGCTTCCGGTTCATGCTCCCTCCCACGCCGCCGGGGACCCGGCACCTGAGTTCATGGCGACCGCTCTTCGTCCCAGCTTGCCAGGATTTCGGTCTCACCGCACCCCTCCACCTCGGGCTCGAGCGTCGCGTGCGCCACGCCCCAGCGGTCGTGGAGAAAGGCCTTGATCTCGGCGAACAGGCCCTCGATCGCGCGGCCGTCGAGGCTGTCGCTCACGACGACGTGGGCGGTGAGCAGCCGCTGGCCGGGGCCGTTTTGCCAGAGGTGGATGTGGTGCACGGCGGCGCCCGGAAACGCCCGTCCGACGTCGTCGAGCAACGCCTCGAGGGAGATGTCCGCGGGCGCGCCCTCGAGCAGGGTGGAGAGCGTCTCCCAGATGAGCGACAGCCCGCTGCGAAGCACGGCGAAGACGACGATCAGCGCGGCCGCGGGGTCCACGTACAAACCCACCGGGGTGTGCGCCAGGAGGGCGGCGGCCACCACCGCCAGCGAGGCCAGGGCGTCCTGGGCCATGTGCAGGAAGGCGCTGCGGACGTTGACGTCGTCCTTTTCGTGACGGCGCAGCAGGAGCACCGAGCCGATGTTCGCGACGAGCGCCACGAGCGCGACGGTAAGCATGAGCCCCTGTGCGACCGGGGTGGGGTGGAGCAGGCGCACGAGGGCCTCGCGCGCGATGACGACCGACACCGCGATCAGCACGACGGCGTTGGCGAGGGCGGCGATGACCTCGGCGCGCTTGAAGCCGTAGGTGTGCTGGGTGGTGGGCGGGCGCCGGCTCAGGCGCCTCGCCCACAGCGCCAGCGCAACGGCCGCCACGTCGCTGAAGTTGTGCGCGGCATCCGAGAGCAGCGCCAGGCTGCCCGAGAGAAATCCACCGAACAGCTCGGTCACCGTGATTGCAACGTTGAGGCCGGCGCTGGCCCACAGCCGCCGATCCATTGCGGCGCCCACAACGGGTGAATGGTCGTGCCGGTGGCTCACCGCGTCTGCTCGCTGGATGTCGATTTTCCGCCGAGGTCGGCAAGCAGGGGGGTGGCGGCGTCGAGGGTGCCGGCCGCGGCGAGGTGGCGCGCGATGCGGACCGTGTCCAGCACCTCCTCGGCCGTCGCGCCCGCCTGCCGCGCCATGTAGGCCTGCGAGCGAGCGCACGAGGCCTGCCCGCGCCCGAGCGCAGCCGCCACCGCGATCAGCGAGCGGTACTTGGCGGGGATCGGGCTGGCCTCGCGGCCGACGCTCCCGGCCGAGTTCATCGCGGTGCCCACGAGCAGGTCCGGGGCCAGGTCCCGGAGGAGTTGCGGCCAGGCGGGGAGGGTTTCGCCCATCTTCTGGGTCATCATCGCCAGGACCTGGTCCGGGGTGGGTGGGGTGGGGTTGCTCATCGTTCTCTCCTTTGCGTCCTCGACGTCAGGTTTCGCGGGTCTCACGAGGTCATTGTTTAAGTGTAGCGGCAAGCCGCTCACCCGATGGTTTCGTCCACCCAGACGAGGCCGTTGACGCGCACCAGCTCCTTGACCTCGGCAAGGAAGGGACGGACATCGCTCTCGTCGGTGGAGGTCACGCCGAACGCCATGAACGCCGGGGTCTTCTCCCTCAGGCCCTTGACGGTCGGCACCTCGAGCTTCAGATCGACGATGTCGAACGGGCGGTCCTGGGTCAGCTCGTCCAGCTTGACGAGGAAGCGCTTCTCGCCGAACGTCCCGGCGATGCTGACGCGCGCCCGCGTCGTCGTCTCGGCGAGTTTCTTCTCCGCCGCGGCGCGCGCCTCGACGGCGCCGACCTTCGCCCGCTTGCTCGTCGCCTCCTGCCTGACCTGCCGGAAGATCCTGTGCTCGCGCTCGGCCCGGCGGACCAGCTCCTTGTCGGGGAACGCGATGGCATCGGTGGGGCAGACCATCGCGCAGGTCGAGCAGCCGACCATGCAGTTGTACTGGCGCGCGGCCTCCGCGCGGGGCGGCGTGTCCGCCGTCATGTCGAACACCTCCCGGCCGCAGGTGACGAAGCACAGCTGACACCCGATGCACGCCTCGGCGTCGACCGTGGGAAACCAGGGGATCTCACGGCGAGGCACGCCGTGCCAGGTCGTGGTGCTGAGATCTTTCGCCATATCACACCCTTCCTTTCCATATTTTCCTGCCGGCTCGGCTGGCCGCACAGCGCCTAGCCTGCCGGCGTTTCCTCGATCTCCGGGACCACCTTGCGACCCCCGGTGAGCCAGATCTTCGCGTTCTCGAACATGTCGTAGAACACCGGAACGTAGATCAACGTGAGGAACGTCGACACCATCAGGCCGCCGATCGCGACCACGGCCAGCGGCGAGAGGCGTTCGAGCCCGATCGCCCACTGCAGCGCGATCGGCAGCATCCCGACCGCGGTGCCGACGGCGGTCATCAGGATCGGCCGCGTCCGCACCCGGACGGAGCCGGTGAGCGCGTCGTGCAGGCTCTCGCCCCGAGCTCGCGCCTGCTCGATGAAGTCGATCAGCAGGATCGAGTTCTTCACCACGATTCCGGCGAGCAGGATCATCCCCATGAACGAGGGCATGCACTGGTGCTTGCCGAACAGGAGCATCGACCAGGTGGCGCCGATCAGCCCGAGCGGGATGGCCACCATGATCGTGAGCGGGTGCAGGAACGACTTGAACGCCGGGATCAGCGAGAAGTAGAGCAGGATGAGTCCGAGCACGAGCGCCGCCATCAGAGCGGAGAACGCTTCGTCCATGGTCTTGCGTTCCCCCTCGTCCGTGATCGTGTACCCGGGCGGGAGTTTCAACCCGGCCATCACCTTGTCGACGTTGTCGTTGATGTGGGTCACGGCCTGGATGTTGCGGTAGCCGAGGAGGTCGACCGTCGGCGCGATGTCCTGGTGGGTGTACAGCGTCGGCACGGTCGTAGTCTCGATGCGGCCTAGGCTGGCGAGCGGCACGGTCCCGCGCGGCGTCAGGATGGGAAGCGTCTCCAGGCGGGTTGGGCTGTTGCGGCGAGCGGCTTCGGCCTGCACCCAGACCGCAAAGGAATCCTGGTTGGGCACGCGGAACAGCGTCGCCGGAAAGCCGCGCACCTGGCCGCCGACCTGCGCCGCCACGGTGGCGGCGTTGACGCCGTAGATGGAGAGGAGTTCGGGATCGGGAAGGAAGCGGTACTCGACGCGGTCGAGCGTCCAGGTGGGCACCACCGACGTGATGCCCCCGGCGGTCATGAGCCGCTGCTGCACCTGCTGGCGCAGGCCGTCGAGCACCACCGGGTCCGGCCCGGAGATCATGAGGTCCACCGTCGAGCGGATGGTGGAGAGTGGCGTCGCGCCGTAGTCGAACGCCGCCGGGAAGCGGATCCCCGGCATCGTCTGCAACTGGGCGAGGACCTTCCCCTCGATCGCCCACATCGTCTCCTTGCGCTGAAAGCGGTTGACGAGGTGGACCGTCACGAACGCCTGCTGCGGGTTGCGCCCGGAACCGAACGAGAGCACGCCGGGCTCGGAGCCCAGGGTGCTCGATGTCATGGTGACGCCGGGCTGGCGCCAGATCGCCTTTTCGGCCGTGGTGAGCAACGCCTCGGTCTCCCCCAGGGACGTGTTCGGGTAGCTCTCGAACGTGACGCGGAAGATCCCCGTGTCCATCGGCGGCATTAGGTCGCGGCCGATCAAAGGAATGACGACGCGGCTGGAGAAGCCGAGCAGCAGAACCGCGGGGACGATGAACAACCACTTGTGGCGCAACGCCACGCCCACGGTCCTGACGAAGAACTCCTGGATCGGGTGGAGCACCTTGCCTTGGACGAAACGGTCGAGCGAGAGCTCCCAGCGGAAGCGCTCCATCTTGCCGCCGAGGCGCAGAATGAACGGCGCCAGGATCGGCAGGATCGTGACCGACACCAGGTACGAGGCGATCAGCGCGATCGACAGCGTCAGGGAGAGCGGCCGCAGCACGGTCTGCACGAAGCCGCCGATCCAGATGATCGGCACCAGCACCACCACCGTGGCGTAGGTGCCGGAAAGGATCGCGAGCATCACCTCCTGGGTTCCGCCGACGACGGCGTCTTCGAGCTTTTGCCCGAGCTTGTGGTAGTGGCGCTCGATGTTCTCCAGCACGACGATCGCGTCGTCAAGCAGCATGCCAACGCCGAGGATGACGCCGGTCAGCGTCACCATGTCGAACTGGAAGCCGAACAGCCACATGAAGGCGAAGGTGATGAGGTAGGTGAAGGGGATCGAGATCCCCGCCAGCAGCATGCCGCGGGTGTCCGCGAGGAACAGGAAGATGACGATGACGGTCATGATGATCGCGTCGCGCAGCGCGTCCACCATGTTGGACACGCTGGTGGAGATCAGCTCGCCCTGGGTGTCGGCGACCGTGAACTGGAGGCCGGGAAACTGCTTCTCCAGCTTCGGCAGGTTGCCGAGGACGGATTGGATGGTCGGCAACGCGAAGCCGGAGAGGGCGCGCTGGATGTTGATGCCGATCGCCGCGTTGCCGTTGCCGTGGAACGCCGACTGGCGCTCCTGGATGCCGATGTGGACGTCGGCCACGTCCCTGAGGTAGACGGGCGGCCCCGGCGCGGCGCTGACGACGATGCCGCTCACCTGCTCGGGGCGGACGAACTCGCCCTGGCTCTTCAGCAGGATCTGGCGCCCCTGCGAGAGCACGAGGCCCTCCGGGGTGTTGCGGTTCCAGCTGTTGAGCGCCTCGGCGACCTGGCCTGGGCTCAGGTGAAACGCCTGTAGCCGGTTGGGATCGAGGTCCACCTGCACCACGCTCTGGTAGCCGCCGAACACCTCGACGTTCTCGACGCTGGGGAGGCGCAGCAGCGTCTCCTTGATCGGGTTCTCGGCCAGCCGGCGGACCTGGGCGAGGTCCAGGTGCGAGCCCGGCTTGGGCGTCACGGCGAGGGTCAGCACCGCCGCGGTGGCGGAGGAGACCTTGTACACCTGGAACGGGCGAATGTCGGGCGGCAGTTGGGGGCGGATCTTGTTGAGCGAGTTGGACACGTCGGTGGCCGCCGAGTCCAGGCCCTTCTTGTACTCGAACTCCGCCGTCACCACCGAGACCTCGTCGTTGGCGGTCGACGTCACGCGGCGGACCAGCTCGATCGTCTTGAGTTCCTTCTCGATCACGCGGCTCACGTCGCCCGCCACGTCGCCGGCCGAGGCGCCGGGCCACACCGTGACCACGGCGATCTGCGGCCGCTCGCTGTCGGGGAAGAGGTTCACCGGCATCTTGAAGAACCCGACGAGCCCCACCACCGCCAGCAGCAGCACGACGGAGAGCAACAGGTGCGGCTTCTTCACGTACGCGCCGACGAAGTTCATGACGCGCCTCCGCCCTGGGCGGCGACCCGCGAGCCCGCCGTGAGCGCCATCAGCTCGCTGGGCAGGCCCACGACCACGGTGTCGCCGGCTTTCAGATCGCCGGCCTGCGGCGCGACGACCGCGCCATCGTCGCCGCGGCGGAGGACCGTAACGGGGACGGGCCGGGCCGTGTCGTTCTCGACCTTCACCACCAGCGTCGCCTCGATGCCTTGCAGCAGCGCCTCGTTGGGCACGACAAGCCCCTGAGCGGGCGCGGCGGCGTAGCGGGCGCTCACGGTGGCGCCCGGCGGCAGGTCGAACGGCGCCTGCGGCAGGACCGTCTCCACCGAGCCGAGGTGGGCGGCGTCGAGCGCGGGATAGATGCGGCTGGTCTTCCCCACCACGGCGGTCGCGCCGCTGCCGAACGTCACCTGATCGCCGACCCGCAGTTGCCCCAGTTGGTCCTGCGCCAGCTTGGAGAGCAGCTTGACGGGCCCGGGGATCTGAATCGTGTAGAGCGGCTTGCCGGGGAAGGCGAGGTCGCCGGGCTCGGCGAGCCGGGCGGTGACCACGCCGGCGTAGGGGGCGGATGTCGAGGCGTAGGACCGGACCACCTTGGCGGATTGTAGCGCCTTCTCGGCGCCGACCCGCACCGCCTCGGCGCCGGCGAGTTGGGCCTTGGAGATGTCGAACGCCTGCGGGGCGATCGCACCCCCGTCCAGCAGCGCCTTGTCGCGCGCGAAAATCGCCTTCTGCTTGCCGTAGTCCTCATCGGCGGCGGCCAGGCGCGCCTGCGCCGCCTGCACGGCGTCCTCGAGAGTGCGCGGATCGATGAGCGCCATGACCTGGCCCTTCGCCACCCGGTCCCCCTCGCGCCAGGCCATCTCGAGGATCGCCCCGGGAACCTGTGCGGCCACGGTTGCCGCCGTTTCCGACTGAATGAGCGCCACGGTCTCGACGCTGTTGCTCGCCTGGCCGTCGCGCACCGCCGCCGTGCGCACCGGCGTGGGCGGGTTGGGGGGAAGCGGGAGGTGGGCGAGCTGCTGCTTCTTGTGCACCACCACCAGGGCGAGGAGCACCACGACGATGACGGCGAATCCAACGGTCAAGAGTCTCTTAGTCATGCTGGCCTCCCTGGGCCGATACGAAGTCGAGGTAGTCGAGAGCGCTCTGCAGGGCGTACAGGGCCTGCCAGTAACCGGTTTCACCCTGCATCTCCTGCACCCGCGCGGCGAGGTAGTCCTCCATCTTGCCGGTGCCCTGCTCGAGCTTGAGGTGCTCCACCCGAGCGACCTCGGCGCCGAGTGCCTTCTGCGCCTTGCCGGCCGCGAGCTGGGCGCGCGCCGCTTGCACCCGTCCGAGGGCGTCCTGCACCTGCGCCATCACCTCCAGCTCCTTGGCCCGCTGCTGCCGCTGGGCGGCCTGGAGGTCGAAGTCGGCCGCGTGCAGCGCGTGGATCCGCTGCAGGCCCTTGAACAACGGCAGGTTCAGGTAAAGGCCGAACTCGTGGGTGTTGAGCCGGTCTGGGATCCCGGGCGCCGAGTTGGTCATGTAGTTGCCCCCCACGGAAACCATCGGGCCGAACGCTTCCTTGGCCAGGAGCTTCTTGCGCTCGGCGATCGCCACCGTGACCTTGACGGCCGCGAGGTCGCGCCGGCCGCCGAGCGCCGCCTCGGCGTTGTCGCGGAGGGTGCCGGCGGGCGGGGCGGGCGCCTCGGGGGCGTCGGCGAGGGTGTACCCCTCGGGCGGCAGGTCCTCCCCCATGAGCGCCGCGAGCAGTGCGTCGAGCGAGTCGATTCCAGCCTGCACCGCCTCCCGCTGCGCCCGGGCGCTCTCGAGCGCGAAGTGAATCTTGGCGCCGTCCACGCTCGCCCAGGTGCCGACCTTCACCTTGAGGTCCGCGTCCTTGGCGTCGTTCTCCAGCGCCCGCTCGTAGGCGGTGACCGCGGTCAGGGCGTGCGTGAGCGTGAGCGCGTTGCGGAACGCCGCGCGCACGTTGTAGCGCACCTCGTCCGCGCCGTACAGCGCGAGGTCTTCGCTGGCGCGCCGCGCCAGCTCGGCGATCAGCCGCCCCTCGTGCAGGCCGCCGGCGGCCAACAGCGGGATCTGGTAGGCGATTCCGTAGTGCAGCTGGTTGCGGTCCCAGGGCAGCTGGTAGAACCCCAGGCTCGGGTTCTTGAACAGGTCGATCGAGATCGGCACCAGCGAGCGGTTGCTGTCGTAGTGGTTGTACGAGCCGACCAGGTCCACCTCTCCGTACCTGCGTCCGGCCGCTTCCTGCGCCCGCTGCGCCGCGGCGAGCGCGGACAGCTTTGCGGCCTGAAGCCTCGGGTTGGCGGCCAGCGCGCGCGTCGTTGCCTCCTCGATCGTGAGCGCGCGAGCGCTGGCGGGGACGAGCGCCGCGGCCACGAGCAACGTTGCCAGCCATTTCATGCCTGCCTCCTTGCCGGGTCGTTCCGGCCGCCGAGCAGCTGCTCGAGCTGCCGCAGCAGCGTTCGCGCGGTTTCGCCGTCGAGCGAGTAGAAGACGTTGGCCCCGTCGCGGCGCGAGCGCACGAGTTGGCCGTCCTTGAGGATGCGGAGGTGGCGCGAGAGCGTGGCTTGTTCAGCCGCCAGTGCCGCGGCGATCCCGCACACGCACAGCTCGCCGCGCTGCCGCAGCAGGGTGAGCAATGCCAGACGGAGCGGATGCGCGAGCCGCCGCAGCCGCTCGGCCCCGGTATCCCACGTCTCCGTCTGTGCGCCTATATGGATATCCATAGATCCTTCCCCCAAATGATGGGCGCCCGATGCGCCCGAATCACACCCTACGGCTGCGCCACGGGCGTTTCCTTGTCGCGCGACAAGTCAGCGGCTGCGGCGCCCGGATTTCTTGCGGCCGGACGCGAAGTCCCGCGTTGACGGCGGTGGCTCCGGGGTGACCCGTCCCGCAGGAGCGGGCGTTGCCTCAGTTCGAGGGGCGGCGGGCGCCGGCGCGGGGCGCGAGGACCCTGATGGCGCCGGTCGAGGTCTCCACGGGAGCACACGCGGTCTGCAGCGGACACGCGGCGCACGCGCCGGGGCAGGATGGCGGGGGAGGGGCAAGGTAGCCCTGGCGCTGGAGGTCGGCGAGCATCGCCTCGACCAGCTCGCGGTTGACCCCGAGTGCGGCGGCAAGGTCGCCGGCGGTGTGCAGGTTCCCCTCGGCGATCAGGGCGAGCAATCGTGCCAGCATCACAACCTCGAGAAGACCTGGTACGTGATGGTGCCGACGCCGAGGGAGATGGCGAGGAGCATGAGCACGCTGAGAAGCGCCCACCTCCAGCCGGCCTCCTGCTTGGTCGCGGCGACCGTGGCGACGCAGGGGACGAACAGCATCTGCACGACGAGAAACGCGAGCGCCGCTGACGGCGGCAGCGCAGCGGCGACCTGTTTGGCGAGGCCCACCCCGCGCTCGCCGGCGCTGAACAGAACGCCCAGAGTGGCGATAGCGTTCTCCTTGGCGACGAAGCTGGTGAGCAGCGCAACGATGAACCGCCAGTCATCGAGGCCGATCCACGCGCCGATCGGCGTGAGGGCGCGGCCGATGCCCGCGAGGATGCTGTGCTCCATGCCGGGGCCCGGCCAGCTGCTCAGGGCCCAAACGATGGCGGCGACGACCACGATCACGGAGCCGGCCTTCTTGAGGAACGCCCAGACGTTGTTCCATACGAAGAGGCCGATGGTGCGGAGGTTGGGGACGTGGTAGAGCGGCATCTCCATGATGAAGGCGGTCTTCGCGCCGCGGAATGCCAGGCGGTTGAGCACCACGCCCACGACCACGAGGACCAGGAGGTTGAGCGCGACCAGCCCCACCATCACCCAGGTCGCCAGCTCCCCGAAGAACGCCGGCGCCAGGAAGGTGACGACCGCGAGGCGCGCCGTGCACGGCACCAGCGGCGCCAGCAGGAGCGTCAGCAGGCGGGCGCGGCGGTCCTCGATGATCCGCGTTCCCAGCACGGCCGGAATGTTGCAGCCGAAGCCGAGGAAGAGCGGGAGAGAGGACTTCCCGTGCAGGCCCAGGCGGTGCATGAAGCGGTCCATCACGTAGGCCATTCGGGCCATGTACCCCACGTCTTCGAGCAGGCCGATGAGCGCGAAGAAGAAGACGAGGATGGGCAGGAACGAGAGGACCATTCCCGCGCCGCCGATGAGGCCGTCCGCCACGAACGCCGCCAGCCATGCCGGCGCCCAGGACAGGGCGGACCGCGCGGCGCCCGCGAACGATCCGCTGATCGCCCGGCCCAGGAGGTTGACGAGCGGCGACGCCGCGGTGTAGGTCAGCCAGAAGACCCCGGCGAGGACGCCGAGGAGCAGGGCCAGCCCCCACAGCGGATGGGTCGCGACGCGGTCGAGGCGGTCGGTCACGGTGACGACGCCGGCCCGGGGCCGGACGACGGCGGCGCGGACCATCCGGGCGATCCACTCGTAACGGCCGCCCGCGATGTCGAGGTAGGCGTCCTCGTGCTGCATGAGGAGGGGCTGAATTCCTTCCCACGCCTCGGGCGCCGCCGCGCGCACCACGGCGGCGATCTCGGCATCGCCCTCCAACAGCTTGAGCGCCGCCCAGTCCGTGGGGTAGAGGGACGGCAGCTTGCCGGCAAGCTGGGCGGCGATCGCCGCGAGGACCGGGCGGTGCGCGGGCCGGATCTCCGGCCGCAGGGGCGCGAAGGCGCCGGGGTTTGCCGCTACGCGCAGCGCCGCGGCCACGAGGGGGAGGAGCCCCTGGTTCCTCGAAGCGATCAGCGGGACGACCGGCACCTTGAGGGCGGCCTCCAGTACCTCCGGCTCGACATGGACGCCCTGGCTCTCGGCCACGTCCATCATGTTGAGGCCGATCACCACCGGGCTCGGCAGCACCAGCAGCTCAGCGAGGAGGTACAGGTTGCGCTCGAGCGCCGCCGCGTTGACGATGGCGATCACGACGTCGGGACACTCCCGCAGGATGAAATCCCGCGCGATGCGCTCCTCCTCGGAGTTGGCCGTGAGGCTGTAGGTGCCTGGAAGGTCGACGAGACGGACCCGCGTGCCCTCGTGCTCCATCTCGCCGGTCTTCTGCTCCACCGTCTTGCCGGGCCAGTTGCCCACGTGCTGGTTCAGGCCAGTGAGCCGGTTGAAGACCGTGGACTTCCCGACGTTCGGCTGCCCGGCCAGGGCGATGGTGACCGAGGCCGCCGGCTCCACGCTCACGCCTCGCCCTCGGTGGTCTCCACCAACACGCGTGCCGCCTGTCCGATCCCGAGCGCCACGCGGGTGTGAAGGACGGCAACGGTCAGCGGCCCGCGTCCGTAGTTGTGCACCACGCCCACCAGCGCTCCCGGAATGAGGCCGAGCCCCGCCAGGCGTGCGGCCAGCCTTCGCCCGCCCTGCAGCTCGCGGACGATCCCACGCTCGCCGGACTTGAGTTCGGAGAGCGGCTTCAGCACGTGCCGGCCCCTTCGTTGCGGTGCCTCGCCTCGGACCCTGGGAGCCTCCTTCGTCTGGCGGGCGAGCCCGCGATCCGGCGGCCCGCCGGCGCCGGCGCGCCGCAATGGGCGCACTCCGGACCGGAGCCGCGGTTCGGGCACGCGAAGCCGATCCCCTCCACCCACTCCGCGACGCGGCGGGGACAGCCGTGGACGAAATCGGCGAAGGCGCAAAAGCGGTCGATCACCGCGGGCGCGAGGACGTGCTCCATGCGGCAGGCGCCGGCGTTGGCCTCCTCCTCGGGCAGGGCGAGGACATGCGTGAGGAACTCCTTCAGCACGCGGTGGCGCCGCGTCACCTCGGCGGCGATCCTCCGCCCCACCGGGGTGAGCGTCGCGTGGGTGTACGGCTCGTAGCGCACCAGTCCCTTGGCCCTGAGTGCCCGCAGCGCGCCGGTGACCGAGGGTTGGGAAACGCCGACGCGGGCGGCGATGTCGCGCACTCGCGCCCCACCCGCGTCCCGCTCGAGGGCAAGGATGATCTCGACGTAGTCCTCGAGGCTCTCCCCGAGCCCCGCACTCTTCCTGGCCGGCATCGCCCCTCCCCGGAGTTAGGATACCCTAAGATCGGTCCGGCAAGCGGGCCGACGGCTTGCGCGACGCCGCACCGCGCGCCAGACTGCGCGGCCGGGACGACGGACCTGGAGGTGGGGGATGAGCGAGTACGCCACGATGGACCGCGAGCAGCTCCTCGAAGCGCTCGCGGCGTTCGCCAAGAACTGGCTGGCCCACGACGGCTCGTGGTTCCTGGCCGCGGAGGAACGGTTCGGCATGGCCGCGGCGATCGAGCTGGACGCCGCCGCCTGGGCGCGTTTCGCCCCGGCCGAGGCGAAGCGCGCACTGGACTTCCTCGGCATCGCCCCGGGCGGCGGCCTCGCCGCCCTCGAACGGGTCCTGGGCTTGCGGATGTACGCCCTCATCAACCCCTACCGGACCGAGTGGGCCGAGGGCGGCACGGTGCTGCGCTTCGTGACCGAGTCGTGCCGCGTCCAGCAGACGCGGCGCCGCAAGGGGCTGCCCGACTTCCCGTGCAAGAGCGTGGGCGAGGTCGAGTTCTCCGGCCTCGCCAGGACCGTGGACCCGCGCATCCGGGTGCGTTGTCTTGCGTGTCCGCCGGATCCTGGGGCGGACGGGGCGTGTGCCTGGGAGTTCACGCTCGCTGACGCCCCGCACGACGTCCACGCTTGACCCTGCGGCAACGCTCCGAGTAACGTGACGATGCGACTGGCGGGAACCGACTCGGCCCTGCCGGCGTGTACGAGATCACGACGGGAGGACTCCAGTGATGCTCCGAACCCTCACCCTCAGCATCGTCGGCGCGGCCGCGCTCGTGGGCATCTTCGCCCCGTCCGCGTCCGCCGGCGAGAACACGCCCGCCGCCGGCGCCAAAGCCACCGCGCGGACCAACCCGTTCCTCACCGCAAGCACCCTGCCATTCCAGGCGCCGCCGTTCGACAAGATCCGGGACGACGACTTCAAGCCGGCGCTCGAGGAAGGCATCAAGCTGCAGCGGCTGGAGGTGGAGAAGATCGCCGACAACCCGGCGCCGGCCACCTTCGAGAACACGCTCGTCGCCCTGGAGAGGAGCGGCCAGCTGCTGACGCGGGTGAACCTGGTGTTCAACGGGCTTTCGTCGGCCAACACCGACCCGACGTTGCAGAAGCTGCAGGAGGAGATGGCGCCGAAACTCGCGGCCCTACAGGACGCGATTTTCCTCAACCCCAAGCTGTTCAAGCGCGTCGAGGCGATCTACGAAGAGCGCGCCACGCTCAAGCTCGACCCGGAGTCGCTGCGCCTCGTGGAGTATTACCACCAACAGTTCGTGCACGCGGGAGCGAGGCTCTCCGACGCCGACAAAGCGACGCTCAAGCAGCTCAACGAGCGCGACGCGGCTCTCAGCGCGAAGTTCGTCAACCAGCTGCTCGCGGCGGCCAAGGCGGGGGCGCTGGTGGGGAGCGACAAGGCCGAGCTGGCCGGGTTCGGGCCGGGCGAGCTCGACGCGGCGGCGCAGGCGGCGAAGGCCCGCGACCTTGAGGGCAAGTGGCTGATTCCGCTGCAGAACACGACGCAGCAGCCGGCCCTGTCGTCGTTGACCGACCGCGCCACGCGCGAGCGGCTCTTCCGGGCGTCGTGGCTGCGCACCGAGCACGGCGACGCCAACGACACCCGCGCCACGATCTCCGAGCTGGCGATGCTGCGCGCCGAGAAGGCGAAGCTCCTCGGCTTCCCGAGCTATGCGGCGTGGAGGCTCGAGGACCAGATGGCGAAGACGCCGGCCGCCGTCGAGGGGTTCCTCGGCAAACTGGTCCCGCCGGCGACCGCGAACGCGCGCGGCGAGGCCGCCCGGATCCAAGAGTTGATCGACCAGCAGCACGGCGGCTTCACGCTCGAGCCCTGGGACTGGGAGTTCTACGCCGACCAGGTGCGCAAGGCGACGTACGATCTCGATGAAGCGCAGCTCAAGCCGTACTTCGAACTCAACCGCGTACTCAAGGACGGGGTGTTCTATGCGGCGCACGAACTCTACGGGTTGACGTTCAAGGAGCGCCACGATATCCCCGTGTACAACCCCGACGTGCGCGTCTTCGAGGTGTCCGACCGGGACGGTTCGCCGCTGGCGCTCTTCTACTGCGACTACTTCAAGCGCGACAACAAGTCGGGCGGCGCCTGGATGGACAACTTTGTCGGCCAGTCCAAGTTGTTCGGCACCAAACCGGTGGTGTTCAACGTCGCGAACTTCACCAAGCCCGCGCCGGGCCAGCCCGCGCTGCTCTCCTGGGACGACGTGACCACGATGTTCCACGAGTTCGGGCATGCCCTGCACGGCATGTTCGCCGACCAGCAATACCCGAGTCTGTCCGGCACCAACGTGGCGCGCGACTTCGTGGAGTTCCCGTCGCAGATCAACGAGCACTGGGCGCTGGACCCGAAGGTCCTGGCGCACTACGCGATCAACGGCACGACCGGCAAGCCGATGCCGCAGGAGCTTGCGGACAAGATCAAGAACGCCTCCACCTTCAACCAGGGCTACGACCTGACCGAGATCCTGGCGGCGTCCGAGCTCGACATGCAGTGGCACACGCTCCCCGCCGCCGCGCCGGCTGAGGCGGTGGACCCGTTCGAGGCCGAGGCGCTCAAGACGACCGGCGTGGACCTGTCACAGGTGCCGCCGCGCTACCGTTCGAGCTACTTCCTGCACATCTGGAGCAACGGCTACGCCGCCGGGTACTACGCCTATCTCTGGGCGGAGATGCTCGACGACGACGCCTTCGCCTGGTTCGGGGAGAACGGCGGCCTGACCCGCGCCAACGGCGACCGCTTCCGCGCCATGATCCTTTCGCGTGGCAACACCGAGGACCTCGCGAAGATGTACCGCGACTTCCGCGGCCGCGACCCGAAGATCGAGCCGATGCTCGAGACCCGCGGGCTGCTCAAGAAGTAGCGCTTGACCATTGGCAAGGGGCCGGCCGCTGGGCCGGCCCCTTGTGAACCGCCCACGACGGCTCGCCGCCGCCAATCATGAAGAATCGGCGCTCTCAGATCAGGATCAGGGTGGGCTCAGTCGGCGTCGGGAGGCGCCGTGTCCTGGTCCCGGAACGCGCGGGTGTAGACGATCAGGTACGCCAGCTGGAACGCGGCTGCGATGAAGAACGGTAGTTCGAGGTGCCCGTGGTGGAGCAGCGCGCCGGCCAGCAAAGGCCCGGCGGCGCGGGGGATCTGCAGCGAGAGGTTGTTGAGGGTCGAAGCGAAGCCGCGCCGCCGGGCGTCGGTCAGACCCGCGGCCAGCGCCTGGCGCACCCCCGCGGTGCCCTGGTTGAACGCGGCCCGCAGCGCGTACAACGCCGCGGCCAGCCCGAAGGCGGGCGAGAGCGGGGTAAGTGCCAGCAGCACCAGGCCGACCAGCCGCATCCTCCAGACCGCGCCGACGACACCGTGGCGGCGTGCCATGCGGCCGGCAAGGACGGAGCCTGCGGCGCCCAGGACGAAGCTGAGCGCGATTGCCGGCCCGATCGAGCCGAGGCCGTGGCCGTAGCGCCGTGCGAACCAGTACGCCATCAACGGTCCCACCATGCCGATGCCGAAGCCGTTGAGACCGTTGGCGAACGCGAGTACCCCCAGGTTGCGGTTCTCGCGCCGGCGGCGCGCGGTTTGCTCGGCGGCCGAGGCCGCCGGCGCCGCGAGGTCGGGGTCCTCCGCGCTGAGCACCAGGATGAAGCTCACCACCGCGCCGGCCAGCGGAAGCGCGAACAGGGCGCGGTCCACCGTGACCAGGCTGGTGCCGTGAAGCGCGAGGTGCAGCCCGGCCGCCAGCACGGCGCCGATCGCCATGCCGGCGAAACCGAGGGCGCTGTTGAGGCTGAAGACGCTCCCGCGTTGCGACCGTGGGAGAGCGCGCGCCAGCCATGCCTGCTCCACCGGCGCGAACGGCCCGGCGGCGCCGTTGGCGCCGCGGCCGAAGCCGCCGATGACCGCCGCCGCCACCAGTACGCGCAGGTCGGCCGTCGCGAGGGCGGCCGCGGCCGCGACCGCCGTCATCGCCTCGTAGCCGAGCAGCAAGCCTCGCCGCCCCCGCCGGTCGCTCAAGGGGCCGACGACCGCGGTGAGCACCGCGCCGAATAGCATTCCGGCCGTGAGCACGGCGCCGATCGCGCTGCCGGTGAAGCCCAGCGCGTGCAGGTAAAGCGCGAACGCCGCCACCATCGCGCCCTGGCCGAAGCTGCGCGCGGCGCGCGCGGCCATCAGCACGCGCACGTCGCGCGGCAGCGCCGCAACGGCCGCGGGGATCACGCGCCCGATCGCTGGACTCTCAAGCGACGGCGCGGCCCTGCCTCGCGGCGGCGGACAGTGGCGGCGGCTCTCACTGCAGTCGATGATACCCGGGAGGCCTCACCGGCCTTCGGCCACATCGACGAGGGCGGCGACGTCGGCGATGCGGAACCGGCCCCGGCCGAGCCGTTCGATGACCGCATGCCGACGCAATCGGGTCAGCGCCCGGGAGAGGTTCTCCGGGGTGATGTGGAGGAGTTGGGCGAACTCCACCTGAGTGAACGGCAACGTCACCTCGACGGCGTCACCGGGCGCGGCGCCGGAGGGGATGAGGCTCACCAGGCCGTGGGCGACGCGCGAGGCGGCGCCCTGCCGGCCCAGACTCTCGACCTGATCGAGGCAACCGCGCAGGCGGCGGGCAAGGTGTGCCCCCAGCGCCACGCAGAACGGCGGGTTGTCATGGACGAAGTGCAGGAATTCGGAACGGTGGAGGATCAACAGCTCGGCCGCGGTGAGCGCCGCGACCGAGACGGGGAAAGGGGCGCCGTCGAGGAGCGGCAAAAAGCCGAAGAATTCGCCACGCCCGAGCGTGAACACCGTGATGTCACGGGCTGAAGCCGTTCGGCGGAACGCCTTCAGCCGCCCGGCGGCGACGAGGAAGAAGCGGTCGCCGGCGTCGCCCTCGAGGAAGACGAGCGCTCCCCTGGCCACGCGCCGCCGCACGAAGAGGCGCGCCACATCGGCGAGCGCCGCCTCGCCCAGGGTTCCGAACGGGGTTCCCCGCAACAGTTCGGCGACCGTTGCATCGGATGGCGAGATCGCTGGCCCCTTCATTTGGATGCATTCTGCCCGGTTCCTGCTTCCGCCACAAGCCGGCCGGCGGCCCGCGGCGGCTTGGGCTAGACTCCGCCCATGGTGACCTGGGTTTTGGCCGGGTGCGGTGTCCTGATCGTGTATCAGATCGGAGTGATCGCGGCGATGACGGCGGCGTGGAGTCGGACCCGGGTCGGGCCGCGCCGGACGCCGGCGGCGCTGGGCCTCGACTACGCGGACGTGTGGATCCCGACGGCGAACGGCAAGCGGTTGCACGGCTGGTGGATCGCCGGCGGCGACGGTCGCCGGCCCGCGGCGGTGCTCGTGCACGGGTGGGGCCGCAACGCGGAGCGGATGTTGCCATACGTGGGGATGGTCCACGGCGAGGGGAGGCACGTGCTGGCGTTCGACGCCCGCCACCACGGCCTCTCGGACGCCGACAGCCATGCGTCGCTCAAGAAGTTCTCCGAGGACATCCGCGCGGTGGTGGATTTTCTCGCCGCCCGGCCGGACGTCGACATGCGGGAGCTTGCCGTCGTCGGCCTCTCGATCGGAGGCAGCGCCGCCATCCACGCCGCCGCGCACGACCCGCGCATCCGCACGGTGGTCACGGTCGGGGCGTTTGCCCACCCCCGCGACGCGATGCAGCGGCTGGGCGCCGGCTCGTGGTTGCTCGCGCCCGCGATGCCGCTGGCTCTCCGTTTCGTCGAGTGGCGCGTCGGGGTGCGCCTCGACGACCTTGCGCCCGAGCGTCACGCCGGCCACATCGCCGGGCGGCTGCTGCTGATCCACGGCGAGGACGACCAGACCGTGCCGGTGGAGAACGTCGAACGCCTGGCGCGCGCCACGGCTGGCCGCGCCGAGGTGTGGCGGATCGCCGGCCGCGGCCACTCCGATCCCCACCTCGAGCCGGGTTTCGCCGAGCGCCTCACTCGTTTCCTCGCGGCGCCGGCCGGCGCGGCTGGTCCGCGCTGACTCGACCACACGCGCGCTTGGCCGTGTCCGGGCGAGCCTCGGCGGTCGGGTAAGGGAAGCCAGGCAGCGGCCGGACCTCGAACGCACGGTCGGGCGGCACGGCCAGGACCGCCAGGGCGAAACGGCGCTGCAGTCCTTGCACGGCGGCGATCAGCGCCGCAGGGCAGGCAGCAGCGCGCAACTCGCGCTCCATGCCGGCAAGCTCTGGCGGCTTGAACCCCGCTCGCAGGATGACGCGCACGCTCCAGCCGGTGCTGCGGCGGCCGACGATCCATTCGTCACCCAGCGACGGATCGATCACCAGCGAACCGTAGCGGCTGCGCGCGCCGGTCAGGTACGCCGCCGCGTCGCCGTAACACGCCGAGCGGTTGACCGCCGCGACCAGGTCGGTGCGGTCCACCACCCCGTCGGGGAACAGCCGCTTCAAGCCCTCGGCGATCCCGGCGGCAGCCACCAGCAGCCCATCGCAGGGGTGGCCGTGGTAGCGCACCAGGTCCGCCAGCGTGACGGCCTGCGGCTCCGCCGCCAGCGGCCCGAGGCTGGAGACCGGGTCCACCACCATCACCACCGGGGCGTACGGCATCGCCGCCGCTTCCGCGAGGGTGAGCGGGCCATCCGCCGCCGGCGCGGGCGCGGCCAGCGCGCCGAACGCCACCAGGACCGCAACAAACCTCATGACCGGCAACCCGGCCGGACTCTTCATTCGACAACCTCCAGTCAGCCTGCCACCCGCAGAGCCGACGGCAGTCGGCGCCATATCCCGCTTGTTCAGGAGATGCCGAGGAGCTGCTTGACCTCTTCGGCCTTGGGGATGCGTCCGCTGATCACGACGCCGCCGTCGATGACGACCGCCGGTGTGGCCATGACACCCAGCTCGATCATCCGCTGGATCGACTCGTTCTTCACCACGGTGAAGCTCAGCCCGGACGACTCCACGACGTGCTGTACGACGCGGAACGTCTCCTTGCAGCGCGGGCAACCCGGGCCCAGCACCTCGATCGTCTTGACAGTCGCATCCATTCGTCCACCTGTCCTTTCACGCGCTCACTGCGCGAGCACACCGATTGCCACTGGCACGAGCACCCAGACGCCGATGCCCACCATCAGCGCTCCCAGGCCCCGGTGGAGGCGCTGCGCCCAGACGGCGGCCCGGCTCCCCAGGTACGCCGCCGCAAAGCCGCTGGCGGCGCCGGCCACGAACAGCAGCACCACGTGCCCGAGGGAGTACGCGGCGAGCAACGCCGTCCCCCACAGCACCTTCTTCTCGAACGCCACGAGCGACAGCACCACGACCAGGATCGGCGTCGCGCAGGGCGAGGACAGCGTCCCGGTCAGCGCGCCGAGGCCGAACGCCCCGGCCACGCCAGCGCCGCGGAAGCGCCTCCCGTCGAGCGCCGGCAGTGGCAACCGCACCAGCCCCGCAAGGTGCAGCCCCATGACGACGAGGAGAACGCCGAGGACCACCTTCCACCACGGGCCGATGTCGCCGATGAGGCGGCCCGTGAGCGCCGCGGCGGCGCCGAGCGCCGTGAAGCAGAGCGCAAGCCCCAGGACAAACGAGACCGAGAGCAGCACCGCGCGTGCCCGGGAGGTTGCGGTGCCGCCGACCGTCGCGATGACGAGCGGCACGGCGGCGAGGACGCACGGGCTGGCCGAGGAGATGACGCCGCCGAGGAAGACGAGCAGCAGCGTCACAAGCGGCGGCGCCGCAGCGGCGTGCTCGGCCAGCCGCGCGAGAAGCTCCTGCATCAGAGCAGGCCTTTCTCCCGCAGGGCCTGGTGGAACTCCGCGGGCGGGAAGTAGCCCATGTGGCGGAACACCTCCTCGCCTTTGCGGTCGAACACGACCTGCGTCGGCATCACCATGATTTTGAAGCGCTGGGCCACGTCCGGGTGCTGCTGGATCCAGAAGTTGTGCACGATGGCTTTGCCGCCGAGCGCGGCCTGGAGGTCCTGCAGGACGGGCTGCATCTGCATGCACGGGATGCAGTGCTCGCCGCCGAACTCGACGATCAGCCACGTCCCGGCCTTCAGCGCCGTATCCAGCTCTGCCGGCGCGAGCGCCCGCACGGCCGGGCGCGGCGCGGACCGTGCCGGCGCCGGGGCAGGGGACGCTGCCAGGGTGGGCGCTGCCAGCAGCAGCGGGGTTGCAGCGAGAGCGATTCCAAGCTTCATCGATTCCGTCCTTTCCTAGAACAAGGCGTTGAAGAGGAAGCCGACGATCAGGATGCCCACGCCCACGACGCCGACGAACGTCGCGATCAAACGAGGGCGCAGCACTTTGCGCAGGATGATCGTCTCGGGCAGCGAGAGGCCGATGACCGCCATCATGAACGCGAGCACGGTACCGAGGGCGGCCCCCTTCTCGAGCAGCGCCTCGACGATCGGGATGATGCCGGCGGCGTTAGAGTACATCGGGATGCCGATCAGCACGGCAACGGGCACGCCCCACCACACTCCCTTGCCCATGAACGACGCCATGAAGTTGGTGGGCACCCAGCCGTGGATGCCGGCGCCGACCGCGATCCCCGCCAGGACGTACGGCCAGACCTTCCCCACGATTTCGCGGACCGCGGCGAGACCGTAGCGAACGCGGCCGGCCCAGTCCGCCGGGCTCCCGTCGTCGCCACCAACCCCCGCCTTCATCTCGTACACCCACGGCTCGACATGACGTTCCATCCTGAGGCGCCCGATCACCCACCCGGATGTCATGGCAATCGCCAGACCGGTGCCCATATACACCGCCGCGACCTTCCAGCCGAACAGGCCGAAGAGCAGCACCAGCGCCACCTCGTTGACCATCGGGGCGGAAACCAGGAACGAGAACGTCACCCCGAGCGGAACCCCGGTAGTCACGAACCCGATGAACAGCGGCACCGCCGAGCACGAGCAGAACGGGGTCACGACGCCGAGCAGGGCCGCGAGCACGTTGCCGACCGACTCGTGCGTGCCGGCCAGGATCCGGCGTGTGCGCTCGGGGGTGAAGAACGAACGCACCACGCCCACGGCGAAGACGATGAGGGTGAGCAACAGCATCACCTTCGGCGCCTCGAACGCGAAGAACTCGACCGCGGAGGCGAGTGGCGTGCCCGGCGAAAGGCGGAGCAGACCGTAGGTGAACGCCCGTGCGGCCGGGGCGAGGGAAACGTAGAGACCGACCCACGTCATCAATGCCACCACGCCGACGATCCACCGCGACCGCCGTCCGCGACGGGCCGGGCGCGCAGTGAGCGGCACCGGCGAGGAGGGGAGAGAGGAGCGGGTAGGCGCGACGATGGGCGATGGTCGCGCGCAGCAGGAAGCCGTAGTGGGCGGCCCGGCTTGTTCTCCGTGCGCGTTCGTGGAGGTCGTGCCCATCGTGTCACTCATCCTCTCGAGCGAGCCTCGGCCGTTTTGCCTGTCCGCGGCTGCTCGCTGCCGAAATACCGCTTCTGGAAGTACAGCGCGACGTTGACGAGGCCGATGAGCGCCGGCACCTCGACCAAAGGTCCGATCACCGCCGCGAACGCCGCGCCCGAGTTGATGCCGAAGACCGCCACCGAGACCGCGATGGCGAGCTCGAAGTTGTTCGACGCCGCAGTGAACGACAGCGTCGCGGTCTTGCTGTAATCGGCGCCAGCGGCCTTCCCCATCCAGAAGCTCAAGAGGAACATGACGACGAAGTAGATCAGCAGCGGCACCGCGATGCGGAGCACGTCGAGGGGGATGCGGACGATCAACTGCCCCTTCAGCGAGAACATCACCACGATCGTGAACAGCAACGCCACCAGGGTGATCGGTGAGATCTTCGGGATGAAGACCCGGTGGTACCACTCCTTGCCCTTTGCCTTCACGAGCACCAGCCGCGTCAGCATCCCGGCGAGGAAGGGGATGCCGAGGTAGACGAAGACGCTCCTGGCGATCTGGCCGATCGTCACGGCGACGATCGCGCCGGAAAGGCCGAACAGTGGCGGCAGTACGGTGATGAATACCCACGCGTACACCGAGTAGAACAACACCTGGAACACGCTGTTGAGAGCCACCAGGCCCGCGGCGTACTCGCTGTCGCCCTTCGCCAGCTCGTTCCACACGATGACCATGGCGATGCAGCGGGCAAGGCCGATCATGATGAGCCCGACCATGTACTCCGGGTAGCCGCGCAGGAAGATGATGGCGAGGAAGAACATCAGGATCGGCCCGATCACCCAGTTCTGCAGCAGCGACAGACCGAGCACTTTCCAGTTGCGGAACACGTCGCCCAGTTCCTCGTAGCGGACCTTGGCCAGCGGCGGGTACATCATGAGGATCAGACCGACCGCGATCGGGATGTTGGTGGTGCCGACCTGGAAGCGGTTCGAAAGCCCCACCACGCCGGGGACGAAATACCCGAGGCCGACGCCCACCGCCATGGCGGTGAAGATCCACAGCGTCAGGTAGCGGTCGAGGAAGGAGAGCCGGCCGGCGACGCGGGTGGTCATGCGCGTGCCCCGCGGCGGCGCGACGGAACTCGGCAGCAGGCCCGGCGCAACGCGGCGACGTCGAAGTCGGGGCGGCAGATCGCCTCGACCGGCAACTTCGTGAGGCCGCCGAGGAGCGCCGCATCCTCGGTCACCTGGGCGTCGTCTCCGAGAGCAGGCCAGAGCGCGGCGAGGGCCGGCCTTGCCAACCCCTCGGGTTCGAGGCGGTAGTGCACCCAGCGGCCGGCCTTGCGCTCGGCGACGAGCCCGGCATCCTTGAGGTCGGTGAGGTGGGCCGAGATCGTCGAAGGGGCGAGGCCGATCACGGCGTTCAACTGGCAGACGCACAGCTCGCCGCCGCGCAGCATCGCGAGGATGCGCACGCGGACAGGGTGGGCAAGCGCTTTGTGCAGCCGGGTCAATAGGTCGAGGGCCGTGGTTACCATTTCGTCTCCGCGCGAAATATCGTACTATATTCTCCGGTTGTCAAGGATGCCGGACGGAGCCGGCGGGAGGGTGGGATGACGGAGACGAGGAGGCTGCGGGTATTGATCCTGTGCACCGGCAACTCGTGCCGCTCGCAGATGGCCCAGGGGTGGGTGAACCACCTCCTCGGCTCGCGCTGGGAGGCGCACTCGGCCGGGACGTCGCCGGCTCCTGCGGTTCACCCGCTCGCCGTGCGGGCGATGGAGGAGGTCGGGATTGACATCTCCGGGGCGCAGCCGACGCACGTCGAGCGGTACCGGACCGAGCCGTGGGACCTCGTCGTCACGGTCTGCGATTCGGCGCGCGAGAGCTGTCCGGTCTTTCCGCAACCGGTCGAGCAGGTCCACGTCTCGTTCCCGGACCCAGCTCTCGCCAAGGGTAGCGAGGGCGAGCGTCTGGCAGTCTTCCGCGCCGTGCGGGACGACATCGAGGCGCGCCTGTTGCCCGTGCTCCGACGGCGCGGCTAGGACCATCGGCCGAGATCGCACGAAGGGGAAACGGGAAGGGCCTAGTCGCAGCAGCCGCACCCACCCTCGAAGGCGGCCTTGAGCGTGGCTCGCACCATCTCGAACCCTTCGCGGCCGATGAGCGCGGCCAGGATGAGAGCCGCCGTCCCGTCCAGCCACCAGAACCCGGGAAAGGCGAGGAACACGACGCTGCCGCCCAGGAGGACGGAGGAGAGCTTCATACACGCCAGGCTGCACGCGGCGTCGCTCGCCAGCGCCCGGCTGTCCAGGGCCCGGGCCGCTCGCCGTTTTGCCCGCCAGAGGACGAACATGAACGCGAGAGATACGAGCGAGATCAGCAGCGCCGGGAGCGCGGTGTCCGGGTGCCGTCTCGCCGCCAACTGCAGTGCCGCGCCGGCGGCCGTGCCGGCACCCAGGAGGCCGAGGAGCAGGCCGATGCCGCGCGTCGCCAGACGCTCCCTCGTGCGCTGGTTGGTAGAGTGGCCGGCGGCGCCGGCGTGCAGCCGCCAGATGACCAGCAACGCGGACCCAACCTCGAAGAAGCTGTCGGCGCCAAAGCCAAGCAGGGCGATCGAACCGTCGGCGGCTCCGAACCCCATGGACACGAGACCCTCGACCAGGTTGAACGCCACGGTGGCCCAGGCGAGCGCGACCGCCCACCGGACCCAGGCGTCATAAGGCCCGTCGTCGGCGGGCCGCGGCGGGCGACCGATCTTTAGTGCAACCAGTGTGAAACCCTCCGACGCACCGCGCCCCTCACAGGTCACACGACGGGCGCCGCCGGCCCGAGCGCCGCCCGCGGCCGGCGTCGGCGCGGCTTACTTGTTGCCGTTCTGCTCCCCCGGGAGCTTGGCGAGGTACTTGGCCGGGTCCGCCTTGAATTTCGGCGGACACATGGGGCAGCAGAACTTGATCGTGCGGCCCTTGTAGGCCATCGTCACGGGCTTTCCCATGTCGCCCCCTTCGAGCTTGTCGCCGCTCACGGGGCATGTGGTCTGGATGTTTTCGAGGGTCACGCCTTCGGCGGCGATCGTGGCGAACACCTTCTCCGGGTCCTTGCGGAAGGTGTCGGCCGCCGCCGCATCGGCGAAATAGATGCGCTGCCCCTGCCAGTCCACGTGGGGGCTGGTCTTGGGGTCGATAGCCTTGCCGGTGACGGGGCAGGTGGTTTGCGGCTTGGATGCCGGTTGATCGGCCGCGAGGGCAACGGCCGCTCCCAACACCAAAACGACGCCCGTCAACAGAGCAACGAAGTTCTTTCTCATGTGGGAGCCTTTCTTCCCGTGAGGGGAATAGACAGTCAAAACAGCGTTCGCAAGAAACGCCGCGCGAGGGTGGGCCGTCAGTAACCGAACCGGAAACCTTCCTGGTATGCGCCCGAGTTGGTCGTGTTGTCCACGTCCGTGAGGTAGGCCAGGATCGCGCCGTTGCCGGCGCTGACGCTGGCGCGGACGATCAAACCTTGGCGCGACCCGGCTGGGAGTCCGGCGAGGATGTCGTCGCTCTCCTGCATGTCGTACGGTTGCAGCGTCACCGTGAACGAAGATGTCCCGGGCGCGGGCAGGCCATCGCCGGTGAAGATCTCGACGGTCACCGTCGCCGGGTTGCCGGTCACGTTCATGAGGCCGAGGTTGACACGGAAACCGGGGGTCTGGTTCGCCAGCATCCGGAGCGAGCCGTCGGGGCCGGCGCCGGGTGTCGAGGCCATCGCGACCGGCACCCCGTCCGCGACCACCCCGTAGGTCCCGCCGGCGGGGCCGGGGGTCCACGTCTTGCTGACGACCTCGACCATCCCATTCGCGAGGTAGTGCACCGAGCCCTTGGTTCCGGCGGCGTTGAAGGTCGTGCCAACGATGTCGGGCAGGTACGTTACCGGCTGGGTGAGAGGCACAACCACGCTCTGCGCCCCGGTATTGTCATTGCCGCTCCGGTTGTACCAGAGGTTCACCGTGGTGGCCGACTGGGTGTAGATCCAGACGTCGGTGGTCCAGTACGAGCCGAACTTCCCGGACAGGTGCGCGGCCATCGGAAGGTATCCCTCGAGGTGGCCGGCAGGGGCCGCCGCCACCGGAAGGGACAGGAACACCGCGGCCGTTGCCGCGGCGAAAGCCATGAGCTTGAACTTGCGGGGCGTGTTCATGGCGTCATCATCCCGCCCGACTGCGACAGGTCGGTGGTCCAGAGGATGTTCCCGGCGCGGTCGAGAGCGACGATTTTGTTGGTCATCTGGGTCGCCCAGTTGCCCGTGTCGCCCTGGGTCATGGAGCCACTTCCCATCATGCCGGCCTGGCCGAAGGCGGTGACGGAGGTGTAGATCCGGGAGCCGTCGGCGGAGAACTGCGGGTACGACCCCATGTCGCCGGGGAGGGTCGCGCTCCAGCGCTGGGCGCCGGTCGCGAGATCGAGTCCGACGAGGGAGGCGTCCTGCGTCCCGCTCTGTGGCGTGGTGCCGAATGGGAACCAACCCATGCCGGAGAGCGAGCGCCACATCCAGGCGTTGTTGAGCACGACCACGACCACGAGGTCGCCGTTGCTGCCGGCCATCATCGGCCAGCCGTTCGTGAACGTCGCCCGCCAGCGCTGCGTGCCATCCGGCCCGAGGTCGACAACCGCCCGCTGCAGCGACGCGCTGCCGCTGCCGCCGGGGCTGCCCATCATCGTCATCCCCATCTGCGTCACCAGGATCGAGCCGTCGTCGGCGACCGTGACCATGCCGGTGCCGTTGGGCGTCCCGGCCCCGCCGCCCATCATGCCCTGGGCGGAAGCGAGAAGCGGCAAGAGCGCCGCTGACGCTGCGAGTGCAAAGAACCTCAACTTGTTCATGGGGAACCTCCCTTTACCTTGCCGTACCTTACGATGTCAAAGCGAACGAGACGACATCTCGAATGCCGATACTGACACTATATCTCTTCACAGTCAAGCGGGAAGAGAGCCGCGCAGCAGAACTTCTGGCCCTCGTGATTTTCGCTTTCGGCATCTTTCCGTCAGGACATGCCCATGGGAGCACGCCCGGCCAAGCCAAGGCGGGGCAGGCGCGGCACTCATGAGCCACCTCCACTTTGGGCGATCGTATCCGGCGCGCCTGGTTGGGGGTGCCGACCCTTCCAAAGCTTATAGATGGCCGGGTAGACCAACAGCTCGAGCAGGAACGATGTCACGAGGCCGCCGATCATCGGCGCCGCGATGCGCTTCATGACGTCCGCGCCCGCCGAGGTGGACCACATGATCGGCAGCAGGCCGGCGAACGCGGCGGTGACGGTCATCATCTTCGGCCGCACCCGCTTGACGGCGCCGTGCACGATCGCCTCGTCGAGGTCGGCGCGGGTACGGAGCAGCCCGCGCCGCTTGTAGTCGTCGTACGACAGGTCGAGGAAGAGGAGCATGAACACGCCGGTCTCCGCGTCGAGGCCGAGGAGCGCGATCATCCCCACCCACGCGGCGATCGAGACGTTGTAGTGCAGGAAGTGGAAGAGCCAGATCGCGCCGATCGCCGAGAACGGCACCGCCATCATGACGACGGCCGCCTTGAACGCCGACTTCGTGTTCATGTACAACAGCACGAAGATCAACACCAGCGTGATCGGCACGACGACCTTGAGGCGCTCGCGCACCCTGATCATGTTCTCGTACTGGCCCGACCAGGAAAGGACGTACCCCTGGGGGAGGGCGAGCTTGTCGCGGACGAGCTTTCTGGCCTCCTCCACGTAGCCGCCGACGTCGCGGCCGGCGATGTCCACGTAGACGTAGCCGGCGAGGAAGCCGTTCTCGTCGCGGATCATCGCCGGGCCCTGGACGAGCTGAATGTCGGCGAGCTGCGCGAGGGGGATCTGGGCGCCTCCCGGCGCCGCCACGAGCACGCGCCCGAGCCGGTCCACGTTGTCGCGCAGCTCCCGCGGGTAGCGGACGTTGACGGGGTAGCGCTCGCGCCCCTCGATCGTGGTGGTGACGTTCTCACCGCCCACCGCGCTCTGGATCACGTCCTGCACCTGGCCGATGGTGAGGCCGTAGCGGGCCAGCTCGTCGCGCCGCGGCACGATGTCCACGAAGTAGCCGCCGGCGACGCGCTCGGCGAACACGCTGCGCGTCCCCGGGACGTTGCGGAGGATGCCCTCGAGCTGCTCGCCGGTCCGCTCGATCTCCTTGAGGTCCGCACCGAAGATCTTGATGCCGACGGGGGTTCGCACGCCGGTGGAGAGCATGTCGATGCGCGCCTTGATCGGCATCGTCCAGGCGTTGGTGACACCGGGGATCTTAAGCGCGCGGTCGAATTTGTCGACCAACTCCTCCCAGGAGATGTGGTCGGGCCAGATCGGTCGGGCGACCGACTTGAACCAGCCCGGCGCCCAGGACGAGTACCAGCGCGGCTTTGGTTCCCACATATCCTCGGGCTTGAGGACCACCGTGGTCTCCATCATCGAGAACGGCGCCGGGTCGGTGGAGGTTTCGGCGCGCCCGGCCTTGCCGAACACGCGCTCCACCTCGGGGAACGACTTGAGGACCTTGTCCTGGGTCTGGAGGAGATCCGCGGCCTGCTGAACCGAGATCCCGGGCAGCGTCGTCGGCATGTAGAGGATCGTGCCCTCGTTGAGCGGGGGCATGAACTCCGTCCCGAGGTTGAAGTAGAACGGGACGCTGACCGCAACCAGACCGACGGCCGTAGCGATCACGGTCTTCGGGAAGCGCAGCACCAAGCGGCAGGCGGGCTCGTACACGGCGAACAGGACGCGGCTGATCGGGTGCTTCTCCTCCGCGTAGTACGTTCCCACCAGCGCCTTGGTCGCGAACCACGACAGGAACCGCGGTTTGAAGGTGAACGGGTCCATGCGCGTGAACATCATCCGCATCGCCGGGTCGAGGGTGATGGCGAGCAGCGAGGCGATCGCCATCGCCAGGTTCTTGGAGTAAGCAAGCGGCTTGAACAGCCGGCCCTCCTGGTCCACCAGCGCGAACACCGGCAGGAACGCCACCGCGATCACCAGCAGCGAGAAGAAGACGGACGGGCCGACCTCTTTGAGCGCCTCCAGACGGACCGCGTGGAAGTCGCCCTTGCGGCCCCCGGCCTCCCACTGATGCAGCTTGTTGTACGCGTTCTCGACCTCGACGATGGCGCCGTCCACGAGGATCCCGATCGAGATCGCGATGCCGGCGAGCGACATGATGTTGACCGTGACCCCCATGTAGTAGAGCGGGATGAACGCGAGCAGGACCGAGACCGGGATGGTGAAGATCGGCACCAGCGCCGAGGGAATGTGCCAGAGGAAGAGCAGGATTACCAGCGCGACGATGATCATCTCGACCGTCAGCTCGTGCTTGAGCGTGTGGATGGCGCGCGTGATCAGGTCGGAGCGATCGTACGTGGTGACGACCTCGACCCCGGAGGGCATCGAGGGCTCGAGGTCCTTGAGCTTGGCCTTGACCAGGTTGATGACGTTGAGCGCGTTCTCGCCCTGGCGCATCACCACGATGCCGCCGACGTGATCGCCGAGGCCATTGAGATCGGCGATGCCGCGCCGAATCTCCGGGCCCAGCTCGACGCGGGCGATGTCCCGGAGCAACACCGGCACCTCGCCCGGCCCGACCTTCACGACCACCTTTTCGAAGTCGGCGAGCGACCGGGCGTAGCCCTGGCCCCGCACCATGTACTCGGTGCCGGAGAACTCCAGGAGGCGTCCGCCCACCTCGTTGTTCGACTTGCGAATCGCGTCGATGACCTGGTCGAGGGGGAGATCGTACGCGGCCAGCCGGTTGGGGTCCACCGTGATCTGGTACTGCTTGACGAAGCCGCCGATCGAGGCGACCTCGGCCACGCCCGGGATCGACTGGATGGCGTAGCGCAGCGTCCAGTCCTGATACGAGCGCAGTTGGTCGAGGGAGTGCGTGCCCGAGCGGTCGACGAGGGCGTACTGGAAGACCCATCCGACACCGGATGCGTCGGGCCCCAGCTCGGTCCGCACGCCCTCGGGCAGACGCGCTTGGATCTTGGAGAGGTACTCGAGAACGCGGGACCGCGCCCAGTAGAGGTCGGTGCCGTCCTTGAAGATGACGTAGACGTACGAGAACCCGAAGTCGGAGAAGCCGCGGATCGCCTTGACGTTCGGCGCGCCGAGCAGCGCCGAGATGATCGGGTAGGTGACCTGGTCCTCGATGATGTCGGGGGAGCGGTCCCAGCGCGAGTAGATGATGACTTGCGTGTCCGAAAGGTCGGGCAGAGCGTCGAGCCGGATCTCCTTCAACGTGTAGACCGCAAGGGCGCAGAGCACGGCCACGCCGAGCAGCACCATGACCCTATTGTGGGCGGAGAACTCGATGATCCTCTTGATCATCGCGGGCCTCCGGCGGCGCCGCCAACGCCGGCGATCGCGGCGCGGAGCTGCGACTCGGAGTCGAGGAGGAAGTTCGCTCGGACGACCACCTGCTCGCCGGCCGCCACGCCGGCGAGGACCTCGGCCTTGCCGTTGCCCCGCACGCCGAGCGTGACCTCGCGTGGCGCGAACCGGCCGCCGCCGAGGCTCACGAACACGATCTTTCGCAGGCCGGTGTCGATCACCGCGGAGTCGGGGATCACGACCCCATCGTGGCCGTCCACCGCGAGTTCGACGTTGGCGAACATGCCGGGCTTGAGCGCCAGGCTAGGGTTGGCGAACGCGAACCGTACCCGCAGGGTGCGGCTTTGGGGATTGAGTGTGGGGTCGATGTAGCGCACGCGACCGGTGAGGCGCGTGCCCGGGTCGTACGGGAGCGTGACCACCGCGTCCTCGCCCAGGTGCACGGCGCGGGCTTCGTACTCGTAGAACTCCCCCTCGACCCACACCGTCGAGAGGTCGGTGATGGTGAAGAGGTCCATCATCGAGGGGTCAACCTGCTGGCCCTCGTAGATGCCCTTGGCCGTCACATACCCGGAGCCGTGCGCCATGAGGGTGATGTCGCGCCGGGACTTGCCGGTGCGCTCGATCTCGGCGATGAGGTCGTCCGGGACGTCGAGGAGTTGCAGGCGCCGGCGCGCCGCTGCGACCAGGTCCTCGCCCCCCTTGCGGACCTCTGGAAGGTCGGACGAAGCGAAACGGGCTGCGGTCGCGCGGGCTTGCAGGTACTCCTCCTGACTCGCGAGCAGCTGCGGCGAGTAGAGCGACAGCACCGGCTGCCCCTCCCGCACGTACTGCCCCGTGAAGTTGACAAAGAGCTTTTCGACCCACCCCGTCACCCGCGTATGGAAGTGCCGGATGCGGGTCTCGTCGGCGATCACCGTCCCGACCGTGCGGATCGTGCGCGCGAGCCGCTCGCGGACGGCGGGCGCCACCTGCACCCCAGCGAGCCTCAGGCCTTCGGGGCTCACCTGCACGGCCGCAAGGCCAGGCACTCCCGGACCCTGGGCCGCGCCCTCGCCAGCGTAGACCGGGACGTAGTCCATGCCCATCTCGTCCTTGGCCGGCACCGGCGAGGTGACGTTCGGGTTCATCGGGTTGCGGTAGAAGAGGACCTTTCTGCTTTCGGTCCCGCTCTGGGGAGCTGCCTCGTCGGCGTAGACCGGGACGTAGTCCATGCCCATCTCGTCCTTGGCGGGCACGGGCGAGGTGATCTTGGGGTTCATCGGGTTCCGGTAGAAGAGGACCTTGCGCTCGGGCGGAGCCGAGGTCTGAGCGCCTCCGCCGCAGGCAGTGACGAGCAGAACGAGGACAACGACCAACGCGGCTGGCACGGCCATCCAGCGAAGCGAGCGTGAGGATTGCATGTTCAGTTCTCCTTCTCGGTGCTGCCGGCGAGGACTTGGAACTGGGCCCAGGCCGAGTACATGTCCGCCTCGCGGGAAGCGAGCTGGACGCGTGCGTCCAGCCAGCGGTTGAAGTCGTCGACCACGGTGAGAAAGTCGCCCCTGCCGGTAAGGTAGGCGGCGCGGGCGGCGTCCACGGTGGCGGAGGACTGTGGCACGATCGCCTGCCGGTAGCGCTCGACCTGGCGGCCGGCCCGGTCCCATTCGGCGGCAACGCGGGCCGCCTCGGCGCGGGCCTGGGCCTTGGCGTCGGCCAGGTCGGCGCGGGCGGCTTCGGTCTCCAGGTCTGCGGCACGGGCCAGCGGCGCCTGCTTCTCCTTGCGCCACACCGGCAGCGTCATACCGAAGCGCAACGTCACCGAGGGGTCGAAGCCCCCTCTGAGGCCGACCGCGGCGCCCGTGGTCAGGTCGGGCTTGAGGTCGAGGCGCGCGACCGCGGCGCGCCGCTCGGCTGCCGCCACCTCCGCTTGGCGGACGGCAACCTCGGGGGAGCGCGCAAAGGCCAGTTCATCCCATGGGGGCGCGGGAGGCGCCACGGAAGGCAGCGACGCCACCTCGCCGAGAGGCTCGCTCCCGTCGCGGTCGAGCAGGCGGTCGAGCGCCGCGACGAGCGTGGCCCGCTCGGCGGCCAGGTCGTCGGTCCGCTCGCCGAGGCGGGACGCCTCGAGTTGGGCTTTGAGCACCGGCTCCTGGTTGTCTTCGCCCGCCGAGTACCGGCTCGCCGCGGTGGCGGCCAGCATGTCGAGCATCTCGCGCGCCGCGTCGAGGTACGCCCGCTCGCGATCGAGGGCGAAGACACGGGCGTAGAGCGTGCGCACCTGCATGGCGACCTGGCGTCTGAGCTGCTCCACGTCGGCACCGCGCGAAGCTACGGCGGCGCGGGCCACCGCGCGCCGGGCCTCGCGCTTGCCGGGCCAGGGCAGGTCCTGGCGCACCTCGGGGCCGATCATCGACATCTGGTCGCTGCCGACCGTCCACTTGGGAAAGCTCATGTCCTGCAGCACGATCTCGACCATGGGGTCGGGGAGCGCGCCGGCAGGAGCGATCAATTCGCGCGCGGCCGCGAGGCGAGCGCGCATCGCGGCGAGTGAAGGCGTGCGGGCCAGCGCTTCGGCGACCAGCTCCTCGACCGGCGGCGCCGGCACCGCGCCGCCGCTCACACCGGGTGAAGGCGCGGGCGGGGCTCCGGCCCGGGCGCTCTGGCATAGCAAAGAGATCATGCAGAACGACACAGCAAAGGAAAGCTTCTTCACGACGTCCTCCAGGGTTTTTGCGACAACTAGACTACGCCCGCAAGAGTGCGGACACACGTCTCCCGGAAGGCGTTGCTAGCAGCGGAACGAGCAGGCGCTGAGGTAGGTGGGTGCGGCGATCGGCGAGGAGAAGACGAGGGCGACTTCGATCTTGCAAGCCAGCGCCGCCGTCACGAGTCCGTTGCCGGAGGCCGGCAGCTCTGCGGCATGGTCGGGCGCGACTCTGGGCGCGGGAACTCCAGGTGCCGGAGCCGGCACACGGTGTTCCCCGCCACCGCAACAGCAGCTCGCCTGCGCCTTGCCGCAGCAGGAGCGCAAAGGGGCGGGCGAGGCGCACTGCGCCAGCGCGGCGCACGGCGTCACCACCGCGAACCACCCCACCAGCACCAGAGCCACCGGACCGCGCACCGCCCGAAACTACTGCGCGGCTCCGCCGCTGTCAAGTCGGCGGCGGTGACTGCGGTGACTTGCCGGGCTCCATTTGTTGCGGGGTATGGGTCGTGGCGAACTGGGTTGCGCGGCGGTGCTAGAATTCCCAGCAAATCGGGGGGCAGGATGGCGCGTCACGCCGCGACGGTTTGCTTCTCATCTCCACTCGGGCTCGTCGAGGTCGAGTCCGCGGACGCTGGGATCACCCGCGTGCGCCTCGGTGCGCGCGGTAAGCAGCGCGAGGTCGGGGACGGGGCGGCTCTGGAGTTCGCGCGCGCCGCGAAGGCCGAGATCCTCGCATACCTCGATGGCGGGCTGCAGAAGTTCTCTGTAACCGTTGTGCTCGAAGGAACGCCGTTCCAACAGGCGGTCTGGAACCGGTTGGCCGCCATTCCCTACGGCCAGACACGGACGTACGGGCAGATCGCCACGGAGCTGGGCAAGCCACGGGCCGCACGGGCCGTCGGCACCGCGTGCCGCGCCAACCCCGTCCCGATCCTGGTGCCGTGCCATCGCATCGTCGGCGGCAACGGCGCGTTGACCGGCTTCGCCGCCGGCGTGGCGATGAAGCAGGAGCTGCTCGACCTCGAGCGGAGGCGTGCGGCCTCCTGAAGACGGGCTCCAGGGGAACGAGCGGGAGGAGGAATCGCCGGCGACGCGCTCCTACCTGATCGTCACGGGCTCCAGCCCGATCCTGATTCTCACCACATCTTCGCGAGCTTCAGCCTGTCGGAGCTTGGCGAGGCGCAACGCCGGGCGACATGAGCGCGAGTCCGGCGCCGGAGGCGACGAGGACCAGGTTGACGCGCGCGAACAGGTCGGGGAGAGCGGCGAGGGGGAGGCCGACGACGGCCTGGACGTTGCCCTCCACCCGCTCCACCAGCAGCGCGCCCTGGCCCTGCACCGCGTAGGCGCCCGCCTTGTCGTCGCCCTCGCCGGTGCCGGCGTACCAACGCCAGAGTTCGCGGCGAAACGGCACCATCGTGACGCGAGCCTGCTCGAGGTGAGCAGCCTCTTGCCCGTTCCAGAGCAGCACGAGTGCGGTCAGGACGGTGTGGGTCTTGCCCGCGAGGTCGCGGAGCATCGCGGCCGCGGCCGCGCGGTCGCGAGGCTTGCCGAGGATCCGTTGGCCGAGAGCCACGACGGTGTCGGCCGCCAGCACCGGCCGGTCGGGGTGGTGCGCGATGGCGGCCCGCGCTTTCAGCCGCGCGACGCGCATGGCGTGGGCGCCGGGGGTCTCGCCTGCAACCGGACTTTCGTCCACGTCCTGGGCCGCCACCGCCAGCTCGAGGCCCAGCCGCGACAGCAATTCGCGCCGCCGCGGCGATCCCGAGGCGAGCACCAGCGCGGTGGCGCCGCTCATGCCTCGGAGCGCAACCGCACCGTCAGGACCGAACGGCTGCAGTCGACGACTTCCACATCGGCGCCGGCAGGGATGACGCCGGCGTCCACGCTCTGGGCCGCCATCAAGACCGTGACCCCGTTCTTCTCAATCCTGACCTGCCCGTACGCTCCCGGCTGGATATCACGGACGACCGTGGCCCGTTCGCTGTCGAGCGCAATGGCGCAGGGGCGGCGCATCATCAGGAGCGCTGCGAAGATGCCGGCGATCCCGGCGGCGATGGCGAGCAGAAGAGTGGTCCGGGCTTCGGCGTGCCGTTGAGCGGTGATGACCAGGCCGACCAGGCCGAAGAGCACCAGGCCGATCGCGAGCCGGCGACCGAGCAACGCGAGGAACGGGCGGTGCAGGTCGGGATGGGGGACGACGAGGTGGTGCCGGGCGAGGGAACGGAGATCGTTGATCAGCCTGGTGACTGCGGCCAGGGCCAAGCCCACGATGAAGACCGCGACGTAGCAGAACTCCCAGGTCACGCCCCATTGTATGCCTGCCGCGGCGCAAGGTCACCAGGCATGGGCGCCGGCGCTCCCGAGGCCGGTCCGAATGCGGAAGGGCTAACTCGTTCGCGGGATCGGGGTGGGGACGCCGGTCTCATCCACGTTGACGTAGGTGATCTCGGCCTCGGTGACCCTCGTCGTCGCCGAGCGTTCGCGGGCCGGCGCCACCTCGACCACGATCTTCACCGTGATCGAGGTGCGCCCCACCCGCACGAGCTCGCCGTAGAACGAGGCCAGGTCACCGACATGGACGGGGGCGTGGAAGACGACCTTCTCCATTGCCACGGTCACCACTCTGTCGGCCCCGTGCAGGCGTGCCTCGATCGCCCCCGCCTGGTCGATGTACGAAAGGATCACGCCACCGAAGATCGTGCCGTTGGGGCTGGTGTCGCGGGGGTGGAGCATGACGCGAATTGCAGGTTGTCGAGTCTCAGAGATCGTCATGCCGGCATTCTAGCCAATGCCGGGCTCGCCGGGTCTGTGCTAGTGTTGCCGCCACGGTGCGGGAGACGAGACCATGAGACGAGTCACGGCACTGGCGGCGGCGGCGTTCCTGGTGGGCGGATGGGCGGTCGCGCAGAGCCACGAAGGCGTTCTGGAGGTCTTCAAGACGCAGCGGGACATCGAGAAGCGCCTTATGGCGGCCGACCTCGCCACGCTGGAACGGGTCCAGGACCAGATCCGCGGCGCCTGCGACCGCCTGGTCCGTCTCGGCGACGACCTCCTGCGCGCCCAGAAGGACGGCGAGGACCTCGGTGGGTTCACGGCGCGATCCTCCGATCTCCGCCACGCCGAGTCCGAGGTCACGACCCTTCTCGGCGCTGCGTCCCAGCTCCGCGCCACGATCGGCGCCCGGAGGGCTTACCTCGAGCAGGTCCAGGCCGAGATCCGGCGCATCGAGGAGGCCGCGCAGGCGGTGGGCGATGAGCTGTCGGGCCGCTGGTCGGTCGCAATCGAGCCGGGCGGCTTCACGGGCGTGTTCGACCTCCGCCTCGACGGGACGCTCGTGACCGGGGTCTACCAGATCTCGGGAGGGTGGAGGGGCTCGCTGCGGGGGACCCTCGTCGGCGGCGACGTGCGCCTCGAGCGGATCGACACCCAGCAGGGCTTCGTCGCCGTCTACACCGGGCGGCTTGTCGCGCGCGGGAATGAAAAGCAGCTCGAAGGGACTTGGGAAGCGACGAACCTCGCCGCCGGCATGCCGGGCTCGGGCACGTGGGTCGCACGGCGCGAAGCGCATCCCTGATCGAGAGTCTGGAGAGACAGATGTGGAAGAACCCTGTCGTCACTGCCGTGGTTGGCATTTTGCTCGGTTTCTTCATCGGCTATCTGGCCGGCCAGGGCCAGCGCGTGGCGTCCCCCGGACCGTCGGCGGCTGTAAACCCGCACGCCGGCGTCCCCGGAGCGCCTCCGCTCTCCGGCGAGGCGGCGAAGCCGCCGGAAGGGGGCCGCACGGCCGCCACGGCGAACCCCCGCCTGCTCGAACAGGCGCACGAGCTCGAGGGGCTGCTGGCCAAGGACCCCAAGAACTACGACCACCTGGTCCAGATGGCCAACACGAAGTACGACCTCAACGACTTCATCAAGGCCGAGGACTACTACGAAAAGGCGCGCGCCATCAAGGACGACTCGCCCGACGTGATGACCGACCTGGGCGTCTGCTACAAGGAAACGGGGAACCCGCAGAAGGCGCTCGAACTCTTCGACCGGGCGGCAGACCTCCACCCGGAGCACTGGCAGTCGCGCTACAACGCCGCGGTCGTGCGGCTGTTCGACCTCAACGACCCGGCCGGCGCCAAGCGCGAAGTCGAGAAGCTCAAACAGGTCAAGGGCACGGTCCCGAACATCCCCGACCTGGCCGGACTGGAAGGCGAGATCGCCCGCAGGACGAAGTGACGCCGCTCGCCGCGGCGGGCGCCCGTCGCCGGCCGGCCGGGCGTTTGGCGGTAGACTCCGACTCGGCGGTGCCCGGGATGGGGCGATGACGACCTGGACCGAAGCGTTGCGGCGGGCCGAGCTGGTCGCGGCCGGCGCCGCGCTGTCGCGGCGCGGTTTGATCCGCGGCCGCGAAGGAAACCTCTCGTGTCGGATCGGTGACGGCGCCCTGCTCCTGACCCCCCGCGGCGCCGACAAGGGGCGCCTCGCCGCGACGGACCTCGTGCTCTGCGAGCTCGAGGACGCGCCCCCGGCCGAGGCGTCCACCGAGGTGCTGGCCCACCTCGCCGTCTATCGCGCCTGTCCGGGCGTGCGGGCCCTCGTCCACGCCCACCCGCCGAACGTGCTGGCGCTCGCCGCACTCGGGCGGCTCCCGGACCCGAACGGCCTGGAGGAGGGGTTGGCTCTGGTGCCGCGGATCGAGCGGGTCGGCGCTGCGGCGCCCGGCAGCCCCGAACTGGCGGCGGCGTGCGCCCGGGCCTTGCTGCG
>PKYI01000102.1 GCA_003133645.1 Acidobacteriota bacterium | reverse complement strand
ATCATGATGCCGTTCTTCTTCACCAGGCCGACGAGCATGATGATGCCCACGAAGGCATAGATCGAGAGATCCACCCGGAAGATGAGCAGCGTCACCAGGGCGCCGAATCCGGCGAACGGCAGCGCCGAGAGGATCGTGAACGGGTGGATGAAGCTCTCGTAGAGGATGCCCAGCACCGTGTAGATCACGAGGATGGCCAGCAGCAGCAGCCAGCCGAGGCCCTTGGTGCTCGCCTGGAAGGCTTGCGCCGTGCCCTGGAGGCTCGTGGTGAAATCGGCCGGGACGATCTCTTTCGCCAGCTTCTGCACCGCGTCGACGGCGTTGCCTAGGGGGACCCCGGGGGCGAGGTTGAAGGAGAGCGTCACGGAAGGGATCTGCCCCGTGTGGTTGATGGAGAGCGGCCCCAGGTCGCGCGTGAGTTTGGCCACGGCGCTGAGCGGGACCAGTTGTCCGGTACTGGAGTGGACGTAGAGCATGGAGAGGGCGGAGGGGTCCTGCTGGTACTGGTCCTCCACCTCCAGGATCACCTGATAGGTGTTGTTCGGCGCGTAGATGTAGGAGACCTGCCGAGTTCCGTAGGCGTCGTAGAGCGTGCTTTCGATCTCTTCCGCGGTGACGCCGTAGGAGGAGGCTTTATCCCGGTCGATCCCCACCTCCACCTGCGGGTTCTTGATCTGCAGGTCGCTGGTGACGTCGATGAGGCCGGGCAGCGCCCTCATCTTGCCTTCCAGGTCGGTGGCCACCTTGTAGAGCTCCTGCGTGTCGGCACCCTGCAACGTGACCTGGTAGAGGCTCTTGGTGAGCTGTCCTCCAATCTGAATCGGAGGGGGGTTCTGGATGAAGGCCATGATGCCCGGCACGCCCATGAGCTGGGGCCGCAGCCTGGCGATCTCCTGGTCCACGGAGAGCGCGCGTTGGTTGCGGGGCTTGAAGCGGATGAAGCAGATGCCCTGGTTGCTGGCCAAAAAGCCCCGGCCGCCGGCGGTGGAGAAGAACGCGTCCACGTCCGGGTTGGCCTGAATGATCCGGTTGAGGGCCTGCTGGTGGCGGACCATGGCGTCGTAGGAGATGCCCTCCTTGGCCTGGGTGAAGACCATGGCGCGGCTGGCGTCCTCGCTGGGGATGAACCCTTTGGGGATGAACGTGAAGAGCCAGCCCGTGAGCGCCAGGACCACGCCCGAGAAGATCATGACGAGGCGGCGGTGCGCGATGGACCACTTGAGGCCGCGCTCGTACCCGCCGAGCATCCAGAGGAAGCCCTTCTCGGACGCGTTGTAGATGCGGCCGTGGTGCACCTCCGACTGATGCTTGAGGAAGCGGCTGGCGAGCATCGGGGTGAGGGTCAGGGAGACGAAGCCCGAGATGAGGATGGCCGATCCGATGGTGACGGCAAACTCGTGGAAGAGGCGCCCCAGGATGCCCCCCATGAAGAGGACGGGGATGAAGACGGCCACCAGCGAAAAGGTCATGGAGAGGATCGTGAAGCCGATCTCCTTCGAGCCGTCCATGGCCGACTCGAGGATGCCCTTCCCCATTTCCATGTGGCGCACGATGTTCTCGAGCATGACGATGGCGTCGTCCACCACGAACCCCACGGCCAGGGTCAGGGCCATCAGGGACAGGTTGTCCAAGCTGTAGTGCAGCACGTACATGACGGCGAAGGTGCCGACGATGGACATCGGCAGCGCCAGGCTAGGGATCACGGTGGCTGACACGTTCCGGAGGAAGAGGAAGATCACCAGAACGACCAGGGCCAAAGTGAGCAGTAGGGTGAACTTCACGTCGTTCACCGACGCCTTGATGGAGTCCGACCGATCGTAAAGGGTGTACAGCGTCACCGAGGCGGGAAGCTGGCGTTCGAAGGTGGGGACCAGGTCCTTCACCGCCTGAGCCACGGCCACCGTGTTGGTGCCCGGCTGCCGCCGGATCGCGAGGATCACGGAGCGCTGGTTGTGGGTGGGGTCGATGTACCAGGCGGCGGTCTTGTCGTTCTCCACGCTGTCGATGACGTGGCCGAGAGCGCTCAGGCGCACCGGTTCCCCCTTCTGGTAGGTCACGATCAGCGGGCGGTACGCGGCGGCGTTCAGGAGCTGGCCCGAGGCCTGCACGGTATAGGCCACGTGGGGGCCGTAGAGGGTTCCGGTGGGCAGGTTGACGTTGCCGGTGGCGATGGCGGCCGCCACCTGGTCCAAGCCGATCCCCTTGGTCGCCAGCTTGTTGGGGTCCACCTGCACGCGCACGGCGTACTTCTGGGAGCCGTAGACCTGCACCTGGGCCACGCCGCTCACCATGGAGATGCGCTGGGCCATGAGGGTCTCGCCGTACTCGTCCACCTGGCTCATGGGGAGCGTGGGGGAGGTGAGGGCCAAATAGAGAACGGGTTGGTCCGCCGGGTTCACCTTCTGGTAGGACGGCGGCGTGGGCATGCCGGTCGGGAGTTGGCCCTCCGCCACCGAGATCGCCGACTGCACGTCCAGCGCCGCGGCGTCCAGGTTGCGTTCGAGGACGAACTGGAGCGTGATCGTGGTGGACCCCTGGTAGCTCACCGAGGTCATGGAGTCGATGCCCGCGATGGTGGAGAACTGCTTCTCCAGGGGCAGCGCCACGGCCGAGGCCATGGTCTCGGGCGTGGCGCCGGGCAACGAAGCGCTCACCTGAATCGTGGGGAAGTCCACGTTGGGCAGGTCGTTCACGGGCAGGAGCCGGTAACCCGTGATGCCGAAGAGGAGGATGGCCAGCATGACGAGCGTCGTCATGACCGGTCGCTTGATGAAGAGCGCGGAGATGTTCATGGCGTGGCCTCGATGGGGATGCCCTCGGCTCTCATTTCTGTCCGCCCGCCGGCGCGTGTGAGGCCCCGGCGTCCCGGGAGGGAGCGGTGCTGCTCTTGATCTCCACCTTGGCGCCGGGGAAGAGGCGGAGCTGGCCGTCGGTGACGACCTCCTCGCCCACCTTCAGCCCCTTCGTGATGATCGCCTCGTCATGCCGCCGCTGCCCCACGGTGACCGGCCGCATTTCGACGCTGCGATCGGAGGTGACGACGAAGAGGTAGGTGCCCTGCTGGCCTTCCTGGACGGCCTTCTCCGGGACCACGACGGCACCGTCTTCCGTGCCGAGGGTCAAGGAGACCTGGACGAACGAACCCGGCCAGAGAGCCTTGTTCTCGTTGGGGAAGGTCGCCTTGAGCAAGATCATGCCCGTGGCGGAGTCGACGGCGTTGTTGATGAGGCTCAGCTCGCCTTCGAACGGCTCGCCGCCCGAGGGAAGGACCGCCGAAACCTTCAACGGCCCGGCAGCTTCCTGTTTTCTGATTTCAGCCAGGCTGCCCTCGGGAACCGAAAAGTCGACGTAGATCGGGATGATCTGGTTGAGGACGAGGACGGGGACGTCGTTGGCCTTCACGACGTTGCCCAGTTGGATGAGGAGGTTGCTCGTCCGGCCCGGAATCGGAGCGCGGACCGTGCAGTAGGCGAGGTTCAGCCGGGCGGCCGCCACCGCGGCGTCGTCCGATTGGACGGACGCCTGGAGCGCGCCGGACGTAGCCACGGCGTTGTCGTAATCCTGCTTGGTGATGTAGTCCTTCTGGACGAGCTCGGCGTAGCGCTTGACCTGGGCCTCGGCGCTCACCAGCTGGGCCTTGTCCCGCGCCAGGCCCCCGAGGGCCTGTCCGAGGGCGGCCTCATAGGGGCGCGGGTCGATGACGAAGAGGACGTCGCCCTTGCGGACGTCCTGGCCTTCCTTGATCGCGACCCGCGTGATCTCTCCTCCCACGAGCGGCTTGATGTTGACCGAGTTGTAGGGTTCCACCGTGCCGATGGCGGTCAGGACGATCGGCACGTCCTTGCTGACGGAGTCGGCCACCGTGACGGGCACCGGAGGCACGCCGCGCTTCGGAGGGGGGCCGCCGCAGACGGTGAGGATGCCGAGGACGACGAGGGCGGCGGGAACCGTCAGGAGGCGAAGGCCGGTCATCGTTGGGGCGGCCATCGGAGGGTTGGCGAGCGAGAGTCTCATGGTCTTTCTTCCTTACTCCACGGCAACCCGAGTGGCGAGTTGGCGGTTCTGGTTGAGGTGGAAACGGGTGTCGTCATCGGTCGCCGGCCTTCTTGGTGATCTCGATCGGCTGGTCCAGCGGCGGGATGGTGCCGGTGTCGTGGGCGAGTTGCGCCAGGGCGATGTACCAGCTCGAGCGCGCAACGATCTCCTCCGCCCGGGCGCCGGCGAGCGCCCCCTGCGCGGTCAGCACGTCGATGATCGTCCCCACCCCTTCCTTGTAGCGTCCGAGCGCCACGCGCTCCGACTCCTCGGCGCTCGCAAGGAGGTCGCGGCTCGTCTTGACGAGCTGCGTCGCGGTCTTGAACGAGTAGTAGCTCTGCCACACCTCGAGGGTCACCTGCTGGTCGAGCGCGTCGGCCTGCGCCTGGGCGACGCCGGCGTCCGCAACCGCCTGGCGGATGTTGTAGGTGTTGGCGAATCCGGTAAAGAGCGGGATCGTCACGAGCGCCGATGCCGACCAGTAGTTGCCGTAGCTCTTGCCGAACGAAGGGTCGAAGTAGGTGCGGTACCCGGTGGCGGAGAACGACAACGTAGGCAGGCCGTCGGAGCGCACCGACCTGATGTGCGCGGTCGCCTTCGCGGCGAGCGCGCGGGAGGCCTCGAGGTCGGGCCGCCGCAACCTGGCGGTCGCAATGAGGTCTTCGACCGCGCCCGCCGCGTGATCGAGCGGGACATCCGACGGCAGCCGCCCGACGTCGTACGGCGTGTTCGCCGGCAACCCCATCGCGGTGGCGAGCGCGCCGCGCAAGGCGAGCACCGCTCCGTCGGCGCTCTGCTGGGCGAGAACGGCTTGCGACAAGGCCGTCTTCGCTTGCAGCACCTCGGCGATCGTAGCGAGTCCGGCATCGTGGCGGGCGGTGGCCGCGTCGAGCGCCGCCTGCGCCTGCCTCACGTTGACCGTGGCGGCCTCGAGCTGCGCCTTGGCGTTGAGATACTCGACGTAGGCAGTCTCGACGCCCAGGATCACGTTCTGAACCGTCGCGTTGTGCGTCCAGTCGGCGGCGATGAGGCCGAGGCGGCCGTCCTCAACGTTGGCCGCGCGCCCGCCGAGGTCCAAGAGCAGGTAGCTGACCGTCAACGCCGGGCCGTAGGTATCGATGGTCGCGCCAGCGACGGGATCCTGAAGGGAGTTGTTGGAGCGGGTGAAGTTCACCGTCGCGTTCAGCGTCGGGTAGTACGGAGCCTTCTTGCTGCCGAGCAACGCCGCGGCCGAATGCGCCTGCAGGAACGAGGTGCGCGTCAGCGGGTTGTTCTCCAGCGCGATCTCGACGACCTGGGCCATCGTGATCGTCGCTCCCGGCCTGAGCAGGTCCTCGGGGATCACCGGCTGGGTCGCCGGCGCCGCTGGCGGTTGTGCCGGAAGCGGGACCTCGCGGGCCGGGCTCTCGGGTACGGGTGCGGGAGGTCCGCCGGCCGACGCCGCGCCCGCGACGGCAAGGACGGCGATGCAAACGGCGGTAGCGGCGCGCGCGGCCGCCCGCCGGAACGGTGGTGTCGGGAAGTCAGGCATCGGTCGATCTCCATGGGGGTGCGGGGCGCGGCCCCGGCCCGAGACAGCGTCTACGGTAAGAGTAAATGGAAGGTTTTTCATTCCGCGGCCTCCGCGCTCGCGCGCACGCCGGCCGCCGAAAAGCGCACGATATGGGCCACCATCTCCGGCAGCGGCGGCAGTCCGGCCTCCCACGCCGGGTCGAGCCGGGCGCGCCCTTCGCGCTGGGCCACCTGGAGGAGCTGCCCGACGATTTCGAGGGCGCAGGCTCGTGCCGAGCGCGGGGTGAGGCCTGGGGTCGTCGTCATCAGCGCCTCCACCAGCGCCTGGTTCACCGGCTCGACGAACTCCGACTTGAACAGCTCGGCCGGGAGCTGCGGATCGAGCATCTCCCGCGTGAACAACGCCATGAGCAGCCGGCCCCGGCTGCGGTCGACGAGGGGCTCGAGGAACGTTGCCGCGAAGGCGCCGAGTACGGCCTCGAGCGACCCCGCACCGTTGCGTGCCTCACTGATGCTGGCGATCCGCCGATCGCGCAGCACCCCCAGCCGGCGGCGGAACACCTCGTGGTACAGGTTCTGCTTGTCGCGGAAGTGGTAGTTGACCGCCGCCAAGTTGCACGCGGCCGCGGAGGTGATGTCGCGCACCGAGGTGGCGGCGAAGCCATGCTCCGCGAACAGGGTCTCGGCAACGTCCAGAAGGCGTTGCCGCGTCTGGGCGCCCTGCTCGATGGGGGATGGGTTGTGTGTGGCGGACATGCGCAATCGGCCATCCAATCCAAACGCTTATATCAAACGGTCGTATGAAATGTCAAGGCTCGACTGTTTTACGGTGCCGGCAAGCCCCTACGCGATCTCCAGGCGCCGGAAGAGCAGGGAGGGTGTCGTGACGGCGCAGGCGAGGGAAAAGCTCTCGCTGTCGCCGCCCGCTGCGGCGAGCGCGCCGAACAGGCGCCGCAGCGAGCCGCGCAGGGTCACGAGCGGGTGCGCGGCGGCGGGCTTGCCGTGACGGACCGCGACCGCGGCGGCGCGCAACTCGAACCGGCCGCTCGCGGCGTCGACCTGAACGGCTCCGGCCGGGACGGCGAGGTAGAAACCGTGCTCGACGCGGGCGAGCAGCTCGCTCTGCCGCAGCGCCGGCTCGGGGAGCACGACGAGGTTCGCCGGGCCGGCGTGCGGGGGGCGGCGGTAGGAGGGACGGACGGCGCCGCCGGGCGCGTCGCCGGTGCGCTCCGCGTCCGCCCAGGTGGCGAGCCGCTCGCGCAGCTCGCCGCCCGCGATCAGCTCGATCCGGCGGGCGGGCAGCCCCTCGCCGTCCCAGGGGAGCGGGAGCAGGCCCGCCGGGCCGGGGCGGTCGTCCACCAACCGCCAGGCGCGCGAGACCCTGGCGGCGCCGAGCGGTTCGGCCATGGCGGTCAGCCGCTGGGCGAGCGCCGCGACGAGCGGGGCCGCGACCGCGGGCGCCAGGATGACGTCCGCGAACTGGCGCT
>PKYI01000189.1 GCA_003133645.1 Acidobacteriota bacterium | reverse complement strand
GCCCGAGCGACTCGGCCGTAGCCTGCGGGGCAAAACAAGACAGCCTCACGCAGTGAAGGGAATCAAGGCCGCGCCGGCGTGGTACCTTGAAACCATCGGGTCGGCCGCGGGACGCGGCGCCAAGGAGGCGAGCCGGCATGGACCACGCGGGTGATGACGCGCGCAGGGTCAAGATCGTGGCGACGCTCGGGCCGGCTTCGGCCACCCCTCAGGGCGTCGGGGACCTGGCGCGGGTGGGGGCCGACGTCTTCCGCCTCAACGCCGCCCACCTGACCCCCGACCAGATCGCACCGCTGGTCGCTTTGGTCCGCGCCGCCGAGGCTACGATCGGCCATCCCCTCGCGGTCTTCTGCGACCTCGCCGGACCCAAGCTCCGGGTGGCGAAGGGAACGACGCCGGCCTCGCTCGTCGAGGGGACGGCCGTCACCGTTGGCGCCGGTGGCAGCGGCGCCACGGTCGAGGTCGAGGGGATGGAGCCGGTGCGCGAGTGCCCGCCCGGGTCCCGCGTGCTCGTGCACGACGGCAAGATCGCGCTGCTCGTCACCGCAGCGCTCGCGAGCACGGTCCGAGCCGAGGTCGCCCGCGGTGGCAATGTCACCCCCGGGATGGGCGTCAACCTCCCCGACGTCGAGACGTCGCTCCCCTCCCTCACCGAGCACGACCTGCGATGCATCGCGGCCGCGCTCGACGCCGGCATCGACGCGTGTTCGCTGTCGTTCGTCCGCCGCGCCAAGGACGTGGCCGAGTTGCGGCGCACGATCGCCGCGCGCGGTCGCGCCGTGCCCGTGATCGCGAAGCTGGAGAAAGCGCAGGCCGTTGCCCCGGACGCGCTCGCCGCGATCCTCGGCGCCGCCGACGTGGTCATGGTCGCGCGCGGCGACCTTGGCGCGGAAACCTCGCCGGAGATGGTGCCCGTGCTGCAGAAGCGCATCCTCCAGGCCGCGCGCGCCGCCGGCGTCCCGACGATCACCGCCACCGAGATGCTCGAGAGCATGATCCACGAGCCGAGGCCGACGCGCGCCGAGGCCAGCGACGTCGCCAACGCGGTGTTCGACGGCTCCGACGCCGTGATGCTCAGCGCCGAGACCGCGATCGGCGACCACCCGGCGCTGGCGGTGGCGGCGTGCGCCCGCATCGTCTGCGAGGCCGAACGCCACCCCGAGTTCCGCACGAGCTGGGCGGTTTCTCCCCCGGCATTCGACGTGGCCGATCCGGTTTCGGATGCCGTCGCCGAGGCGGCCGCGGCCGCGGTCGAGCACCTGAACGCCGCGGCAATCGTCTGCTTCACTCAAAGCGGCCGCACCGCGCGCCTTCTCGCCCGCCATCGGCCGGTCAGGCCGGTCCTCGCGCTCACGCCTCACCCCGAGGTCGCGCGCGCCCTTTCCCTCGTCTGGGGCGTGACCTCCCGAGTCGTCGCCGAGCAGCCCGAGGACCACGAAGAGGTCGTGCGCCTGGCGGAGCGCGAGGCGCTGCGCGAGGGCCTAGCCGCGGCCGGCGGCCTTCTCGTGATCACGCACGGGGCCCCGGTGGTCGCCCGGCCGCTCACCAACCTGATGCGGGTGCACCGCATCGGGAGCTGACCGGCGGCCGCCCGCCGGTGGCGAGGAACATCATCCCGAACCGTTGGGCCGGCTCGTGCCGGCGGCCGCCCCGTTGCGGCCGCTCCCGTCCGCCGCTCCCGGCTCGGCCGGTTCGGCTGCGGCCATGTACACGGTGGGGCTCGGGAACGCGAACGCGGTCCCCGAACGCTGCACGATCGCGGCGAGCGCAAAGTTCAGCTCCTCGGAGACCGCGGTGTACTCGAGGAAGTCCCTGGTCGCGATCCAGCACCAGACCTCGATGTGGAGCGCGTTGTTGCCGAACGCGGCGAACCGGACGCGGTGCTCACCCTGGAACACCTTTGGGTGCGACTCCAGGAGCCGCTTGGCGCCGCCGATCACCGCGTTGAGTTGCGCCTCGCTGGCCGAGTAGACCAGTTTGAGGACGGGGTTGTAGAGGATGCGGTCGCGCGCGGTGTAGTTCTCGATCCGCCCGGCGGCGATCACGCCGTTCGGGACCGTGACCCGGGTCCGCGCGACGGTCCGCAGCCGCGTGGAGCGGAAGCCGATCTCCTCCACGGTGCCGGTGTCCTGCCCGATCGCGATGAAGTCCCCGACCTCGAACGGGCGGTCGCCGGCGATCGCGGCGGTGCCGAAGAGGTTCTCGAGCGTCTTCTGCGCGGCGAACGCGAGCGCGACGCCGCCGATCCCGAGGGCGCCCAACCCGGCCATGACGTTGATCCCGATCACGTCGAGCGCCGCGAGGCCCAACATCACGACCACGAGCGCCTTGACGATCCGCACCGCGACCGGAAGGAAGCCGACCAGGTTTCGTTCCTTCGCGGTCTCGCGGACGCGGCGGGCGCCGTCGTCCACCAAGCGCACGAGGAACCACCCGACGCCAACGAGGGCGAGCAGCTTGCAGAGGTACCGTGCGACGACCCAAGCGGCCGGCGTCAACCCGAGCCAGCGCGCGACGAGCACCAGGGTCCCCGCCCAGAACAGAAACCCAGCCGGCCCGTCCAGTGCTAACGCGACCGCGTCGTCCCACTGCATGACGGTGCGTCGAGCGAGATGCCGCAGCAGGCGGACAGCCCAGCGCCCCAGGTGCCGGCTCACGAACCACGACACGAGCAGGCCGGCCAAGATGCCGAGCCACTGCCAGAGCTGCAACTCGGCGAGGCTGACCGCGAACAGGGCGACCGGAGCGTGGTCGCCGAGCCAGCCGTAGCCGTGCGCGTCGTAAAGCCTGTCGATCTGCACCACCGTTTTCTGCGAAACGGTCCAGACCTGGCCGAGCTCCGCATCGAAGCGGTGGGCGAGGAGCAGTTCCACGGGCTGGTGGCCGACCTTGACGACCCCCAGGAGCTGCTCGTTCTCGGGCACGCCGCTCTCCGGGGCGCCGAGCGGATCGTTGGAGAGCTTGTCGGTGTCGACCCAGCCGGTGCGCTGCAGGGTCAGCATCAGCCGGCGCGCGAGCCGCTCACCCTCGGCCCGTTGTCGTTCGGGAGGGATCTCGCCAAGGTCGAGGTAGAACGCGGCGAGGCCGAAACGCCCCGCCTGGCATGCGGCGAGCAAACCCGCAGCCGCCTCCCGCGGCGTCCCGCGCTGGACGCCGTCCGGGATCGGCCCCAGGCCGATGTCGAGCGGTTCGGCGCCCCGCGCCGGCTCCCCCTTGACGAGCACGCGGAACCAAAACGGAACGCTGGCCACGGTCTCGCGCGAGAACAGCCACGCCAGCTCGTACGGCGCGGCGCCGACCGTGTGCCGCAGCCGGACTTCGCCGCTGATGCCGCTCCTCTCGAAGCGCACCGCGATCACGACGTTGGTCGCCTGCCCGCCGATCGTGGGACCGGCCTCGTTCTCGGTGGTGACTGCGTCCTCGCGCGCCTTGAGCAGCAGGAGCAGCCGGTAGAGCTGCCCCGCCCTCTCCACGCCGATCTTCGGCTGCTGCGCCGGCGCCGTCTCGCTGAGGTCGAGCAGGTGCGCGGCAAGGTCGAACTTCCCCGCCCCGGCCAGACTCAGGAACGAACGCCAGGCGGCGGCCGGCGAGCTGCGGACCACGTCGGCCGGCGGCGCGCCGAGGCCCCGGTTGATCGCCTCGTAGCGGGCGATCTCGTATCGTGTTTCGGCCCCTGCCGCCGCGCTCAGCAGCAGCCCGGCGGCGAGCGCCGCCGCGAATCGCGGGTGTTGCCGGCTCCCCGCATTCCGGTCCCCACACGTTCCTACCATTTGTTCCAATCTCCGCCATCAGGATAGCAAGTCCAGTGGGCGAGAGGCTCGCCCGCCCACGCCAGTCTCCTCTGGCCACGCGGCCCGGCCTGCCCTCCTTCAGCCCGGTCGGTTCTCTTCCACTCCGTGGAGGCCTCTTGGTTGCCCCTCGGGTGACGCGGCGTTCGGGCCTTGGTCGCCCCCGCACAACTCGTTTCCTTTCACTGCGTGAGGCTTCTTCTTTTGCCCACGGGCTACGGCCGAGTCGCTCGGGC
>PKYI01000078.1 GCA_003133645.1 Acidobacteriota bacterium | reverse complement strand
GGGGCTGCCTCGCCGTGACGGCGCTGGCCGGCGCGGCCGCCGCCGCGCTCGTGCAGTTCCCTCCCGCCGGCCCCGTTCGCTCGGGGCCCGGCAGCGAAGCGGGCTGATCCGGGCGCCCGCACGCATGCGCGGGAGGTGCCGCCACGGCCGCGGGATAGTACAATCCCAGGCGAGCGAAGGAGAGGCCTTTTCCTGCCGCGGGAGGGTGTCATGAGGCGGGCTTGTCTGGGTGCGCTGGTGCTGCTGGGTGCGGGGCTCACGGCCGCGTGCGGGAGCGACAAGCTGATCGTCGGCGTCGTGCTTCCCGAGAGCGGTGTCAATAAGGGGTACGGCGCGTCGCTGCAGGCCGGCGTCAAGCTGGCGTTCGACGACGCGGTGGCGAGGCAGTCGCCCAAGGGGTTCGAGGCGCAATACCGCGATTCACTCTCCCATCCGGAGTACGCCGCCAAGGAGTGCGCGGAGCTGTTCAAGGGCGGCGCGCTGATCGTGATCGGAGGGGCAACGTCGGCGGAAGCGAAGGCAATGATCCCCGAGGCCGAGAAGGCCCGGAGGGTGATCATCTCGCCCTCCGCGAGCGAGCCCGACCTCGCGGCATCGAGCAACCTCTTCTTCCGCACGGTCCCCTCCGACGAGTTCGAAGGCCTCGTCGCCGCCGACTTCCTGGTGCAGCAGAAGAAGGCCCACACGATCATGATCCTGTCCGAGGAGGGCCTTTACGCCGACGGCATGCTGCCGGTCTTCACCGGGGAGGTGACAAAGCTCGGGGCGAAGATCGTCGGCAAGCTCGCGATCGGACCCACCGACTGGGACAAGACGATCGGCGATGCCGTTACGACCGCCAAGCCCGACGCCGTCTTCATCTGCGCGTACGGCGAGGAGGTCCTGGGCGCGCTGACGGTGGTTCGCGGGGTCAAGTACCCAGGCACCATCTGCACGGTCTCGGCGATCGCAACCGGCGACTTCGTGCGCCGCGCCGGCGTGATGGCGGAGGGGGTCTTCGTCCCGATGGTGACGATCGACCTGGCCTCGTCGAAGGAACCGATCGCGTCGTTCGTCAAGCGCTTCAAGATGGCGCACCACGGCGCCATGCCGGACCTCTTCGCCGCGTACGGGTACGATGCCGCGTTGGTGGTTTTGGACGCGCTCCAGGGGCCGCCGCCGAAAGACACCAGCGAGCTACTGGTGCGGATCATGAGCCTTGGCGATAAGCAGGGCGTGACCGGCAAGCTCGCCTTCGACAAGTTCGGGAACATCGATCACCACCCGAGCATGCACGTGATCAGAGACGGCAAGATCGTGGAGTTCAGCGCGTCGTAGGCAACGCCTGCGCCGCCACCGAACATGGAGACCGACATTTTCGTGGTTGTAGTCGCATCCTTGTAGCCGCGGGCTTCAGCCCGCGGGCAGGAGAAGACAGGCCTCACGCAGTGATAGGGACGACCAAGACCACCCGCGGGATCGAATCACCAGGGATGAAGAATCGGCATGTTCAGAGCGGATGTATCCTCTTCCGGACCGGGTTCGACCCCAGGCCGGAGGCAACCATGAAAGGCATCTCGACCGGGCTCATCGCAGCTGCCGCAATGGCGTTGGCCGTTTTCGCGCTCGCGGGGGATGCTCCGCCGACCGTGGAGAAGGAGAAGAGCTTTTCGGACCGGCTCGCCGGTCTGGAGTTCCGATGCATCGGCCCGTTCCGCGGCGGGCGGGTCGCCGCCGTCGCCGGGGTCCGTCACGACCCCCTCACGTACTACTTCGGCGGCACCGGCGGGGGCGTGTGGAAGACGACCGACGCCGGGTCGAGCTGGCAGAGCGTGTCCGACAAGTTCTTCACCACCGGCTCGGTCGGCGCCATCGCGGTGTCCGAGTCGGACCCGAACGTCGTCTACGTCGGCATGGGCGAGTCGCCGATCCGCGGCAACCTCTCCTCCGGTGACGGCGTGTGGAAGTCCACCGACGCGGGCCGCACCTGGCGCAACGTCGGCCTCGCCGACACGCGCCAGATCGCCCGGGTGCGGATCCACCCCACCAACCCCGACCTCGTCTACGTCGCCGCGCAGGGACACGCGTGGGGTCCGAACGCCGAACGCGGCGTCTTCCGGTCGCAGGACGGTGGGAAGACCTGGCAGAAGGTCCTCTACGTGGACGACGCCACGGGGGCGGCGGACCTGGCCATGGACCCCGACAACCCGCGCATCCTCTACGCGGCGTTCTGGCAGGTCGTCCGCCGGCCGTGGGACTTCATCAGCGGCGGGCCGGGGAGCAGCCTGTGGCGGTCCAGCGACGGCGGCGACACCTGGACGAGGCTCACCAAGGGGCTGCCCGAGGCGACGCTCGGCCGCATCGGCGTGGCCGCGTCGCCCGCGAGGCATGGGCGGGTGTGGGCGATCGTGGAGGCGAAGGAGCGCGGCGGGCTCTACCTCTCCGACGACTTCGGCGACACCTGGAAGCAGGTCAACGACGATCACGAGATCCGCGAGCGCGCGTGGTACTACTCGTGGGTTTACGCCGACCCGAAGGACGCAGACGCCCTCTGGCTGCCCAACGTCACGCTGCACCGGTCGGTGGACGGCGGCAAGACGTTCACGGTGGTCGCGGACCCCCACGGCGACAACCACGACCTCTGGATCGACCCGGACGACCCGGAGCGGATGATCATGGGGAACGACGGCGGCGCGACCGTGACCTTCAAAGGCGGCCGTTCGTGGTCCACGCTCGACAACCAGCCGACGGCCCAGTTCTACCGGGTGGCGACCGACAACCGCTTCCCGTACTGGGTGTACGGCGCGCAGCAGGACAACTCGACCGTCGCCATCCCGAGCGGCGTGCCGGGCGACGGCGTCGGCGCCGCGGACTGGCATTCGGTGGGCGGAGGCGAGAGCGGGTGGATCGCGCTGGTTCCGACCAATCCGGACATCGTCTTCGCCGGCGGGTACGGCGGCGATATCACGCGCTACGACAACCGCACCCGCGAGACGTGGGAGGTCATGGCCTGGCCTCAGCTCGCGGACGGGCGCGCCACCCGCGACCTCAAGTACCGCTTCCAGTGGAACGCGCCGATCCTGATCTCGCCGCACGATCCGGAGACGCTCTACCACGCGGCGCAGGTGCTCCTGCGCAGCCGGGACGAGGGGCGGACATGGGAGGCCATCAGTCCCGACCTGACTCGCAACGACCCCACGAAGCAGGGCCGCTCGGGCGGCCCGATCACGAAGGACGTGACCGGGGTCGAGGTGTACGACACGATCTTCGCGCTGGTGGAGTCCCCGCACGAGAAGGGGGTGATCTGGGCGGGGACCGACGACGGCCTGGTGCAGCTCACCCGGGACGACGGCAAGAGCTGGCAGAACGTCACGCCGAAGAGTTTCCCCGAGTGGATCCAGGTCAACTCGATCGAGGTGTCGCCGCACGACAAGGCAACCGCCTACGTCGCGGCCACGCGCTACAAGCTCGACGATCCCAATCCGTACATCTACAAGACCGACGACTACGGCAAGACCTGGACGAAGATCACGAGTGGGATCCCGGACGGGGCGTTCACCCGGGTGGTCCGCGAGGACACTGTTCGGCGCGGGTTGCTCTTCGCCGGGACCGAGACCGGTCTGTTCGTTTCGTTGGACGGCGGGGCGTCGTGGCGGCCGTTCCAGCGCAACCTGCCGGTCGTGCCGATCACCGATCTGGCGGTGAAGGGCGGCGACCTCGTCGTCGCCACGCAGGGTCGCGCGTTCTGGATCCTCGACGACCTCACCGCGCTGCGCCTGTGGGACGACCGCATAGCCGCGAGCGACGTGCACCTCTTCCCGCCGCGCCCGACGCCGCGCTTCATGGCGGAGGCGCCGAAGGAGGACGAGAGCGCGCTGCCGAGGAACGTCGGCACGAACATGCCCGCCGGCGTGATCATCGACTTCTGGCTGAAGAGCAAGCCGAAGAAGGGCGAGCCGGTCACCCTCGAGATCCTTTCCGGAGACAAGGTCATCCGCACACTCACGAGCGAGAAGAAAGAGCTGTCGGGCGACCTCGAGGAGCGCTCCCGCGAGCAGGAACTCCTGAAAGGCCTGGACAAGCCGCTGGAAATTAAGGAAGGGCTCAACCGCGTCGTCTGGGACGTGCGGGTCTTCAAGCCTGCTCTCGTGCCGAAGGCGGTCTTCAACGAGGGTGAGAAGGCGCCGCCCAAGGTGGCGCCGGGGACCTACCACGTGCGGCTGACCGCGGTGGGGCGGTCGCTCGTCGCCGCGTTCGAGGTCACGCCCAACCCCACCAGTCCAGCGACCCCGGAGGACCTGAAGGCCCAGTTCGACCTCCTCGAGGCGATCCGCGACGACCTCTCGGCCACGCACGAGACCGTGATGCAGATCCGGGACGTCCGGGCCCAGGTGTTGGACCTGGGGGGGCGCGCCCGCCGGCTGGGCATGGGCGAGGCGCTCGAGAAGCGGGCGGCGCCGCTCGCGCGGGAGCTGACGGCGCTGGAGCTCGAGCTGACGAACCCCCAGATCAAGGCGGACGAGGACGACCTGAACTACGAGCCCAAGCTGGACCACGATTTCACGTATCTCGCGGGGATCGTGGCCAGCGCGGACCGCAGGCCGACGGCCGGGTCGCTGGAGGTGTACCGTGAGCTGAAGGGGAAGCTCGACGCGGCGCGCGGCCGGTTCCAGGCGCTGCTCGCCGGCGAGGTGGCGGGGTTCTCGCGGGCGGCGGGAGAGATGAAGCTGCCGCGCATCGCGCCCGCGCCGAGACTCGGCTCGTAGCCGCCGTGCGCGGCCGTGGCCCTCGCCTGGCGCAGACGACGTGTCTGCGTCCCGGCCGCCACCGTGGTAGTTTCTCCAGGTGGCCAAAACGCCTGGCATCGCGGCCGACCCGGCAACCGTCCTCCGCGCGGTCTTCGGCTACACGAGCTTCCGCCCGCTGCAGCGCGAGGTCATCGAGCGCGTGGTCGGGGGCGGCGACGCGTTCGTGCTCATGCCCACGGGCGGCGGCAAGTCGCTGTGCTACCAGGTGCCGGCGCTGGTGCGCCCCGGCACCGCGGTCGTGGTTTCGCCGCTGATTTCCCTGATGAAAGACCAGGTGGACGCACTCCAGGCGAACGGGGTCGCGGCCGAGCGCTACAACTCGTCGCTGGAGGCAGGCGAGGCGCGGCGGGTGCTGGTCCGGCTGCACGCGGGCGAGCTCGACCTCCTCTACGTCGCGCCGGAGCGCCTCATGACCGAGGCGTTCCTGGAGCGCCTGCGCCCGCTGGAGATCGCGTTGTTCGCCGTCGACGAAGCGCACTGCGTGAGCCAGTGGGGGCACGACTTCCGCCCCGAGTACATCGCCCTTGGCAAACTGCGGGAGCTGTTCCCCGGCGTGCCGTTCCTGGCGTTGACCGCCACCGCGGACGAGGCCACCCGGGCCGATGTGCGGGAGAAGCTGGGCCTGCTCGACGCGCCGGTGTTCGCCGCCGGCTTCGATCGGCCCAACATCCGTTACACGGTGGTGGCGAAGAGCAAACCTGCCGAACAGCTGCTCGCGTTCCTGCGCCGGCGCCGCGGGGACTCCGGCATCGTCTACTGTCTGACCCGCAGGCGCACCGCAGAGGTGGCGGCGCGGCTTGCGTCCGAGGGCATCCCGGCGGCGGCCTACCACGCCGGGCTGCCGGGCGCGGAGCGGACCGCGGTGCAGGACGCATTCCTGCGCGACGAGCTGCAGGTCGTAGTGGCCACGGTTGCGTTCGGCATGGGTATCGACAAGCCCGACGTCCGCTTCGTCGTCCACTACGACATGCCGAAGAGCATCGAGGGCTACTACCAGGAGTCCGGGCGGGCCGGCCGCGACGGCATGCCGGCCGAGGCGTTGCTGCTGTTCAGGTTGCAGGACGTCGTGACGGCGCGCCGGCTCGTGGAGGGCGGCAGCGATCCCGACCAGGTCCGCGTCGAGCTGCACAAGCTCAATGCGATGGTGGCGTTCGCCGAGTCGCTCGGCTGCCGGCGGCGCGCGCTGCTCGGGTACTTCGGCGAGGCGCTGGAGCGGGACTGCGGCAACTGCGACGTCTGCCTCGATCCGCCCGAGCGCTACGACGGGACCGAGCACGCGCAAAAGGTGCTGAGCTGCGTCTACCGCGTCGGCCAGCGCTTCGGGGCCCGCCACATCGTCGACGTCCTGCGCGGCGCCGACGTGGCGCGCATCCGCGATCTCGGCCATGAACGGCTCACAACGTACGGGATCGGGAAGGACCTTTCGTCCGACGCGTGGATGTCGGTGATCCGGCAGCTGGTGCACCTCGGCTACCTGCGCCAGGACATCGCGAACTACTCGGTCCTGAAGCTCACCCCCGCGGCCACGCCGGTGCTGCGCGGCGAGCGCCGGGTCGAGCTGGCCGTCCCCAGGGAGGGGCGCCGTCCGGCGGGCGCGAGGCGGCCGCGCCGGACGGCGGACGGTTTGGCGGTCGACGAGGCGCTTTTCGAGCGGTTGCGCGCCTTGCGCAAGCGGCTCGCCGACGCGCAGGCGGTCCCAGCGTACGTCGTGTTCTCGGACGCGACGCTGGGCGCGATGGCGGCGCTGCGGCCGCAGACGCTGGAGGAACTGCGCTGCGTCAGCGGCGTCGGCGAGACGAAGCTCGCCCGCTACGGCGCCGCATTCCTCGCTGTCCTCGCGGGCGCCTGATGCGGTGGCGACGATGATCCCGCAGGGCGCCGGTTGGGGTACGATCGTCGCCAATGAAGGTATTGCTGATCTCGGCGAACACCGAGCGCATCAACATGGTCACGATGCCGCTCGGCCTCGGCCTGGTGGCGGCGGCGACCCGGCGCGCCGGGCACGACGTGACCTTCCTCGACCTGCTCGACGACGCTGACCCCGAGGCGGCCGTCGTTCGCGCCATCGCCGCAACGCGTCCGGACGTGATCGGCATCTCGGTCCGCAACATCGACGACCAGACGAGGGACAACCCGCGGTTCCTCCTCGAGCAAGTCAGGCCCGCGGTCATGGCGTGCCGGGCCGGCACGCGCGCGCCGATCGTGCTGGGCGGCGCCGGGTACAGCATCTTCCCCGACGCGGCCCTGGCGTACCTGGGCGCCGATTTCGGGGTGGCGGGGGATGGGGAAGAGGCGTTCCCGGCGCTGCTCTCCCGGCTACAGGCGGGTGGCGGCCCGGCCGGGCTGCCGGGCGTGCACGCCGCGGGTGCGCCGGCCGCTGCGCCTGCGGCGTTTGCCGACGCGCTGGACTCATTCCCGCTCTGGGACGAAGCTCTGGATCCGATTGCGAGCGCGGCAGGCCCCGACCTCTGGCTTCCGGTCCAGAGCCGGCGCGGCTGCCCCAATGACTGCTCGTACTGCTCAACCGCCCGCATTCAAGGGCGGAGGATCAGGTCGCGCTCTCCGCGGCGGGTCGTGGAGAAACTGGCAGCGCTGGCGCGGGCGGGTTTCAAGCGCTTCTACTTCGTCGACAACTCGTTCAACATCCCCCACGACTACGCCCTCGAGATCTGCCGGCTCATGAAAGAGCTGGCCCCCGGGGTCGAGTGGCGGTGCATCCTCTACCCGCACCTGGTGAGCGACGAGCTGGTGAGCGCAATGGCCGGGGCCGGTTGCGTGGAAGTCTCCCTCGGTTTCGAGAGCGGGAGCAGCCGCGTCCTGCGGCAGATGCACAAGCGCTTCGCGCCGGCCGACGTGCGGGCGACCTCCGAGCTGCTGGCCCGGCACGGCATCCGGAGGATGGGGTTCCTCCTCCTCGGCGGCCCCGGCGAGACCCGGGAAACGGTCGAGGAGAGCCTGGCGTTCGCCGACTCCCTCCGACTCGAGGCGCTCAAGACCACCGTCGGGATCCGCATCTACCCCGGCACGCCGCTGGCCCGCCGCGCCGTCCAGGACGGGATGATCTCGCCGGAGGACGACCTGCTCCAGCCCCGCTTCTACCTCACGCCCGGTCTCCGGTAGCAGGTTCCACCATCTCACCATTGATGGGGTGACCAACGGCCGGGAGGAGCGACCGATCCGGTTCGCCGCCGGCGATCGGGGAGATTCCTGAGGCCGAAGGGCGGCCGGCCGGTGGGCGCCGCCGCGTCACGACCGGGAGGAGCGCGTCGAGGCTCCAGCGGCCGGACCCGCGGGCGGCGATGAAGAGGAAGGCGAAGCAGTAGAGGACCGCCAGCTCGCCGTGGTTGACGATTGGCCAGAACCCGTGCGGCGCGTGACTCATGAAGTATGCGACCGCCATCTCGCCGCTCGCGAGGAATGCCGCGAAGGCGGCGAAGAGGCCGACCGCGATCAGGCTTCCGGCGACCAGCTCGATGGCGCCCGCCGCGACCAGCATCGGTGCTCCGACGCGCACGCCGCCGAACAGGCCGAGGATCTTTTGTGCCCCGTGGCACGCGAACAGCACCCCACAAACCGTGCGAAAGAGGACGTAGGCTTGGTCTGCGAACCGTTCTCCGATCTTCACGTGTCCCCCCGGTGTCCGGCGAAAACAGAAACGAGTCGCACGATAGTCCCTTGAGGCGGTCTCGATCGTAATCCAAGTGGCGGCTTTCGTGCCACAATACACTCCGTTTATGGTTTGGTCGTTGCGCCCGGGGAGGTTGCGGTGGACGCGGTCTTGCGCGTGGTGATTGTCGAGGACCAGACGGCGGAGGCGGAGCTGGCCGAGCGGGAGCTTGGGCGCAGCGGGATCGTGTTCGATCCCCTCCGGGTCGAGACCCGCGAGGCGTTCCTCGCAGCCCTCGAGCGGGTCCGGCCCGACGTCATCCTTTGCGACTACGCGTTGCCGGCGTTCAACGGGTTGGAGGCGCTCGAGATCGCGAACCGGGTCGCGCCGTGGACGCCGTTCCTGGTCGTGACCGGCGCCCTGGACGACGCGCAGGCGGTGTCGGTCCTGGCCGCGGGGGCCGACGATTACATCCTCAAGGACCGGATGGCCCGCCTCGGGCCGGCCGTCCAGAGGGCGATCGAGAACCGCCGCATCCGGCGCGAGAACGCGGCGGCGCTGCAGGCGCTGCGCGAGAGCGAGGAACGATACCGGCAGCTGTTCGAGCTGGAGTCGGACGCGATCGTCCTAGTGGACAACGAGACGGGGCAGGTCCTGGAGGTCAACGCCGCGGCGGCGACGCTGTACGGGTACTCGCGGGACGAGTGGCTCCGCATGAACCACACCGATGTGTCCGCGGAGCCGGACCGCACCCGGCAGGCCGCGGTCGAAGGGCTGACGAGGATCCCGCTGCGCTGGCACCGCAAGCGCGACGGCACCGTGTTCCCGGTCGAGATCATGGCCTCCCACTTCGAGTGGCACGGGCGCCCGGTGCACGTGGCGGCGATCCGCGATGCCAGCGATCGCGTTCGGGCGGAGGAGGACCTGCGGAGGAACCGGGCGCAGCTCCTGGCTGCGCAACGCATCGCACGGGTCGGGAGCTGGAGGCTGGCGCCCGCCGAGGGAAAGGTCGAGTGGTCGGACGAATTGTGCCGCATCCTCGGGATCGACCCCGCCGGAGCGGCGCCGACCTACGGCACATACCGACGGCTGATCCATCCGGACGACTGGGCCACGTTCGATGCGTCGGTGCAGCGCTGCCTGCGCTCCGGGGAGGCGCAGGAGATCGATTTCCGCGTCGTCCTTCCAAACGGGACGGTCCGCCACGTGATCGGGCGCGGCGAGCTGGAGCCGGAGGCCGGCGGCCGTCCCGCCGCATTCCACGGCACCGTCCAGGACGTCACCGAGCGCTGGCAGGGGCGCGACCTCGAGGCCACGCTCCACGACATCTTCGAGGCCGCCCAATCCGCCGACACCCTGGCCGAGCTGTTCGGCGCGCTGCACGCGATCGTCGCCCGTCTCCTGCCGGCCCCGAACTTCCTCTTCGCGCTCCTCAACCCGGCGACCGGCCTGGTTGAGTTCCCGTACTTCGTCGACGAGACCGCCTCGTCGTCGCAGCCGATCAAACCGGGGGCCGGGCTCACCGGACGGGTCCTCGCTACGGGCCGTCCGCTGCTCGTCTCGCGAGAGGAACTGGAGGAGATGCAGCGACGCGGCGAGGCGGTGCGCAGCGGCGGCCAGTCGGTCCAGTGGCTCGGGGTCCCACTCACGGTTGGCGGCCGCGTGATCGGCGCCATGGTGCTGCAGTCGTACTCGGAGGCGTTGGTCTACACCGAGGAGAACCGGGACCTGTTGAGTTCCCTCTCGATTGCGACCGCGCAGGCGATCGAGCGCAAGCGGGCGGAGCAGGCGCTGCGCGAGGGCGAAGCCAGGTATCGACTGCTTTTCAATAGCAGCAACGACGCCGTGTTCGTCCTCCGGGTCGACCCGGATGGGTTGCCGGGCCAGTTCATCGAGGTGAACGATGTGGCGTGCCGGCGGCTGGGCTACAGCCGGGACGAGCTGCTCGGGATGCGCCCCGGCGACATCCACACCGAGGAAACCAGCGCGGCCGTGCCGGCTATCATGCGGCGGCTGCAGGCCGAGGGGCGCGCGGTCTGGGAAGGGGTCCACGTCGCCAAGGACGGTCGCACGATCCCGGTGGAGATCAGCAACCACTTGTTCGAGCTCGACGGTGCTCGAGCGATCCTGACAACGGTCAGGGACATCACCGAGCGCCGGCGGCTGGAGGAGCAGCTGCTGCAGTCGCAGAAGATGGAGGCCGTGGGGAACCTTGCGGGCGGCGTGGCGCACGACTTCAACAACCTGCTGCAGGCGATGCTGGCGACGGTCCAATCGCTGCGGATGCGGCGGGTGGAACCAGAGCGTCTTGCCGCCGAGCTGGCCGGACTCGAGGAGCACATCCGCCGTGGGGCCCGGTTGCCGCGCCAACTCCTCATCTTCTCGCGGCGCGAGATCTCGACCCGCGAGACCGTGGACCTCAACGAGACGATCCGAGCCGCGGGGCGGATGCTGCGCCCGCTGCTGCGCGAGAACATCGCCTTCAACCTCGACCTCCCCGAGGGGCGGCTCCTCCTTCGCGCGGACCGGGGCCAGATCGAGCAGGTCCTGATGAACCTCGCGCTCAACGCCGCGGAGGCGATGCCCGGCGGCGGCGTGCTCAACGTGCGCACCGGACGGGATGGCGACTGGGCGTGGCTCGAGGTCGAGGACACCGGCGCCGGGATCCCCACTGTGATCAAGGACCGCATCTTCGATCCGTTCTTCACGACCAAGCCGGCGGGCCGGGGCACGGGCCTCGGGCTGTCGGTCGTGCTCGGCATCGTGACCTCGCACGGCGGCAGCATCGCGGTCGCCAGCGAGGTCGGCGCCGGCACGAGGTTCCGGATCGCGCTACCGGCGGCCGGCGAGGAGGCAGCGGCCGAGCCGCAGATCGCCGGCGAGATCGTGGGGGGGTTCCCATCCGGCAAGGGTGAACGGGTCCTCCTGGTGGAGGACGAGGCCGGCGCGCGCCAAGGGCTCGCGGAGATCCTGGCGATGCTAGGCTACGAGGTCGTGGCGGCGGCAAGCGCCGAGGACGCCGCCCAACGCGGCGGCGCGCAGCGGTTCGACCTGCTGCTCACTGACATGATGTTGCCCGGAAGGTCGGGGATCGACCTCGCCGCCGACCTCAAGGAACGCTTCCCGGCGCTGAAGGTGATCCTGATGTCTGGGTACACGGAAGAGGTCCTCCGCCACCGGGTGCAGAATGGGGATGCCCGCTTCCTGCAAAAACCGTTCGACATCGCCACACTGGCGCGCGCCGCCCGCGAGGCGCTGAACGGCGAGACCGCCGCCGCGTTCGACGCGCCGCCGGACGACGGCGCCAGACGCTAGAACAGGGTGCTGTCACCGCGAGCGGCGGCGCGGGGTTCGAGGAGGAGCAGCGTCTCGAGGCCCGCGGTACCAGCGAAGAGGTCGAGGGGGACGGCCCGGTGCAGGGCATAGCCGGCCTGCGACCAGGCCGCGGCCTCGCGCGGGATCTCGTCGGTGCCGCAGCAGATGTGGACGGCTCGCTGCGGCCGGCGGGCGGCGAGAGCGGCGGCGACGCCGGGTTCGGTGCCCTGCCGCGGCGGGTCGAGGAGCACGACCTCGGGCGCTCGCGCCGGGCGGAGTCGGCTGGAAAGGAACGCGGCGTCGACCCGGCCGGCGATGAAGCGCACGCGGTCGGCGCAGCGCAGGTGGATGGCGTTGGCTCGCGCCGCCTCGACCGCCGGGTCGTCGAGGTCCACGCCGACCACATGCGCCGCTTCGCGGCCGGCGGTGAGCGCGAACAGCCCGTACCCGCAGTAGAGATCGAGGAGGGCACGGCCGTCGAGCGGCGCCAGGAGCGCTCGCACTGCGGCGGTCATGGTGGCCACCATCTCGCCGTTGACCTGAGAGAAGACGGTTGGGGGGAAGCGCAGCCGGACCCCGTCGGCCTCGACCTGCAGCCAGTTGGGACCGAAGAGCCGCTTGAACGAGAGCGTCCCCGCCGGCCGCCTGGCTTCGAGGTAGTAGTCGGAGCCGCGCGGGTCGAGGTAGAGGAAGCCCGCCCGCACGCCGAGGCCGGCCTCCTGCAGGTCGAGGGCGAGCTGCTTGCCCGCCCGCACCACCTTGGCATCGAAGACGCGCACGTTGAGGATGACGGCAAGCCCTCCGGCGGCGCCGCGGACGATGGCCCAGTTGAGCGCCGACGCCAGCGCGCGCGCCGGAGGCCGCGACAAGCGCTTGATCAAGAATGCGTAGACCGCCGTGTGCTCCGGGAGGTCGAGCGCCGAGGGCGAGAGCCCGCGCTTTGCGGGCGCGGCGCCGGGGAACGTGAGGACAAGGCCCTTGGGACCCAGCGCCGCCCTGCGCTTGGTGGTCGTGCGATAGGCCCGGGGCGAGGGTGCGGCTACGACGGGCTCGGGCCGGCCGGGCAGCTCCTGCTCACGCCAGAACCTCGCCAGGGCCTCGTCCTTGAGCGCGCGCTCGTCGGCGTACTCGAGCGCGGCGAGCGGCTCGGGGTGGCTTACGGGCGGCAGTGCCAGGCCCCGGTTCGCCGCGAGACCGCGGAGCGTGTCGGAAAAGCTCATGCCGGCAGCGTAGCAAAGTGATGACTCCGGGGAGTCCCGGATGGTGTACCGTCGCGGATGAAGGTGGGTGATCGATGACGGAAACGGACCGCAAACCGGGCGATGAATTCATCGCACTGGGGCTCGACCCCCGGATCGTCGAGGCGCTTGTGGCGCTCGGCTACGAGGAGCCGACGCCGATCCAGCGCGCGGCGATCCCGCCGCTGCTCGCCGGCCGCGACCTGATCGGGCAGGCGGCGACGGGAACCGGCAAGACCGCCGCGTTCGCGCTGCCCCTCCTCAACCGCCTCGCCGCTCTCGGCCAGGAGCGGCCGCGCCCCTCGGCGCTGGTGCTCGTGCCGACGCGCGAGTTGGCGGTGCAGGTGGCCGAGGCGGTGCACCGCTACGGCCGCCTGGTGGCGGGCGGGGTGCTGCCGCTGTACGGCGGCCAGAGCTTCGGCCAACAGGTGCGGGCGTTGCAGCGCGGCATCGACGTCGTGGTCGCCACGCCCGGCCGGGCGCTGGACCACATCCGCCGCGGCACCCTCGATCTCGCCGGCGTGACGACCGTGGTGCTCGACGAGGCCGACGAGATGCTGGACATGGGGTTTGCCGAGGACATCCAGGCGATCCTGGCGGCGACGCCGGCCAAGCGCCAGACAATGCTGTTCTCGGTGAGCCTGCCGCGGCCGATCCTGGCGATCGCCAAGCGCCACCTCACCGACCCGGTCGAGATCGCGGTCCCCCGCGAGCGCGGCGCGGCCGGCGCACCGCCCCGCGTGCGGCAGACCGCCTACATCGTGGACCGCGCGCACAAGCTCGCCGCCCTCGGTCGCCTGCTCGACGTCGAGGACCCGGCCTCCGCCATCGTCTTCTGCCGCACTCGCGTCGAGGTGGACGAACTTTCCGAGACGCTGGCGGCGCGCGGCTACCGCGCCGAGGCGTTGCACGGAGGGATGGCGCAGGACGAGCGCGAGCGTGTGATGGGCCGCCTGCGCGCCGGCGCGGCCGACCTGGTGATCGCCACCGATGTCGCGGCGCGCGGCCTCGACATCGAGCAGCTCTCGCACGTCTTCAACTTCGACGTCCCCTCGAACCCGGAGGCGTACGTGCACCGCATCGGCCGGGTGGGCCGGGCGGGCCGGGCGGGGATCGTCGTCACGCTCGCCGAGCCGCGCGAGCAGCGCCTGCTGCTCAACATCGAGCAGGCCACGAAGCAGAAGATCGCCATCGACCGGCTGCCGACGATCTCCGACCTGAGGGCGCGGCGCCTGGAGATGACGCGCGCCGCCATGCAGGCGTTGCTCGTCGAGGACGACCTCGAGGAGATGCGCGTCGTCGTCGAGTCGCTGGCCTCGGAGTACGACATCATGCAGGTCGCCCTTGCCGCGGTGAAGCTGGCGCACCGGGCCGAGAACCGGACCGGCGAGGAGGCCGAGGAGATCCCCGCGGCGCGGCCCGAGCGGCCGCGGCCGGGCCGGACGCCG
>PKYI01000010.1 GCA_003133645.1 Acidobacteriota bacterium | reverse complement strand
CGGCGCTTCGACGTCCCGCCGCACCGCCCCGACTGGCCGGCGCCCATGCGCGCGCGCACGCAGCGGCTGCTCGCGGCGCGCGCCGCGAGCAGCCGCTGCGTGCGCGCGCGCATGGGCGCCGGCCAGTCGGGGCGGTGCGGCGGGACGTCGAAGCGCCGCTCCGCCTTGCGCTCCAAGGCGTCGCGGTAGGCGGCGCGCAGTCGCTCGAGGGCCGCGCCGCCGATCACGTGCACGCTCCAGCACTGCGTGTTGCCCCACGACGGCACCCAGCGGGCGACGTCGAGCAGCTCGCGGATCGTCTCGTCGGTGACGGGCGCGGTGGTGAACTTGCGGATGCTCCTGCGGGTGCGGATGGCGGTCTCGAGGTCCATGCGCTCTCTCCTCGGCGCCGAGAGTAGCGCGGGCGCCGAGGGCGCGCTACTGGCTGCCCGGATCGTCCGCCTGCGCGACGTTGCCGGGGGAGCCCAGCGCCGTGCACGCGGTGCTCATGCCGCGCAGGGGCCGGCTCCAGGCTCCTGGCGAAAGAAAATGAGAGTTAGGGATAAGGGATAGAAATTCCCTTTCTCGGCTTGGGTGATTGTAGCGGCGTGGCTGGCGGAGTTGTTGGCGTTCGGCCTGGTTCGTGGCAGCTTCGTGCCGCCGGAGCCGTTGTAAGATCGTCGCGGGGGGTGTCGCGCGAGGCGACGAAAGCCCGACCCACGCCGAGGAGGCCATCATGACCATGGACTACGCGCGCCTGGGCAACACCGGTCTCACCGTCTCCCGGATCTGTCTTGGCTGCATGAGCTACGGTGATCCAGGTGCGACGGTGGCCGGCTCGACGATGCGCTGGCAGTGGGCGCTGAAGGAGGACGAAGCGCGTCCGTTTTTCAAGCGCGCCGTCGAGCTGGGCATCAACTTCTTCGACACGGCCAACGTCTACTCGTTCGGGGCCAGTGAGGAGATCACCGGCCGCGCGCTGCGCGAGTTCGCCCACCGCGAAGATGTCGTCATCGCCACCAAGGTCCACGGAGTGATGCGGCCCGGCCCGAACGGCGGCGGGCTGTCGCGAAAGGCGATCCTCCACGAGATCGACGCCAGCCTCAGGCGGCTCGGGATCGACTACGTCGACCTCTACCAGATCCATCGCTGGGACCCCGCGACGCCAATCGAGGAGACGATGGAGGCGCTGCACGACGTCGTCCGCATGGGCAAGGCGCGCTACCTGGGGGCCTCGTCGATGCACGCCTGGCAGTTCGCCAAGGCGCAGCACGTCGCCGAGAAGCACGGCTGGACGCGCTTCGTGTCCATGCAGAACCACTACAACCTGCTGTATCGCGAGGAGGAGCGCGAGATGGTGCCGCTGTGCCTGGACCAGGGCGTCGGACTGATCCCGTGGAGCCCCCTGGCGCGCGGTCACCTGGCCCGGCCGCCAAAGGCGATGGAAACGAAGCGTTCGGAGACGGACCGCTTCGGCAAGACGCTCTACTCGGCGATGTCCGAGGCCGACGAGCGGGTCATCGCCGCGCTCGACACGGTGGCGAGGACCCGCAAGCTGCCGCACGCGCAGATCGCCCTCGCCTGGCTGCTCCAGAAGGACGGCGTGACCGCCCCGATCGTGGGCGCGACCAAGCTGGAGCACTTGGAGGCGGCGGTGGCGGCCCTCGGCGCGCAGCTCTCGCACGACGAGGTGGCGGCGCTAGAGGCGCCTTACGTGCCTCACCCCATCGCCGGCTTCGTCTGAGAGCCGCGGAATCGTCTGTCCCGATCCTCAGCTGCGAGATGGGGGTCCTTCAGCCGGACCGAGAAAGGGGCAGGCGGTGGCAAGGAACCCGTCTGCTCATCCCCGCCACCTGGCTTCGCTCCGCTCGGCCCGGCGGCCGCACCGAGAGGACTAACTACGATACGCTCTGCTCCGCAACCCGGGGGCAGGTCACCCAGAGGATCGGCGAGGGCCCTGATACCATTGAGACGGGGTAGGGAAAGGACTTGAATAGCAGTGGCCAAACGAAGGAGAGAGATCATGAAAGTCGTAGGGATCAGCGGCAGCGCGCGCAAGGACGGGAACACGGCGATCCTGATCAACCACGTATTCGCGGAACTGGAAGCCGAGGGCATCGAGACCGAGTTGATCCAGCTCGCAGGCAAGGAGATCCACGGTTGCCGAGCCTGCTACAAGTGCTTCGCAAACAAGGACAAGCAGTGCAGTGTCAAGAACGACTTTGCCAATGAATGCATCGGCAAGATGATGGAAGCCGATGGGATCATCCTGGGATCTCCCACCTACTTCAGCGACGTCACCACCGAGATGAAAGCTCTCATCGACCGGGCGGGCCTTGTCTCACGAGCCAATGACTTCCTTTTCAAGCACAAGGTCGGGGCCGCGGTGGTCGCAGTGCGCCGTGCGGGAGCGACCCACGTCTTTGACACGATCAACCATTTCTTCTTGATCGGCCAGATGATCGTCCCAGGGTCGATCTACTGGAACATCGGCGTGGGGAGGGAAAAGGGCGAAGTCGAGAAGGACGAAGAGGGCATTCAGACCATGAAGATCCTCGGCCAGAACATGGCCTGGCTCTTGAAGAGAATCCACAGGAGCGCTCGACGACCGTGATCGCAGTCGTGATCGGCGCCACGTTGGCCGGCAGAAGTTCTCTGCCGAGCAGGGCGTTGACGACTACTGGGCCAGCAGAAGGGGCGTGTGCAGATCCGCTATGCTTCAGCGACCGCGTCCACGTGTTCGCACAGCCGGGCGATGTCCCTCTTCGGCGTGTTCCCGAAGGTGCGGCCGTACTCCCTGCTGAATTGGGACGCGGAGAGGTACCCCACCCGCCGGCTTGCCATGCCCGCGTCCATCATTGTGGACAGCATCAGACGCCCGGCTTCCCGATCCTCAACCTACCGCTGGTCCAGTTTCCCGGGGCAGGTCAGCGAGATCGAGATGCCCGGCAGCGGAGCGAGAAGAACGGCGCTCCGCCAACGGTTGCAGGTGCGGGAGGAGATGATGGCGCAGACGTTGGGCATCGGTGCTGCCGCCGTGAGTGTCGGCGAGGGTGAGCGAGTTTCGCCGGCGCCGGGGACCGTCCACCGTTCCCCGGGCGAGGGCTTGGCGAGGATTGAGACCCGGGCCCTCCGCAAGGTCTACGTGCTGCCCCGCGGGCGGCGTCGGCGTGGAGGTCCGAACGGCGCCCCCGGGGGCGGGGGTCCCGCGCCGGTGGCCGGTGCCGAGGCGCCGCGCGAGATCGTCGCGCTGGAGGGCCTGGACCTCGACGTCGCGAGCGGCGAGTTCTTCGGCCTGCTCGGCCCCAACGGTGCGGGGAAGACCACCACGATCGGGATACTGACCACGCGCGTGAGGCCGACGTCGGGCGGCGCCTCGGTCGGCGGCGTGTCGGTGGTCGAGGACCCGGTCGGTGTCCGCCGCCGGATCGGCGTGGTGCCCCAGCGGCCTAACCCCGACCGAGTGCTCACGGCGCTCGAAAACCTCGTGTACCACGCGACCTACTTCGGTATCGGCCTGGGCGAGGCGATGACCCGGGCGCGCGCGCTGCTCGACCGCTTCGGGCTCGGGCAACGGGGCGACGCCAAGGTGGACCAGCTCTCCGGCGGGCAGCAGCAGCGCCTGATGGTCGCGCGTGCGCTCATCCACGACCCGATCGCGCTCTTCCTCGACGAGCCGACGGTCGGCCTCGATCCTCAGGCGCGCCTCGACCTGTGGGACATTCTGCGGACGCTCCACGCCGAGGGCCGGACGATCGTCCTCACGACTCATTACATGGAGGAGGCGGACCGGCTATGCGAGCGGCTCGCCATCGTCGACCGGGGGCGGCTGCTGGCGCTCGACACGCCCACCGCGCTGAAGTCACGAGTTCCCGGCGGGACGCTCGTGGAGCTGATGCTGGACGGCGACGCCGGCGAAGTGCTTGCGGCGGCCGGGGAGGTGACCGGGATGATACGTCTGGAGGCGGCCGGCGCCGTCTTGCGGGGGTGGGCGGAGCGGGGAGGTGAGGTCATTCCTCCGCTGATCAAGGCGGCGGAGTCGGGCGGGCGCGCGGTGCGCGACATCCACCTCGCTCCCCCGAGCCTGGAGACCCTGTTCGTGTCGATGACCGGAAGGAAGCTCGACGAATGAGCGCCGCCCTGGTGGTTCGCCCCCCCGTGTCGGCCTGGCGGGTGTTCGCCGCGCTGCTCCGCCGCGACGCGCACGCCGCCGTCAGGGAGCTGCCGTTCTTCCTGGTCCGCACGGTGCTGCAGCCGATCCTGTTCGTGGTCGTCTTCGGTTACCTCATGCCCCGGATGGGGTTTGTCAGCAGTGGCTACGGCGCTGCGCTCCTTCCAGGAATCCTCGCCATCAGCATGACGCTGTCGAGCATTCAGGCCGTGGCATTACCAATGGTCGCCGACTTCGGCTGGACCAAGGAGATCGAGGACAGGCTCCTGGCCCCCGCGCCGATCCGCTTGGTCGCGCTCGAGAAGATGGTCTCCGGCCTGATCCAGGGCGTCATCGCCGCGGCGTTCGTCTTGCCCGCCGCCCGCTTGATCATGGGGCCGATCCCCGCGCTCAACTTCTCCCACGCCGGCGACATCGCCGCCGTAGCGATCCTGGGAGCGGCCGCGTTCTCCGCCCTCGGGCTGCTCATGGGGACCGCCATCAATCCGCAGCAGATCGGCCTCATGTTCAGCGTCATCATCGCCCCGATGATCTTCCTCGGCTGCGCCTACTACCCGTGGAAAGGCCTCGACGCCGTGCCGGTGCTCAAGTACGTGGTGCTGATCAACCCACTGGTCTACGTGTCCGAAGGTCTGCGCGGCGTGCTCACACCGTCCCTCCCCCACATGCCCCTGGCCGCGGTCGTCGTCGCCCTCGTGGTGATGACCGTGGGGTTCGGGCTGGTCGGCCTCCGCTCGTTCGAGCGCCGCGCCCTGGGTTGATCACGGCGTGGCCGACCGAGTGTGCGCCAAGGTGTGCGTTATGTTCAGTCAGGACTCATGCTGCGGAGCACGGCGTCAGTGCTGAGGCTGAGACGCATCTCACCGTTAGTCTGCCAGTCAGTTTGCCAAACTCCCGATGGACTCCACTTCCGAGGCGTTTCCTGCGATGCTCTTTCGTGCCGGAGACGCGTTCACCGCACCGACAGCCCCGTCTCTGCTCGTCGCGTGCCGGACACTCCTCCGTCAGGCCGTTGCCACCTGAGCCACCGGGAGACCGATCCGCGTACCGTTGGCGGCACGCCGGGGCTCAGCGGGCGGCCCGTGCCACCCACCAGAGCACGGCCGCTCCCACCGCGATTCGGTAGACGGCGAACGGCACGAAGCCGCGGCGCCGCACCCAATTCATGAACCACGCCACGACCCCGTACGCCACGATGAACGACACCAGGAAGCCGATGCCCAGCAGTATCCAGCCATGCACCGTCATCCGGACCGCGCCGAGCGGGTTCGTCTGTGCGTGGTGGAGTGACTTGAACAAGTCGTATCCGGTGGCGGCCACCATCGTCGGCATGGAGAGGAAGAACGAGAACTCCAGCGCGGAGGTGCGCGTCATGCCGGCGAGCTGCCCGGCGGCGATGGTCGACATCGAACGCGAGGTGCCGGGAAACACGGCGGAGAAGATCTGGCAAAGACCGATCCACACCGCCTGCGCGGGGCCCATCGCCTCCATCCGATCGATGTGGGTGCGCAGGGTCCCGTGCTCGTAGAGCGCATCCACCACCCACATCACGATGCCACCGACGATCAGGGAGACGCCCATCACCACGAGGCTCTCGAGGTGCTTGCCGATGAGCTTGATGAGCAGCAGCGAAGGCACCGCGGTGCACACGAAGGCAAGTGCCGTCAGCGTGAGAGGGTGCGTCGCCCAGCCCCGATCGTCGCGGCCGCCCCGCGGGAAGGAGGCCACGAAACGCACGATCCTCTCGCGGAAATAGATCGGCAAGCAGAGGATCGCGCCCAGCTGGATGACGATGGCGTACATCTTCCAGTAGGGGTCCGAGAGGTCGAGACCTGCGAGCGCCTCGAAGATGCGGAGGTGGGCGGTCGAGCTGACCGGAAGGAATTCAGTCAGGCCCTCGATGAGACCCAGCAACACGGTCAACAGGAAATCGTTCAATCATCACCCCCGCCCCGGTTGCCTCCGCCCCCGCGTCCGTCCCGGTTACCGTTCGCGTGCTGGAACCCCGTTCGAGACCCGGCGCTGCAACAAGATAGGCGGCGCCGTTCCTTCCCGGAAGCGCCGCACTCGAAACCATACGCGATTCCTGGCGGGGATGACCCGTCGCCTTCCCGCAACCGTTAGCCGTGTGTGCAGTCCGGGTGTCGAACGCCCCGACCTTTGTCGTCAGGCTGGTGTCCAGGCCGGGATGCCGGCGCTTGGCCCCCGTTGGGCGGTCGCTGGCGCCGGAGCATGGACTTTCAGGTGTGGAACGGACTTCCCGCGTTTGCCGGCGGTGAAGGGACGGCACGTTGACCGGACCAGGGCCGGCGGCTAGACTCGCGCCGTGTTCCCGCGACTGAGACACCGGCGCGAGCTTGCGTTCGCCTTCTCCCTGGCGCTCGTCGTGTCGGCCGTGCTCTCGGCCGAGCACACCCACGGATCGAACGGGGCCTGGGACCTCGTCGGCTGGTTTTCTCGGACCCCGATCAGCGTCATCGCCAACCCCGATCGGCCGTCGTCCAGCGAGCACTGGCACGCCGGGACCACCTCGGACCAGGAACCCTGCGCCGTGTGCATGCTGTCGCACCAGCCGGGCTCCGCGGGGATCTGGAGCTGGTCGGTTTCCGTTGTCGTGGCGGTGTGGGCCGAAGGTGCCGCGCCGCTGCCCCATGTTGATCCGTTCACTTGCCCTCCGAGCGCACGGGCGCCTCCTTCGGCGTACTGAGACCGTGACCGCATAAGGCTCATCCGTACTCGGCACCTGCTCTTCACGCAAGGCCAACACGCAAGGAGGGTATCCGAATATGCGCATCGCGCGTACTTTGTTCGTTCTGTTTTGGATTGTCTGTCTCGTTCTCTTCCAGGGCGCATCGAACGTCGCGTTTGCCCAGGAAGCGGGCTCCGTATCCGGCAGAGTTCTCGGACCGGACGGAGCGGCGATGCCCGGGGTCGTGGTCCTGCTCCGCAACGCGATCACCGGGTTCTCGGCTTCAGCCACGACGGGCCGGGACGGCGGCTTCAGGTTCGTCAACGTGCCGTTCAATCCGTACGAACTCCACATCGAGGTGCAAGGCTTCAAGACCGTCCATCGGCGGCTGGAGGTGCGTTCGGTCGTCCCGGAGAAGCTAGCGATCACGCTCGAGATCGCGCCGGTGAGCGAGTCGGTGACCGTCACTGCCGAACCCACCGGGGTGCAACTCGAGACCGACACGTCAACGAGTCACGTCGATATCGACAAGTCGTACATCGCCAGAGCGCCGGCGACGGTGGCGTCGCGGGCGATGGAGCAGATCATCACCTCCACGCCCGGGTTTGCCAAGGACGAGAACGGCCGCTTCCACGCCCAGGGCGCGCACAGCCAGAGCGAGTACGTCATCGACGGACAAACGATCTCCGACCAGACGGGCACGACCTTTTCCAACTCGATCGACCCCGGCATCGCCCAGGCCCTGGAAGTGATCTACGGGAACGTCCCGGCAGAGTACGGGGAGAAGATCGGCGCCGTCATCAACCTCTCCACCCGCAGCGGCCTCTCGAGCGGGCGTCTCCATGGCGAGGCGTTCCTCGGCGCCTCGCGGTTCTCCACCTACGAGGGTGGCGCCTCGGTCGGGTACGGCGCAGACTCGTTCGGCCTGTTCGCCTCAGTGACCGGTTCGGAGTCTGACCGCTACCTCGACCCGGTCAACTTCGACAACCTGCACAACCATGGCGACACCGCCCGGGGGTTCGTGCGGCTCGACTGGGTGCCGGACGCATCCGATTCGTTGCGCTTCTCCGTGCTGGCCGGCCGGACGAACCGCGACGTGCCCAACACCTACACGCAGCAAGCGGCAGGACAAGACCAGCGTGTCGAATCGCGCGACCAGAACTACAACTTCGGCTGGCAGCGCATGCTCTCGCAGAACAGCGTGCTCGAGGTCGTCGCCTTTGCGCGCATCTCCTCTTTCCGTCTCGACCCCTCGACGGGGGACACTCCGGTCACCGTAACCTCGCGGCGCTCGCTCGACAACTACGGCCTGGCGCCTTCGTTGACGTGGTCGACCGGAGCCCACGAAATCAAGATGGGAGCCGAGGTCAAGCGGTTCCCGATCGACGAACGGTTCTCGTTCGGGCTGACCGATCCGACCCTGAACGACCCGGCCTCGCCGGATTACAACCCGAACCTGGCGCCGTACGACCTCACGCGGGGCGGCCAGTTGTTCGTCTTCCACGGGGTCCGGACGGGCACGTACTACGCGGCGTACGTTCAGGACAACATCCGGCTGGGCAACCTCACCGCGAACGTCGGTGTCCGGTACGACCACAACAACCTCCCCGTCAACGACTCCCAGATCGAGCCGCGAGTAGGGGCCGTCTACTTCTTCCCGGGGACCCGTACCGCATTCAGGGTGTCCTACAACAGAGTGCTCTACACGCCGGAGTACGAAAACATCCTCTTCGGCTCCGCACCCGTGGTGGCCGCGCTCGCCCCGCCTGCGATCCAGCAATCGAGGGCCCTGGGCGGCGGCGATCTGCTCGTTCGCTCCGAGCGCCAGGACGCCTACACCGTCGGCGTGCAACAGGCGATCGGCGGAAGTGCACGCCTCGACGTGGACTTCTGGCAGCGCCACAGCACCTACGCGGGTGACCAAGACCAGCTGTTCAACACCGGCATCGTGTTCCCCGTCGCGTTCGCCCACGGCGACCTGCACGGGTGGGACGTGCGGCTCGACCTCGGAGGCGCGGACGAGCTGCGGGGCTTCCTCTCGCTCGGCCACACCCGCGCGATCTACGTCGCGCCGCCGGTGGGCGGCCTGTTCCTGGACGCGGGCGCGCTGGATGCGCTGACGGCCGGCCGTTTCCTCATCGACCACGACGAGAACCTGGCGCTGCAGAGCGGCGTCACGTACGACTTCGGCACGAGCGGCGCGTGGGTCGGGGCCAACGTGCGCTACGACTCGGGCCTCGTTTCGGGCGCCGCCCCTTCCGATCTGGTGGGCGACCCCGACAACTCGTGGGCGATTCCGTACATTCAGGCCACCGACAACACCAACCTCAACCCTGACCGGGTCAAGTCGCGCACGGTGTGGGACTTCTCCGCGGGCATCCACCTCCCGCATACGCCCATCTCGATCCAGGTGGACCTGCTCAACGCCTTCGACGTGAGGGGCGTCTACAACATCCTTTCGGTATTCGGAGGAACCCACGTCATCCCGCCGCGGACCGTGGCCGCGCGGGTGAGGTATCGCTTCTGATGTCGCCGTGGGCCCCGGCCGCCGGCTCGTCCCACAACCGGTGGGCTATTCCGTGTAAGATCCGGGCGGGAGCTGCCGATGCCTGCCACCCTCATGCTCTGCCTCCTCGCGGCCGCCGGTTCCGTGGCCTCCAGCGTTCCGACTGTCCGCGAGGCACCGGTCCGGGCCCACATCGCGTTTCTGGCGGACGATCTCCTGGAAGGCCGGGGGACGGGCCAGCGGGGTGGGGACCTGGCGGTGAAGTACCTGGAAGCGCAGCTGCGGGCGTTGGGTCTTGCACCTGCCGCGGGGGACGGCTTCCTGCAGCGGGTGGATGTCCTGGGGGTGAAGCTGATCACCCAGCAGAGCCGGCTCTCCTTCCGCCACCCCGGCGGTGGGGAGTTCAGCCCCGCGTTCGCCGACGAGGTGGTCTACGGAGCGGGCAATGGGATGCCCGACAACGCGCTCGACGCACCTGTGGTGTTCGTCGGGTTCGGGATCGATGCGGCCGCCGAGCACTGGGACGATTACAAGGGCGTGGACTGCCGGGGGAAGCTGCTGGTGATGATGGTCAACGAGCCCCCTCCGACACCGGACGAGCCCGGGCGTTTCGAAGGTGGGAACCTCAGCTACTTCGGCCGCTGGACCTACAAGTTCGAGGAGGCCGCGCGCCGCGGCGCGGCCGGCGTGCTGTTGATCCACACCGACGCCGGCGCCACCTACGGCTGGCCGGTGGCCCGCAACGGATTTCAGGGCGAGAAGTTCCAGCTCCAGGACGGCCCCCGGCTGACGCCGTTCCAGGGGTGGATCCGCGAGGATGCCGCGCGCAAGCTCTTCGCGCTCGCCGGGATGAACATGGACGACCTGCGGCGCCAGGCCCAGAGCCGGGACTTCCATCCGGTGGACTTGGACGTACGCGCCACGGGCCGGCTGGTGAGCGCGGTGCGCAGCTTCCCGCAGTTCAACGTCGCCGGGGTCCTGGAAGGGACCGACCCGAAGCTCAAGGACGAGCTGGTGATCTACAGCGCCCACTGGGATCACCTGGGCATCCAGGACGGACGGATCTACAACGGCGCGGTCGACAACGGGAGCGCCTTGGCCACGCTGCTGGCCGTCGCCCAGGCCTCGGTGGGCCACCCGACCCGCCGTTCGCAGATGTTCCTCTTCACCTGCGGCGAGGAACAGGGGCTGCTTGGCGCGTCAGCCTACGTGCAGCGGCCCCTCTGGTCCCTGGCCCGGACCGTCGCCGACCTCAACTTCGAGAGCCTCAACTGGGTCGGTCCCTCCCGCGACATCGAGTTCCTCGGGGGCGAGCGCAGCGACCTGCAGCAGCTGGGAGAGCAGACCGCCCGGGCGATGGGCATGGTGTTGCGGCGTTCCGAGCCGGACGTGCAGGGACTCTACTTCCGCAGCGACCACTTCCCCTTCGCCAAGGCGGGCATCCCCGCGCTCTCCCCGGGCTTCTCGCTGGCGGGCCAGCGGGACTACTTCGAGAACGGAGGCGCATCTCGGGCGAAGGCCCGCACCTTCCTCGACCGGTACCACCAGGAGAGCGACGACTTCGATCCCTCGTGGGACCTGCGGGGCATGGTCCAGCAGGGCCAGTTCATCCTGAACCTCGGGCGGCGGATCGCCGACGCCGCGTCCCGGCCGCAGTGGAAGCCGGTCCCGGCCGCGGCACTTGCGCCGCAGCGCTCCGCTCCGCTGGCCGGAACCCGCTGAGGACGATCGGCCGCAACCCACCAGTTCACGGCGCTACCATGGGCGCGGGCAGATCGTTCGATCTGCTGCCGAGACGCTGCGTGGAACCTTGAGGGCCGGGATGAGTTCTCCCGGTTTGGTCTTGTGGCCGCCGAGAAGGCCACGGAAGGAGCGGAAGCGATGAGAGCGTATCGACGAGGCGTGCGTTGCGCCGTTCTTGGAATCGCGGTCCTTTCTCTGACGACGGCGGTCTTCGCCGGTGTGATCCCCGAGCAGAAGGAGCCGCCGGATCCCATGGCGGGGCTGAAGTTCCGGGCGATCGGCCCGACGGTCGCCGGCGGCCGGGTCACTGCGGTGGCGGGCGTGCCGGGCCATCCGGACACCTTCTACGTCGGGGCGGCCGCGGGTGGCGTGTTCAAGACCACCAACGGCGGCAATTCGTGGACCGCGGTGTTCGAGAAGCAACCGGACGCCTCGATCGGCGCCATCGCGCTCGCGCCCTCGAACCCGAACGTGGTCTGGGTGGGGACGGGCGAGGCCAACATCCGCAACGACGTCATGACGGGCCACGGCGTCTACGTCTCGCCCGACGCCGGGGTCACGTGGCGGTTCGCCGGCCTGCCGGACGCCGGCCAGATCGCCCGCATCGTCGTGGATCCGACCGATTCCGCGCGGGCCTTCGTCGCCGTGGTTGGGCACGCCTGGGGTCCGAACCCCGAGCGCGGCGTGTTCCGCACCAGCGACGGCGGCGCCACGTGGGAGAAGGTCCTCTACGTCAACGACACGACCGGGTGCGCCGACCTCATCATGGAGCCGGGCAACCCGCAGGTTCTCGTCGCGGCGATGTGGCAAGTGGTGCGCTACCCGTGGAGCCTGGAGGACGGCGGGCCGGGGAGCGGGATCTACCGCTCCACCGACGGCGGCACGACGTGGACCGAGCTGCACGAAGGGCTGCCCGAGAAGCCGTACGGGCGCATCGCGCTCGCCGCGGCGCCCAGCCACCCGGAGCATGTCTTTGCGCTCGTCGAAGCCAAGAAGGGGATGCTCTGGGACTCCGAGGACCTCGGCACGCACTGGCGGGCCGTGAGCGACAACCACCTCCTCGACGTCCGGCCGTTCTACTTCTCCCATTTCGTGGTCGCCCCCAACGACGAGAACAAGCTCTTCTTCTGCTCGATGGAGCTGGTGGAGTCGGACGACGGCGGGAAGACCGCGTACACCATCGCCAAGGGCGTCCACGTCGATCACCACGCGCTCTGGATCGACCCGCAGCACCCGAACGTGATGGTGAACGGGAACGACGGCGGCGTGTGGAGCTCGCACGACGGCGGCAAGACCTGGCGCTTCCTCGACAACCTGGCGATCGAGCAGTTCTACCAAGTCGCGGTGGACGACAAGGTCCCCTACGACATCAGCGGCGGCCTGCAGGACAACAACGCCTGGATGGGGCCCTCGCGCAACCCGCACGGCCGCGTCATGGACGGCACGGGCTGGTTCACCCTCGCCGGCGGCGACGGCGAGTACGCCGTGCCCGCCCCGAGCGATCCCTCGATCGTGTACGCCGACATGCAAGGCGGCTGGGTGGCGCGGCTGGACTTGAAGACGGGCTTGGCGCGCAGCGTCCGGCCTACCGTCGCGGGCGGGTTCGAGCCTCCCAAGCCGCAAGCGGAGCTCACATACCGCTACGGCTGGACGTCGCCGCTCGCGGTCTCCCCGACCGACGCGAACGAGGTCTACCTCGGCGCCAACGTCCTGTTCAAGACGACCGACGGCGGCACCACTTGGCAGGCCATCAGCCCGGACCTCACGCGTAACGACAAGAGCAAGCAGCAGCTCAGCGGCGGGCCGGTGAACTACGACATTTCGGGGGCCGAGAACTACGACACGGTCCTCTGCATCGGCCTTTCCCGCGTGGACCCGAAGGTGATCTGGGTGGGCACCGACGACGGGCTGGTCCAGCTCACGCGCGACGGCGGGGCGACCTGGTCGGAGGTGGGCCGCACCATCGCGGGCCTGGCGCCGTGGGGCCGCATCGTCCAGATCGACCCCTCGCCGTTCGACGCGGCCGTGTGCGTCGCCTCCGTCGACCGACACATGCTCGACGACGACCGGCCGTACGTCTTCCGCACCGACAACTACGGCCGCACCTGGACGCCGATCTCGGCCGGCCTGCCCGCCGGCTCGCCGGTGTTCGTGGTGCGCGAAGACCCGAACGTGAAGGGCCTGCTCGTGGCCGGCACCGACCGCGGCCTCTTCTACTCGGCCGACAGCGGAGGCTCATGGCGGCCGCTCGTGAGCAACTTCCCCACGACGCCGGTGTTCGACCTCACCTTCCAGAAACAGCGCCACGACCTGGTGGTGGCCACGCACGGCCGCGGCATCTTCGTCCTGGACAACATCACGCCGCTCGAGCAACTCACGCCGACCGTCGAGAGCGCCGAGCTGCACGTCTTCCCGCCGCAGCCGGCGGCGTTCTTCCAGGTCTGGCGCAACGGCGAGAACAACCGCGCCAGCCGCTACGACGGCCCCAACCCGCCGGACGGCGCCGTGATCAACTACTGGCTGAAGCAGGAGATCAAGCCGGCCGAAACGGCGAAGGGCGAGAACGGGGATGTCGCCGGGCCGAAGGGGGCGCTCGCCAAGGAGCCGGTGACGATCGTCGTCACCGACGCCGCCGGCGAGGTGGTGCAAACGCTGCACGGACCCGGCAAGCAGGGGATGAACCGCATCGCCTGGAACTTGCGCTATGGCCCGGCCACCAAGCTCTCGCGCGCGATCACCAAGGCGCCGGAGCGGGAGGAGGGCGAGGAGAGCTGGCGGCCCTCGGGTCCGCTCGTCCTCCCCGGCACCTACACGGTCGCGGTGACCGCCGGCGGCCGGAGCGCGAAGGCGACGGTCACCGTCGGACCCGACCCCCGCTTCCCGTTCGACCAGGCCGCGGCCGAAGAGCAGCTCAAGGCGGCGCTCGGTGTGCGCGCCGACACCGCCGCCGTCAACGTCATGCTCAACCGGGTTCAGGACCTCCGGGATCAGCTCGCGGCCACCCGCAAGGCCGTCCTCCTTGGTGGGGAGAAGGGGGCCGAGGAGAAGGTTCCCGCCGCATACAAGAGTGCCCTCGACGAAGGCGCGACCCTCGACAAGAAGCTCGGCGGCCTGATGGAGTCGGCGTACAACACGAAGGTCCAGGGGGCGGTCGGGGAGGACAGCATCCACTACCTGCCGCGCCTGCACGACCAGGTGTCGGGGCTCATGATGCTGGTGGCGATGTCGTACGACACCGCGCCGCGGCCGGTCGTGACCGAGGAACTGGCGGCGGTCCACGCCGAGGTCGTCAAGGCGCTCGATGCGTTCTCGGCGCTGGTGAAGAACGACGTGGCCGCCTACAACCAGGCCGCCGCCGCCAAGGGGCTGCCGGCGCTGTTCGTCGGGGACGGACCCTCGACGGGCGAGGAGTGAAGAGCGAAGGACAGCTGATACCAACGCCGCGTCCGTCGTATAGGAATCACCGTCACCGCGAGCCTTGCCGCCGGCGGGGCCTCCGGTGGGGCGAAGCGGTCCGGTGAAACCGCGAGATCGCCACGGCCCCCGAGCGGCGCTCGGGGGCCTCGCGATGACCGCAACGACGCCGGGTCTGAACGTAACGTCGCGGCACGCGGTTGAGTGCGGCGCTCACGGGCTCTTGGCAGGGGTGAAGCCCCGCGAGCGATCGTAGGTGCGCCCATCGTCGTGGCAGCTGTCGCAGCGCGGCGGCGACCCCAGTCCATTGGTGTGGCAGACGTCGCAGTCGAGCTGGCGGTGCGCCTTGTCGAGAGCCACGCCGGTGACGGCGTGGTCAAAGCGGGACAGGCCCAACGCCTTCTCGTGGCACGTCGTGCACCTCGGGTCGAGCTTGCGGAAAGCGCCGGGCCCCGCGTGGCACGACCTGCAGGGGAGCGAGGCGTGGTACGCCTTCAACGGCCAGCCGGTGTCGGCGTGCGAGAACAGCGCGGCGGGGTCGCGACCGTGGCAGGTCTTGCAACGGTTCCCATCATGGCACCTGAAGCAGGTGTCGTGAAGGCTCGCCGCCTCCGTACCGCCCATCGGGTGTAGCACCTCCCCGTTGTCGACGTGGCAGCGCGTGCAGCGTTCTTGCCGATGGCACTCGGTGCAGTTGCGCTCATACCTCTGGCTGTGGTTGCGGTGGTGGAAAGGGACGATGTCCCCGACGGCGAAGCTGGTCGGAAAGAGGATGAGATCCTTGAGCACGAGCGGCGCGAAGTGAGTGTGGTCGCACGCCTTCGTCGCGGTGCCGCCGAGCGGCCCGCCCTTGCGTTTCTCGTGGCAGATCTCGCAGGTGGTCTCACGGTCCCATTCGCGGTGGCAGCCCAGGCAGCGCCGGTGATACGCGCCCTTCAGGCCCGGCTTCGCCAGGTCACTCTTGGGTTCGCCGACAGGATGGCAGTTCTTGCAGGCGGGGTGCGGAGCGTTCGGCGGCGTGAAGTGATGGCAAGTACCACACCCTTTAGACATCCCGGCCATGACGGCGTGCTTCTTGTGATCGAATCGCACCGGAACGTAAAGGTCCTCGAGCTCGTCGAGGATGACCACGTCTGGCCCGAGGTCGGGAGACAGGACAGCGGAGAGAGCAAGGCGGGGACACGCTGTCAGGCACGGTGCCTGATTGCTCGGCTCGGGGCAGGTGTGGCACCGCGAGCATTCCGTCTGTGAGGCTGCCGCCGGAGTCGGTACCGGATTGGTGGAGAGAGCGGCCGAGGCCGGCGCCGAGGCCAGAAGAGCCGCGACCCAGATCGGCACGGCTGCGCTCATGCCGACCACCGCCCGATCGAAGAGGGTGGCGCCGCGTGCACATGCCGTGACCCCGTGCGCTGCTGCTGTGGCTGCTCCTCCGCGGGCAGGACCGGCAGCACCGAGACCAGCACGCGGTAGAGGAGCAGCAGCCCGGAGATGAAGGCCACTGTAATCGCGACCTCGCCGACGCTCGGAACGTACCGCCTGGTGGCGTACAGCGGTGTGAAGGCGGTGAGGAACACGTTGATCCGGTTGAACGCCACGCCCAGCACCACCATCGCCGCCGCCGCGAAGAGGAGGCCGGGACGGCGCCGTACCCGCTCCGAGAGAAGCATCAGCAGGGGGATCACCACGCCCAGGCCGATCTCCAGAAGGAAAATCAGCGAGGCCGCGCTGCCGTCGCCGAGACGCGTCACGACGCCGCGGATCATCACGTCGCCAACCTTGAACGCGAGGTAGACGAATAGCAGCACCGGGATGACCCTGGACAGGGGAGTCAGCAGCTCCATTTCCGGGGCTCTCCCGAATACCCTCGCCGCGATCAGCGACTCGAAGACCACCATCGCGAACCCGACGGCAATCGCCGACAGCAGGAAGAGCAGCGGCAGGATCGGGGTCCACCAGAGCGGGTTCATCTTGCTCGGCGCAAGGACCATGAGGGTGCCGAGCGAGGACTGGTGAAGCGTTGAGAGGACGACGCCGAGGACGATGAAGACCGACATCACGCGGCCCAGGGTCCGGTCGAAGAACCGGAGTGCGCCTTCAACGACGCCGTCCAGCAGACCCAACGGCCCGGGAAGCCTCACCCTCCCCGCGAAGCGCTCGACCACGATCGGCATCAGCTCGATGTACAGCACCGTGAGGTAGGCCATCACGCACATGGCCACCTCGAACAACGCCGAGTGACCCGACCACATCGAGGGCAGCGCCGGATGCCAGATGTTGTAGTAGCGGCCCAGGTCCATCACGATCCCGAAGGCCACGAACGTGTAGCCAAGGACGGCGGTCAGCAGCGCCGACCGGGTCAACGCCTCGTACCGCCGGCGGTGGAAGATGTGGACGAGAGCGGCGGTGGTGAAGCCACCGGCGGACAGCGCGACCCCGGTCGCCACGTCAATGGCGATCCAGATCCCCCAGGGGAACCGGTCGTCCAGGTGAGTGACCGCGCCGAGGCCAGAGGCGAAGCGCACCCAAGCGAACACCATCCCGAGGGCAACGAGCCCGAGGAGCAGCAGCACCCCGGGCGTCAGCAGCGGCTTGCGCACTGGGGCGGCGCCGTGCCCGGTCATGGCTGCCGGCCCTCTCCGGCCGGCGGCTTCTCCCCGTCCGGGCGAAACAGCCGCACAATGGCGGTGAGCGCGCCGAACAGCGCCAGCGGCGGGATGAAGTCCTTGAACACGCCGTGCTGGAGCGACTCCGTCAGGCGGGGAGGCGCCGCGTCGCCGAGTACCGGGAATCCCAGCTCCGAGAACTCGATACCGGACAGATACAGCCACGATGTCCCGCCGACCTCGCTCTCACCGTAGACGTGGTCGGTGTACCTCCCCGAGCCGCCGGCAATCCGCCGGTGAGCGAGCGCGAGCAGCTCGCTCCTCCGCCCGAAGGTAAGGCATTGGGGTGGACAGATCTCCACGCAGGCCGGCAGCTTCCCCTCCTGCGAGATCCGCTCGTGGCAGAACGTGCACTTGCGGACCTGGGGGGTTGTCGCATTGAAATACTCGTACGCCGGCACCTGGAACGGACACACGACCATGCAGTAGCGGCAACCCATGCATCGCCACGCCGTGTAGGTGACGGCACCATCCGGTTGTTTCTCGAGCGCGCTGACGATACAGGCGGAGCAGCACGCCGGGTCGTCGCAGTGCATGCACTGTGCCTTCACGAACACGGGCTTGTCATCTTCCCCGGCGCCGGGGAAGCGATTGACGACCGTGTAGTGTGAGGCGTCGGGCCGGCGTAGTGACGCGAACACGGAGGCGTCCTCGAACGCCTGCACCGGCACCGCCGGGAGGTGGTTAACCTGATTGCAGGCCCACTCGCACTTGCGGCAACCGATGCAGGCGGTGAGGTCGACGAGGACACCGAAGGGGTCGGCGGCTCTTTGTGCGACCGACGCCGCCGACGGTCGCGCTGCTACCTGGGTGGCGCCGGCAGCGGCCATCGACGCGAGGATATCCCGACGACTCAGCTCCACGATCTCCTCCTCCCGTTGCGCAGGGATCGAAAGCGGTAATCGCGGGGTCTCAATGACCCGGTGCCGGTTGTCGACGCGCCAAACGGGCCCGGACGGTGACCGGCGCCCGTGCCGGGCCGTGGCTGTGCAAACCGTCGTAACTTGATCGACACCTTAGCACGGTTCGCCACCCTCGGCTCCGCCCCAAGCGGCGACCTGCTGCTGCGCTTCGACCCGCGGTACGAGAACCTGCTGCGGCGCATGAATTGCCCGGCGAGCGCGAGTCGATGATCGGAGCCCCGGAGCCCTCGAGGTCGGCGCTCGGACGGCGCGCTACTCGGCGGCCGGGGACGGGCGCCGGAGCAGGCGGGGCGCGAGGATGAGCGCGGCCCCGTATGCGGCGAACGACAGGACGAGGGTGGCCGGGCGTCCCTGGGGCACGTCCTGCGCAAGCAGCTTGAGGCCGCCCAGCGCGAGCACCGGGTAGACGAGCCAGACAAGCTCCTCCCGCCCGGCGCGACGACCCGCCGCGGCGAGGACGAGCGCGGTGACGGCGAGGACCGTGCTGCGCAGCGTGGCCAACGCGGCCGGATCGGGTACGCCCTCGTGCGTAGGGAGCAGGCGGCCTCCGGCGAACACGAGCGCCGCCCCGGCCCCGAGCGCTGCGACGACGGCGACAACCAGTTCCGGAAGCCGGGTGGGCCACGGTGCCTCGCCGCGGCGGCCCAGGAGGACGAGCGTGGCGTAACAGGCCACGGACGTCGCGAGTGTGAGCCAGAGGGCCTCGGGGCCGGCGTCGGCCGGCGCGGAGGGCGTCGCCACGAACGCCCCGACGGCGAACGGCAGCAGCCCGGATGCAACGCCGGCCGCGACGAGGTAGGCGGCCCCGTGGGCGCGCATCACCAGGCGGTCGAGCCTGCAGCCGAGGACCGCGCCTCCCAGCGCCAACCCGCACCACAGCGCGGACAGCGTCGCGGAGGCCGCCACCAGCGGGGTCCCCGCCAGCACCAGCACGAGCGCCAGCGAGGTGTAGAAGACGTAGTTGACGCCCCGGCCGACGCGGCCGGCCGCCCCCGCCTCCGCGATCAGGTAGCACGCCGCGCCCGTTGCCAGCGCCGCGACCCCGAGCACAATCCTGCCCTGGCCTGCCGCCCGCGCCACCTCGGCCGCGCCTCCGAAGCCGACGAGCAGGGCGGCGACCGTCTGCGCCGCCTCGAAGACGTTCGCGTCGCGCCGGCGCAGCAGCGTCCGCACCGCGAACGTCGCGAGGTACGCGACGAGCAGCGCGAGCGCGACCGCCTCGACGGCCGCCGTGGAAAGGTCGCTGTACGCCTCTGGCGGTCCGCCCGTTTGGGTCACCAGCGCGACGGCTCCGGCCACGACGAGGTCGGCGACGAGCGCCGCCACCCAGCTGAGTCCGAACCACCGGCGTGCGTACGCGAGCCACACGGTGGCCACGCCGAGCGCCACCAGCAGGGCGGCGAACACGGCGATCGCGTGGGTGGCGGCGACCAGGGCGATCGCCGTGACGAGGCCGGCCGTCGTGGCGGCCCACGCGGTCGCCGCCAGGGCGCGGCGCCCAGCCACGACGAGGCCGGCTCCGATGGCGACCGCCAGCACGGCCGCCGCGGCCGGCGGGGAGAGCACCTTGAACTTCGTCGCCGCCTCCCAAACGAGCGGGAAGGCGATGAGAGTCGCAGTCACGCCGTACACTTCGGCGCTCCAGCGCCGCCCGGCGCCCCCCGTCCGGTCCGCGAGCGCGAGCCACACGCCGGCATACGCCAGGCCGGCGGTGACGCCGCCGGCGAGCGGCAGCGTCCCGGCATCGGTGAGCGCGCGCAGCAGCCACGCGCCGCCGAACACCAGGAACATTCGGCCGAGGAGGGGCAGCAGCGTTGCCGCGGTCGCCGGCGCAACCGGAGGCAAGGCCGCCGGCTCTGCGAGCCGTGGGGAGAGTCGTTCGGCCGCGGTCCCGCTTCCCGCGGCGCGTTCGAGCACGGCCAAGCGACCGGAGATTTCCTCGAGATCTCGTGCGAGGGCCTCGAGCCTCGCCTCGACCCGCGCGAGCCGATCCTCCATCTCCCCCCTCCTGCAAAGCGTTCTCGGCGTTGCCGGGAGCGGAGTATACCGTCGGACGGGGCGCCCATGGCGAACGGGCTGGATGGTTGAAGCCCCTCGCGCCACCGGCTCAGGGTGGCCACGCGATTCGGTGGACTCGAAGCGTGACTATCTTGGGGCGGGAGGCAGCGCCGTCGCCCGCTCGATGTAGTCGAGGCGCGGAAAATGCTGTTCGAGGTAGCGGTTGCCCAACTCGAACAGCGGCACCTGCCGGCCGGCGCGAATGCCGCTTCCCGCAGCCTCGCCATACTCCGGGTTGAGCGCATCGGCCACGTCCATCCCTTCGACGACGAGTCCGAACGGCACGAACGGTTCGCGATCGTGCGTCGCGGAGTTGTCGCGCAGATTGATGAAGACCTGCGTCGTTCGCCCGTCGGGGACGGCGAAGGCATAGGCCACCGTTCCGCGCGCGTTCGATTCGCGGCGCGGGTCGTCCAGGAAGGTCCGCGCCCGCCACACGCCCGAGATCCTGGGATCGCCGTTGATGCCGAACTGCGCCCAGCGTCCCCGGATGACGCGGAAGAAACGCGCGCCATCGTAGTAGCCCGCCCGCACGAGGTTGTAGAAACGGTCCGCGCCATACGGCGCCCAGTCGCGATGCACCTCGATCACGATGCGGCCCTTGCTGGTTTCCAAGCGCACATCGAACAAGCCCGGCGCCCGGCGGCTCATCTCCGGCGCGTCGGGATGGAGGAGGGGCGACGATGCCGAAGGGGGATCCCGTCTCGCGTTTGTCGGGGGGGGCGCACACGAAGACAGGAGCATCGCACACGCCAGGACGGACAGCAGCTGTACTGCTCCCGGTTTCATCGCGGTTTCAATTTCGTTCCGTGTCCTTCAACAACCGCGCCAGGTATTGCTTCCAAAGGACCGCCTTCGTGTGGCTACCGTGACCCACGGTCTGGTCGCTGGTGGGAATCACGATCGCTTCGCCGTGCTTCACCCGTTTGATTTCGTGCCCGAGCACGCCCAGTTCCGGCGGGTTGATCAGGTCGTCGGCGGAGTTGACGGCGAGCAGCGGCGCGGTGATCTTTTCCAGTCCTGGCCCGGGGTCGTAGTCCCGGGAAGCCGCGATGGCGTACATCACGTCGTTGGCATCGAGCTTCGTCATGGCGGTCGTCACGTAGTGGTCGAGCGTTTCATCGGTCCTGGCCAGGTTGGGCGCCTCGTGCATGCGCAACACCGGGTTGCTCCCCATGAAATAGAGCATCTCCAGCGCGACCCGCATCCCCGAAGGCTGGGTCCGGTAGTCCCCATTCTGCCAGTCCGGCGAGTCGCGGATGGCGTCGATGATGACGCGCCGCCAGACTCGGTTCCGCCCCGAGATCTGCGTCGGCAGACTGGCCAGCGGCATGAGCGCGTCCATGAACTCCGGATGGATCTCTCCCCACAACCAACTGTGCATTCCGCCCATCGACGTGCCCATGACCAGCCGGAGATGGTTCACCTGCAGGCCCTCGGTCAACAGGCGGTACTGTGCCTCGACCATGTCGATGTAGCCGTACTTCGGAAATCTCGCGTGGAGGCCGTCGCTCGGCTTGCTCGACTCACCGTGGCCGAGGTTGTCCGGGATGACGAGGTAGTAGCGGGCCGCGTCGAGGGGCTGGCCGGAGCCGAACAGCTCGCCGGCGAACATCGGTTGCAGGAACTGCACGCTGCTCCCGGTGGTGCCGTGCAGGATCAGCACGGCGTTACGGACGAGCCCCTGCGCGTCGCGCCGGGGCGTGCCCAGCGTCACGTAATGCATGCGGACTTCCGGCAACGACTCGCCGGAGCGGAAGTGGAAATCGTGAAGGACGTAATCGCCTGCGACGGGCACGGGGTAAGTCGTGGCGCGCGACCCCGCCGCCGCAACCGCAAACACCAGCATGAGCAGGTAAGGGGTGAGCTTCGGCTTGAAGTAAGTCTGTTTCATGATCGATCTGCCTAGGGTCTTTCTTCCGTACGCCATCGGAGTGGTGAGGGCCCAACGATGGATGGGGAGTTTCTTTCCATTGTCGATGATAGGCGCGGTCGAGGCATGGTCAAGGGGGTCGGTTGCGCCCTGTCAAGCGGTGTACGAGGGCGTCGCAGCCTCACTCGTGGTGGAGAGCTTCGATGGGGTCGAGGCGGGAGGCCTTCCAGGCCGGGAAGTAGCCGAAGACGACGCCAACGGTCACGGCGGCGGCGGTGGCGGCGAGCAGGGACGACGGCGGGATCGAGATCGGCCAGCCCAGCGTGCGCGCGAACGCCACCGCGCCCACGTAGCTGAGGGCGACGCCGAACACGCCGCCGATGAGGCTCAAGACAACGGCCTCGCCGAGGAACTGGACGCGGATCGCCGACTCGCGCGCGCCGACGGCCATGCGCACGCCGATCTCGCCGGTGCGCTGCGCCACCGAGGCGAGCATCACGTTCATGATGCCGATGCCGCCCACGAGCAGCGAGATCGCCGCCACCGACACGAGCAGGTTCGCGAGGGCGTCGCTCGCCGCCACCCGCGCCCCGAGCACCTCGTCGGGGCGGCGGATGTTGAAGTCGTCGTCCGCCCCCTGACGGATGCGGTGGCGCTCCCGGAGCAGCGCTCGCACCTGGTGGATCGCGGGCTCCACCGCCTGAGGCGACACCGCTGAGCACAGGATGTCGTCGAGCCACGTCTGGAAGTTGGGCAGGAGCCGCCTCTGCGCGGCCGTGTACGGGACGAAGACCCAATCGTCCTGGTCGCGCCCGTCGCCGTTCTGCCCCCTCGCCGACAACACGCCGACCACCTCGAAGAGCTGCCCCTGCATGCGGACGATTTTGCCCACCGGGTCGGCGTCCCCGAAGAGCTGCTGGCGAACGGTCTCGCCGAGCAGGACCTTGGCCGCTGCCCGGTCCACGTCGTCCTGCGAGAACGAGGATCCGGTCGCGACAGGCCAGCGCTTGATCGCCAGGTAGTCCGGGGTCTCGCCGCGGAAGTGCGTGCCCCAGTTCCGGTTGCCGAAGATGATCTGGACGTGTCCGTCCACCTGCGGCGATACGCGGGCGATGAGCGGCACCTCACGGCGGATCGCGTCGGTGTCCCCGACCGTGAGGGTATTCATGCCGAGGGCCCCGCTGCGCACGCCGTTGACGTTGCGCGAGCCGGCCTCGATCCAGACGAAGTTCTCGCCGAGGTCCGCGAGCGCCTGCTGGGCGCGCTCGGAGCCCGCCTTGCCGATCGCCACGACGAGGACGACGGCGGCGATGCCGATGCAGATGCCGAGCGTGGTGAGCGCGCTGCGCAGCTTGTGGCGGGCGAGCGCCCGCACCGCCTCGCGGAAGAACAGGGTCGCGAGCATCGCGGCCGCCGAGGGCTGGCTACGGGGCGTCTGGGTGGGGAGCGGGCGGCTGGCGAACGAGCGATTCATCCGGCGCGCAGTCTACGCCGCTCCAGGCGCGGCTGGGCTTGGGGACGCGGCGGGCCGTCGTCGTCGAGCGGAGAGCCGCCAAAGCTCCGGCGCTTGACCGCTCCTCCTGAGACAGGTTACCGTTATCCCAGACAGACAAATGAAAGGAGGCCAGATGGCAGACGAACCCAAGGGATGCGCTCGTGTCACCGGGAGCGTGGTCGGCGAAGGTCCGCCCTCCGCGCCGGTGTCCCCGGCCCCCGAGACGAGAAAGGAGACGGCCGTGACCGCACGCGTGGGACAGAAGGCCCCGGATTTCCAGGCGCCCGCCTACTTCAAGGGCGGCTTCACCAACGTCAAGCTCTCGGATTACCTGGGCAAGTGGATCCTGCTCTGCTTCTACCCGGGCGACTTCACCTTCGTTTGAGCGACGGAAGTGTCGGCGGTCGCCGACAACTACGCGAAGCTGCAGGAACTGGGCGTCGAGGTCCTCTCGGTCAGCGTTGACAGCCACTTCGTCCACAAGATGTGGAACGACAACGAACTCACCAAGATGGTCGAGGGCGGCGTGCCCTTCCATATGGTCTCGGACCAGGCCGGCAACATCGGCAAGGCGTACGGCGTCTACGACGACAACATGGGCATCGAGTTGCGCGGCCGGTTCATCATCGACCCCGACGGCGTGATCCAGGCAATGGAGGTGCTCACGCCGCCGGTCGGCCGCATGTTCGCGGAGACCGTGCGCCAGTTCCGCGCGTTCCAGGTCGTGCGCGCCAGCAAGGGGGCCGAGGCGACCCCGGCGGGGTGGCAGCCGGGCCAGCCGACGCTCAAGCCCGGGCCCGACCTCGTCGGCAACGTGTGGAAGGTCTGGAATCCGAAGATGGAGAAGTAGGCCGTCCGTTGTTACTGCATCGGGTCCCCAGGAGTCTCGCGGCTCCTGGGGATCCGCTTTTTCCCGATCGCCCGTTCCGGTCCCCCCCTCTTGCAGCACCGCAACGAACCGCCGCGGCGGCGCTCGCGGCGGTTGCGGTACAGTCGCCGCCATGGGAGTGCGGCGGGTCGTCGTGGTCGGCGGGGGAGCGGCGGGGGTCTTTGCCGCGATTGCGTGCGCCGAGGCGGCGCCGGCCTTCGAGGTCACGGTCATCGAGAAGGGCGCGGCGCTGCTTTCCAAGGTCCGGATCTCGGGGGGCGGGCGCTGCAACGTCACCCACGCCTGCTTCGACGCGCGCGAACTCGCCGGCTCGTACCCACGCGGTGGGCGGGCGCTGCTCGGACCGTTCGGGGTGTTCCAGCCGCGCGACACCGTCGCGTGGTTCGAGGCACGGGGTGTTCCGCTGAAGACCGAGCCCGACGGCCGCGTGTTCCCGGTCAGCGACTCCTCCGGGACGGTGATCAACTGCCTCCTGCGGGCGGCCGCGGCGGCGGGGGTGAGGCTGCGGCTCAGCTGTGGCGTGGAGGCCGTCAACCGGCGCCCGGAAGGGGGGTTCGAGCTGACGCTCGCCGGCGGTGAGACGCTGGCCTGCGACCGCCTGATCCTCGCCACCGGGGGTTGTCGCACCCCCGCCGCCGGGGCACTGGCGGTCGCCCTTGGCCACACCCTCGAGCCACCGGTGCCATCGCTGTTTGCGTTCAATGTCGAGACGACGTGGGTGCGCGAGCTGGCGGGGGTCTCGGTCGAGGCCGTGGAAGCGTCGGTGCCGGCCGCGGGCGTGCGCGAGCGCGGCGCGCTGCTGCTGACGCACCAGGGTCTCTCCGGCCCGGCCGTGCTGCGGGCGTCGGCGTGGGGCGCGCGGGCGCTGCACGACCTTGGCTACAGGTTTGCGCTGCACCTCAATTGGCTGCCTCACCTCACCGGGAACGAGATCGCGGCGGCGTGCCACCTCCGCCGCCGGGACCAGCCGGCCCGCCTGGTGGTCAACACGCCGTTTGCGCCGCTGACCGCCCGCCTGTGGCAGAGCCTTGTGCTGGCATCGGGGATCGAGCGCGGCACGCGTTGGGCGGAGCTGACGCGCGCCGGGCAGCAGCGGCTCGTCCGGCAGCTCGTTCGGACGGAGCTGCCGGTGACCGGCAAGAGCATGAACAAGGACGAGTTCGTCACGTGCGGCGGCGTGCGGCTTGCCGAGGTCGGCTTCAAGACGATGGAGAGCCGGATCTGCCCCGGCCTCTTCCTCGCCGGCGAGCTGCTCGACATCGACGGCATCACCGGCGGCTTCAACTTCCAGGCCGCGTGGACGACCGGGTGGATCGCCGGCCGCGCACTCGCCGGGCGGGCGTGATGGTGCCGGCGATGCGAGGCCGGCAGCCGGGCGCGGCACAGCGGACCGCGATGAGTGCGCGACGGGACCTAGTCGCCGCGCGAGTGTAGACTTTCGCCGTGATCCCAATGGGTGAGGCGGGCAACGGGGAAAAGCAGACCGACACGCGCACCCCGGTCGCTGCGGCGCCGGCGGGGTGGGGGTTCGAGCTGCCCGCGCGGTGGCGGTTGCAGCGGCTGCTGGGGCAGGGCGGGCAGGCGGAGGTGTGGCTCGCGATGGACGAGCGCCTCGGCGAGCTCGTGGCGGTGAAGATCTTCCACCCGGCGGTGTCGCCTGCCGCTCTTGGACGGCTACGGCGCGAGGTGCGGCTGGGGCGCAGCCTGCAACACTCCAACCTGGTGCGGATCTACGAGCTGATCGAGGCGGATGGCCGCCTCGCGCTGGCGATGGAGTGGCTGCCGCAGGGGAACCTCGCCGCCAAGCTCGAACGCGACGGCCCGCTCGCGACCGATGAGGTCGTGGCCGTGGCGCAGCAAGTACTGGTGGCGCTGGAGCATCTCCAGACGCATGGGGTCGTGCACCGCGATATCAAGCCGTCGAACCTTCTCCTCGATGCGCAGGGACGCGTGAAGGTGGGCGATCTCGGGTTGGTGAAGGTCGCGGAGGATGGCGAGCACCTCACGCAGACGGCGACGACGGTGGGGTCACCGGGGTACATGAGTCCGGAGCAGATCCGCGGGCAGGAGTTGACGCCGGCCTCGGACCTCTACTCGCTGGGGGTGACGCTGTTCCATCTGCTCACGGGCCAGCCGCCCTTCCAAGGAACGAGCAACTTCGAGGTCGCGCACGCGCACATCGAACAACCGGCCCCCGATCCGCGACGCCTGCGCTCCGACTGTCCCCGCTGGCTGGCGTGGTTCATTCGGCGTTTGCTGGAAAAGCAGCCGCGGGATCGCTGGCCGGATGCCGCGACAGCTCGACGCGTCCTGGAAAAGCACCGCACGGTGGCCTCGCCGCGCTTCTGGCGGCGGTTGGCGGCGGTGTCAGTGCTGACCGTGGCCGCCGTCGCCACTGTCTTCATGGCGGGGAGATGGCTGCTCGGGAGCCAAGCCTCGCCGGTCGCGGCGGACGTGGTTGCGGAGGGGAACCACGTGCGGGGGTTGGATTCGCGAGGGCGCACGCTGTGGAGTTTCACCTGCGGCGCGCCCGTTCAGGAGATCGAGCGCGCCAACCTCTTCGGCGACGGGACCACACAGGTCGTAGCGTGCGCCTATCGCAAGACCGGCACCTACGTGCGGGTGGAGCACGAAGTCCCGAGCGAGGTGGTGATCCTCGGCCTCGACGGCCGGCTGGTGTCGGAGTTCAGGCCCGACGCGGCGGCGACCTCGATCGATATCACTCCGATCGCGCCCCCGGTCCTGGTGCCGGTCGCGCGAGCCGTCGATCTGCTCGGCAACGGGCAGAAGGAAATCCTCGTCAACTGCCGCCACCGAGTGCTGGGGACGGCGTATCTGTTCGTGTTCTGGCCCCGGCCCGGCCGCTGGGACCTGGTGCTCGCGCATCCCGGCGGCTGGCTGTTCCACGTCGAACCGGTGCCGGACTCGCGGACCCCCCGCGTTCGTTTCCTCGCGTTTAACGGCTTGCTCGCGTCCTCGCCGGTGATCGCCGAGTTGATGTTCACGCCGCCGGACGGGAGGGGAAGGCTGGCCTTCTCCGACGCGAGCAACCAGGGGATCGCGGGCGCGTCCACGCCACGCTGGAGCAGCTTCTCCTGGTACACGCTGATCGAGCAGGCGGCGCCCGGAGCGTTCGACACCGACCCGGGCTTCGTCATGGAACCGGATGGGAGTTCTCTCTTCGCGGTGAACCGGACACGCTGCACCGTGGACCGCTGGGGCAACCCATCGTCCGGGCCCAACGCCGGCCGGGACCTCAGGGCGCTGCGGATCGGCGTCGTGGCCCGGTCGGCGGACCTCGTGGCCACCGCCAACTCGGGAGACAAGAACCTCGTTCTCCGCGACGAGCGCACGCTGTTCGAGGACGCCGCGCCGCTCTTCGTCGAGCGGCCCTACCGCGCCGTCGTCGCGCTCTATTCGGCCCGCGCACACGCCCAGATCGGGGACCTGGAAGGCGGCATCGACCTCCTGCGTTTGGGTTGGCAGGCGACGGCAAACGACAGTCTGGGCCTCAACCTCGGCCACCTGCAGGCGATCGCCGGCGATCTGGCGAGCGCGGAGGCGACGCTCAGGAAGAACCGCGCGAACGGCGTGACGCCGGCGGGACACTTCCGGACGATACAGCTCATGACCCGGGTCGCCATCGAACATCGCGACCGCGCCGCGCTCGAGGACGCGATCGCGGACTGGCCCGCGGTCGAGCCGGCCGGGGCGCAGGCCGAGTTGCGCGCCCGCGCCGACCTGTGGTGGGACGATCTCCACGACGAGGACTGCGAGGTCCGTTCGTTCGACACCGCACCCGACGGCGAGGCCGTCGCCTGCCTGGCCCGCTGGAGACTCGGCAAGACCCGCCCGACGGACCCCGAGGCGATGGCCGACGCCGCGAAGCGGAACCCCGACGCCGCGATGGAGTGCGACCTCGCCCGGGCGATGGCGCTGCTCGCCCTCGGGCGGACGTCCGCGGCGGTGCAGGCGACCCTGAGCGTGGTGACGTATCTCAAGCCGCGATGCGCCTACGACTTCATGCTGTACCAGCTGCTCGGCCTGGCGCGCGCATGCAACGCCAAGGCGCTGCTGGCGGCAGGCCGCCGTGACGAGGCGATCCGCGAAGCCAAACTCCTGCACGTGTCCCTTCGACCTGGCCTGCTGCCGGCGATCCTGGTCGGCGAGGTGTTGCGGGACGGCGCTGCAGGGCCGGCCGGGCGTTGAGGCCCTCGCTGCGGGTAAACCCTGATCGAACCGGCGTTCTTCTCGATGTCGGACGCCCGGAACGACAAGTGGTAAGCTGAAACAAGTCCGATCGGGGCGTGCTGGAGGTGCCGGATGCGCAAACACCGGTGGGGAACGGGGGGATGGTTGGCGGTCGCGGTCGTCGCGCTGGCCGCAACCGGAGCCGGCCGGAGCGCCGAGGCGCCCGAGCCGTGCTGCTTCACCAACGACCAGTTCACGGGGGTCTGCCGGGTCGTGCCGGCCCAGGACGAGACGTGCGCGAGCATCCTCGGGTACCTCAACAACCCGGGCAGCACCGGCAAGTCGTATTGCGACAGCACGACGATCCGTGGCGGATGGGTGCCGACGAGGTGCAACGCCGAGGCACAACGCCGGGCCGCGCCCGCCGCTCCTCGCTCAGCCGGCTCCCGCTGAAGGTGCTTGTTCGGGCCGCCGTCGCGTCGTCGCGCTACCTGCGCCAGCGGAAGGCGGCTACGTCTTCGCGCTCGTCGTAGCGGATGACGACATCCACCCGCGGCGACACGCCCTTGGTTCCCCAGCGGATTGTCAGGGGCAGGAGCGGCAGCAGCTCGAGCGTCCTCCGCTGGGCCTGCTGCAACAGATCGAGGCGCTTGGCCGGGTCGGCCTCGCGCCCCGCGGCGCCGAGGAGCACGTCGGTCCGGGGGTCGGCGAACCCGCGGTCGCCGGCGTTGCGGACGAGGCTCTCGAAGAAATCCGACGCGTCGCCGGTGCTGCACGCCCACGCGAAGTACAGCAGGGCCGCACCGCGCTGGCCGGGCCGCAGCTCCACCAGCACACCTACTTTGGCAAGGTCCGAGGCGATCGCGTCCGCGACCGCGGCGCCCGCGGCGTCATAGCCGAGGCTGACCTTGAAGCCGTCGGGGAACCCCGCCTGGGCGAGCAGTCGTCGGGCTTCGTCGGGGTCGTAGGGCAGCGGTGAGAGTGCCGGGTCGTAGCCGAACACCGCGGGGTGGACGTACTGCGACGCCACCGTTCCGTTCCCCCGGAACAGGCGGGCCACCCACGATCCGCGGTCGAGGGCCAGCAACAGCGCCCGCCTGACCCGGGGATCGGCCAGGGCCCGCCGGACTTCGCCCTGGGCCTCCCGCATGTCCACGGCGAGGAGCTGCACCGCCAGCCGCGGCTGCTGCTCCAGGCGGAGGGTTGACGAGCGGGCGACCTCCGGGATCCAGTCGTCCGGGATCAGGTGGCAGACATCGGCCTTGCCGGCGAGCAGCCGCCCGGCCGCCTGGGCGCCTGTGCCGCAGAACTCGAAGACGACGTTCTGGCAGTCGGGGCGCCCATGCCAGCCCGACCATGCCGTGGCGAGCACCGAGCCGTCCTTGCGCACGCCGGCAAAGCGATACGCTCCGGTCCCGATCGGCGCGGTGATCAACCCCTGGTGGGCGTCCGCGGCCCGGATCACGAGAATGAATGAGAGCCGGTTGAGAAGGTCGGCCTGATCGCCGTCGGTTTCGATGACCACCGCCGAGGCGCCGTCCCTGGCGACCGACCGCACGCCCACGAGATATTGCGACACCGCCGAGGAAGGAAGGCTGCGCGCCCGCTCGAAGCTGGCCACGACGTCGTCCGCCGTGAGCGGCTCGCCGTTGCAGAACGCGACGCCCGGCCGCAGCCGGAAGCGCCAGTGAGTAGGGCCGTCGTGCTCCCAGCTGGCCGCAAGCGCGGACTGGGGTTTCAGTTCGGGGGAGAGCGACACCAGGGGGTCGAAGAAGCTCGAGAGGACCGACCAGGCGACGTTGCGGTTGCTGGCGTGGGGGTCGAGAGCCACCGGCGTGTCGCCGAAGGCGACCACCAGCGGTCTTGATGTCCGGCGGGCGCAGCCGCCCAGCACGAGCGCGAAACCGATGACGACGAGCGCGGCCGAGAGCCGCCGGCGGCCCGTGCGTTTCCCTCGTGCAACTCCGAGCGTGCGCCCCACTGAGTCCCCTCCCACGGGCACGGATCCACGATACACGCACTCGCGCGTCGCTGGCCAGCCGGTGGCAGGGACGGGCTGTCCGCGCGGTCGCCGCGCCCGCGCGCCGCTGCGAGGGTGGTAGCATGAACACGCGGTTCGAAGGAGGCGCACGATGGCGCTCAGACGGGCCCTGGTCGCGGACGACAGCCGGATCTTCCGGGTCGTGACGGCCGAGTTGCTGCGCGAGCACGGCCTGGAGGTGCTCGAGGCGGCGGACGGGCGCGAGGCCGTGGACCAGCTCCTGGCGCAACGTCCGGAACTCGCGATCATCGACGCGCTCATGCCTTTGGTCTCCGGGTTCGAGGTCATCGCCAAGCTGCGGGCGACGGCCCCGGAGTACCGGCCCGTCATCTTCATCGTGACCGCGGTGTTCAAGAGTCGCCGCTGGGAGGCGGAGGCGCGGCAGCAGTACCAGGTGGACGAATACCTCGAGAAGCCGATCGAGCCGGAAACCTTCGTCGCCGCCATCGGACGCCACTTCCCCGAATTCCTCGGTGTGAAGAACACCCCTTGATCCCCCGGTCTACCCGACACCCGCAGGGGTGTAACCAGGCAGCGGCCGCGGGCGTCAACGTCATGTCGGCCGCTGAGTTGGGCCGTGGGGGAGGGTGTGCCATGAGGGGAGCGAGAACGATCGTGATGGCGGTGGCGGTCGCGGCGGCAGCAAGCGCCGCGCACGGCAAGGACCTCGAGATCGCGAGCGCGTGGGCCGCCGCCGCCGTTCCCGTGGACGGTACCCCGGGGGGGTGGGCGCCGCTGCTCAAGCCGCTCGGAGATCCGCCAATGGTGATTGGGATCCAGAACGACGGCCGCTACCTGTACCTCTGCGTCAGGACCTCCGACCCGATCGTCAAGAGGCAACTCGCGCACCTCGGACTGACGGTGTGGCTCAACGGCGAGGGGAAGGACGCAAAGGGGTTCGGCGTGCACTACCCGGTCGGCATGGGTCCGCGGGGGGCTGGATGGCAGCCGGGGCAGGGCGAGCCGCCGGAGGGTGAGGAAGCGGGTGGGGCCAACCCCGGCCACATGGCAAAGGAGTTCGAGATCATCGGACCCACCAAGGACGACCGGCAACGGGCGCAGGTCGGGCCGGACGAACCGGTCCAGGCCGCGCTCAGCGACGATTCGGGCGTGATGGTCATCGAGATGAGGGTCCCCCTGGAACCGTCCGAGGGGCATCCCCTCGCGGTCGGGGCCGCGTCTGGTGCGACGATCGCCCTGGGACTTGCGACCGAGAGACCGAAGGCGAGCGCCCGGGGTGGGGTCCACATGGGCGGCGGCGAGCCGGGGGAAGGCGCGCCTGGCGACAGGGGTGGGATGGGGCGCGGCCGTGGCGGGTACGGCGGACGCGGCGGGATGGGTGGGGGGATGCGCGGCGGCGGAATGCGTGGCGGCGGGATGCCCGGCGGTGCAATGCCGGCGCCGATCGACGTCTGGTTGCACGTCCGTCTTGCAAGTGCGCCGGTCCTACCGCCGGCCAGGTGAGCCTGGGGACGCGGGATGATGCCGCCGCCGACCTCGCGAGAGAAACTCGATCTAACGTTGGCCGAACTGGCGGTCCACAAGGGGGAATGGGCCACCCTCGCCACCTCCGAGCGGTGCGCCCTGATCGTACGGTTGCGCGCGGATGTCGGTCGGGTAGCCGAGCACTGGGTGGCGGCGGCGGTGCGGGCGAAGGGGATCACCCCCGGCACGCCGACCGAGGCCGAGGAGTGGCTCGGCGGGCCGTACCTCGTGCTGCGAGACCTGAGGTTCCTCCAGCGCGCACTCTCCGAAATTGCGCGCCGGGGGCGGCCAAACCTCCCTGGCCGGGTAACGACGCTCCCGAGCGGGCAGGTGGCCGTGCGGGTCTTCCCGGCCGATGCGTACGACCGGGTGTTCTTCCGCGGTTTCAGCGGCGATGTCTGGATGGAGCCGGGCGTCACCGCCGAGGCGTTGCCCCAAACGCAAGCGCTTGCCTACCGGGAACCGGCGCCGGGGGGGAAGGTGGCGCTGGTCCTCGGCGCCGGCAACGTCGCCTCGATCGCGCCCATGGACGCGCTCTCCAAGCTGTTCGTCGAGAAGCAGGTCGTCATCCTGAAGATGAACCCGGTCAACGCCTACCTCGGGCCGATCATCGAGGAGGGGTTCCGGGCGCTGGTCGCGGCGGGGTTCTTCCGCGTTGTCTACGGCGGCGCGAGCGAGGGTGCCTACCTTTGCCAGCACGCGGCCGTGGACGAGATCCACATCACGGGCTCCGACCGGACCCACGACGCGATCGTCTTCGGGCCCGGCGAGGAGGGGGCCCGGCGCAAGGCTGAGCGCCGTCCGCGGCTCGCGAAGCGCATCACCAGCGAACTCGGCAACGTGAGCCCTGTGATCGTCGTGCCCGGACCGTGGAGCGCCGGCGACTTCGCGTTCCACGCCGCCAACATCGCGGGCCAGCTGGTCAACAACGCCGGCTTCAACTGCAACGCGGCGCGGGTGATTGTGCAGCACGCCGGTTGGGACGGACGCGAGAAGCTGCTGGCCGCGATCAGGGACCTGCTGGGGAGGATTCCGCCGCGCGTGGCGTACTACCCGGGCGCCGGCGAGCGCTGCCGGAGCTACCTCGCTGCCCATCCCGCCGCCGACCGGTTCGGCAGCCCCCGCGAAGGCGAGTTGCCCTGGGTGCTGGCCGCGGGGCTCGACCCCGGCGCCTCCGACGACATCTGCTTCACGCAGGAGGCATTCTGCTCCGTCATGGCGGAGACCGCGCTGGACGCCGCCGATCCCGTCGAGTTCCTGGACCGGGCGGTGGCGTTTGCCAACGACACGCTCTGGGGCACGCTCAACGCCAGCATCATCGTCCATCCCGCCTCGCTCCGGGACGCCAGAGTCGCGGACGCGGTGGAACGGGCGATTGCGGGCCTGCGCTTCGGCACGGTTTCGCTGAACCAGTGGGCCGCCGCCGGCTTCGCTGCGGTCACCACACCGTGGGGCGGCTTCGCGGGGAGCGACATCTTCGACGTCCGGTCGGGGATCGGCGGGGTGCACAACACGCCGATGTTCTCGCGGGTGCAGAAAAGCGTCATCCGGGGCCCGTTCCGGGTGTGGCCGGTGCCGCCGTGGTTTCCGACCTGCCGCAACGCCCACGTGATGGTCCGGCGCCTGACGGAGTTCGAGGGCCGTCCTTCGCTCCTGAAGCTCGCCGGCATCCTGGCGGCCGCGGTCCGGGGCTGATCTCGCGGGCGGGCTGTCAGGACGCGGCGCGGGCCTGCGGCGGCAGCGGGCGCAGGCCGGCGGCGGGGTCCTTGGGCGGGATCGCGCTCATCGCGTGCTCGGCGATCGCGGTGATTGTCAGGCTCGGGTTGACGCCCAAGTTGGCGGGAACCGCGGCGCCGTCCACGACCCACAGCCCAGCGTGCCCGAACACGCGGTTGCGCTCGTCCACGACCCCGTTGTCGGGGCTCGAGCCCATGCACGCGCCGCCGAGGATGTGGGCCGTCAACGGGATGTCGAGCAGCGCCTCGTTGATCGCGCTTGCCGGATAGCCGCCGATCGTCCTCGCCACGGCGCGGCCGGCCTCGTTGGCTACCGGGATGTAGCTGGGGATCGGCGGCTGGCCGGGTTCGCGCCGGCTGCCGAGGCGGCGGCTGAACGGCCAGTACCAGTGGCGCCGGCGCACGAGCCGGATCGAGTTCTCGATCGTCTGCATCACGAGCAGGATCACGCTCCGTCGCGCCCAGCCGAACGGGTTCAGCGAGTGCAGGAAGTCGAGCGGGTGGCAAACGCACGTCCAGATCCACTTGAGCGGCCGCGTCAGACGCGTGCCGGGGCCGGTCTGCAGCGTCGCCAGGAACGACATGAAGTCGGAGCCCTTCGAGTAGCGGACGACCTCGAGGTGGGTGTCGGCGGAGGCGTAGAACGAGCTGGCGATGGCGATCCCCTCGGAGTAGTCGACATCGCCGCCCCGCGCGGTGGCGCCGCAGAGCACCTCGCTGTTGGTGCGCACCCGCAGACCGAGGGCGGGCGCGAGGTTTGGAAGGGTCCCGGCATCACGGCAGCGCAGCAGCAGGTCGGTGGTGCCGAGCGCCCCGGCCGCGAGCACGACACCGCGCGAGCGCAGCGCGCCGCGCCCGCGCCGCAGCGCGCGGGTGGAGCGGCGGGTGTGCAGGAGGTAGCCACCCGCGCCGTCGGGCTCGATCAGTGTGACCGTGGTCTCGGGCAGGATCTCCGCCCCGAGCTTCTCCGCGAAGAAAAGGTAGTTCTTGTCCAGCGTGTTCTTGGCGTTGAACCGGCACCCTACCATGCAGCCGCCGCACGTGGTGCACGTCGAGCGCGACGGTCCCTCGCCGCCGAAGAACGGGTCACCGACGTCTTCGCCGGGGCGCTCGCCGAACAGCACGGCGACCTCGGTGTGGGTGAACGAGCCGGCGCGCCCGGTCTCGGCGGCGAACGCGGCGAGCGCCTCGTCGCCGGCCCAGATCCGCGGCGTGCGTACGACCCCGAGCAGGCGGCGCGCGGTTGCGTAATGGGGCGCCAGGCGTTCCTTCCAGTCGCTCCCTCGCGGCCAGGCGCCGCTCGAGAACACCTCGTCGTGCGGGGCGAGCAGCGTGTTGGCGTAGACGAGCGAGCCGCCGCCGACGCCGGCGCCGGAAAGCACGAGGACGTCCTTGAGCAGCGTGATCCGCTGGATGCCATGGCACCCGAGTGCGGGCAGCCAAAGGTACCGGCGCAGGTTCCAGTTGGTCTTGCCGAAGTCCTCGGCGTGGAAGCGCTTGCCGGCCTCGACCACGAGGACGCGGTAGCCCTTCTCGGCCAGGCGCAGGGCGGACACGCTACCGCCGAAGCCCGAACCCACGACGATGAAGTCGTAGACCTCCCCGGTGGGGGCGCCCCTGGGCGGCCGCTGCCTCTTCCCCTGAGCCATCGCCTGGAGTGTAGCGCGGTCGCCGGGCGGCATCCACCCGCGGCGCCCTACCGCTCCGGTTCCTTGCGGTCCCCGAGACGATCGTGGCCGTGCCCCGGTTCGTCGTCGTGCGCGTGCTCGTGTGCGACCACGTGCTGGTGCGGATGGCTGTGGACCAGCCGTCCGTGGCGGTGGGCGTGGGCGTGGATGAGGTTGACGGCGAGCAGCACGCCGGTGTCGGCGAGGACGTTTTCGGGCGTGCCGTCCACGACCAGGCGGTGCTCCTCCGAGAGCACCAGGACGCGGTCGGCGAGGTGCGGCAACAAGGTGAGGTCGTGCGTTGCCGTGATCAGGGTGATGCCGCGGCCGTGCAAGCCGTCGAGGATCTCGAGGAGCAGCGACTGGCTGCGCGGGTCGAGGCCGCCGGTGGGCTCGTCGAGCAGCAGCACGGAAGGTGCGAGCACCAGCAGGGAGGCGAGCGCGACACGCTTCTTCTCCCCGGCCGAGAGGCTGGCCGGGGCGCGATCGCGCAGCTTCCCGATCTCGAGCATGGTGAGCGTGTCGGCGATCCGGCGCTCGACCTCGTCCTGCCGCCACCCCATCTGCAGCGGCCCGAACGCCAGCTCGTCCTCGACGGTGGGGCAGAACAGCTGGGCGTCCGAGTTCTGGAAGAGAAAGCCGACGTCGGCGCGGAAGCGCGGCCCGAACGGCGCCGCTTCCAGGGCCGCCTCGCTGAGCAGTTGGCCCAGGTACGACACCGAGCCGGAGGCCGGGAAGTACAGGCCGTCGAGCAGGTGGAGCAGCGTCGACTTGCCGCTGCCGTTGGCGCCGACGAGCGCGAGCCTCTCGCCGCGCGCGACCGCGAACGACACGCCCTCCAGGCACGGCGTCTGCGCCGGGTAGGCGAAACTCGCGTCCGCGACGGCGAAGACGGTCTCGCCTCCTGTCCCGCTCACGCGAGCCCCCGGTCCGCCGCCACCAGCGCGACCGCGGCGAGCGCCGCCGCGGTCACGACCAGCCAGTCCAGGCGACGCCATCGCGGTGGCCGCAACAGGCGGACCTCGCCGGTGAACCCGCGCGCGATCATCGCCAGGGTCACCGCGTCGGCCAGCGTCCGGGTGCGCCGGAAGACCGCGCCGATCCCCGCCGCCGCCCACGCCTCCTCGCGGCGGACGCCGATGCCGTAGAGGCCGGNNCCTCGCGGCGGACGCCGATGCCGCCGATGCTGCGGGCGAGCCTCGCGAGGTGGAGCTCCTGGGCGGCGCGGAGGAGCACCGCGAGGTAGCGCTCGGTCATCGTCAGCACCATCACGAACGCCTGCGGCACGCCGAGGGCGCGCAGCCCGGTGAGCAGCTCCTGCGGCCGCGACGTGGCCGCGAGGACGAGGGCGAGCGTGACGCACGCCGATGTGCGCAGCAGCATCCGCGCCGCGACCGCAAGGCCCGCGCCGGTGACCGCCACGGTCGCGGGCAGCCGGAACGGCCCCAGCGATCCGCCGCCGGGCCGCGCCACGGTGAGGACGGGCGCCCCGGGGGTCACCACGTCGAGCGTCGCCGGCGCCATCACCAGGGTCGTGAGCGCCAGCGAAGCTCCAAGCACGGCCGCGATCCTGACGGGCCTCAAGCACCCCGCCCCGGCGAGACCGACGGCGAGGGCGAGGCAGAGGCCGAGGGTGGCCAGCCCGTGCAGCAACGTCGCGGCGACGATCAGCACCACGCCGGCGAGGAGCTTCGCGCGCGGGTCCGCGTTGCGCAGGAGGCCGGTGCGGCGGTCATCCCGGCTATCCGAGACGAGCATGCTCAGGACGGCTTCGAGCGCCGCGAGGGCGCGG
>PKYI01000187.1 GCA_003133645.1 Acidobacteriota bacterium | reverse complement strand
TGAGGCTCGCCGCCAGCGCCGCGAGCGTCGTGCCGACGCTGCGCGCCTCGCCGCGCAGCGCGCGCGTCAACTCCAACGTGCGCAGACCGCCGGCTTGGGCGGTCTCGGCGGCGGCGGCGAGGGCGTCGGCGCTCGAGCCCAGCAGGCGCGTGGCCGCGCGCTCGAGCCGGGGATCGCCGGGTTTCGGCGACTCGGGGCGCCCGCCGCGGGCTCCCTCGGCGAGCAGGCGCGAGGTGCGGGGGAACGCCGCCGCGACGCCGGCGCGCTCGAGCGCCGCGAGGGCGTCGGCAAAGGTGGTGGGGTCGCCGGACGTGGGCGCCGAGCCCACAACCGTGAGGTCGTCGCCGGGGACGTCCGAGAGGACGAGCGCCACGAGCGGCGCAGGGGTCGCTGCGGCGAGACGGCCGCCGGCGGCGGCGAACAGGTGCTTGCGCACGGCGTTGAGGTCTGCGATCGGCGTCCCGGCCGCCAGCAGCGCGCCGGTGAGCGCCGCCGCCTCGTCGAGGTCCACGTCAGGCAACGGCGCGGCGAGCAGCGCCGAGTTCCCCCCCGACAGGAGGACGACCACGCCGTCCTCAGGAGCCGTAGAGGACAGCGCCGCCAGCAGCTCACCCGTGGCGGCGGCGCCGCGTCCGTCCGGTACCGGGTGCGCCGCGAAGCGGGTGACGCCCGCGACCGACGCCGGCGTCGGCGCGCCGTCGGGGGCGAGGACGAATACCGAGTCCGGCGCGCGCCGGCTGCGGCGCAGGAACGCGGCCGCGAGTCCGGGCCCGGCCTTGCCGAGCGCGACGAGATGCAGCTTCCCTTGCGGGTGAAGGACGCTCCCGTCGAACTCGATGCCGCCGGGCGTGAAGCCGATCCGGCGCACGAGCGCGTCGGGCGCGACCGCCGCGACGGCGGCGGCGAACATCGAGCGGGCGAGGCGGGCGAGCGGCGTCACTCCGGGCGGGTGGCCGGGACGTTCAGGAACGCGCGCATCTGCCGTTCGAGGGCCTTGCGCGCCTCCGGGTCCACGAGGTTCAAGCGGTATTCGTTGATCAGCATGACCTGGGTGCGCTGCCACTCCTGCCAGCACGCCGGGCAGACGTTCCGCTGGATCTCCGCCCCCAGGGCGGTGGGCATCGGCGGCTGCGGCATCGCTTCGCCGGCGCTGCCGCAGCGTGAGCAGGTGATGGGCATGGATCCTCCCCGTTGTGCCGCCGCGCGTAGAATAGCGCGTCGGGACGAAGGTGGAGGCAACCTCGGGTGCGCCAGGACGATTCCCCACAGGCGGTGCTCTTCGACGTGGGCGGCACGCTCATCGAGTGCCGCCCCGGCGCCGCCCAGGTGTACGCCGATGTCCTCTCGCGCTGGGGGGCGCCGGTCGCGGCGGCGGAGGTCGCGCCGGCGTTCGCCGAGGTGTGGTCGGAGCTCACGCAGGCGCACCCGCGCGGGCTGGACCGCTACCACCAGGTCAAGGGGAGCGAGTGGGAGTGGTGGGGCGAGTTCCTGCGCCGGGTGCTCGCGCGCCTCGGCCACGCGGCGCCGTGGGAGCCCGTGCTCGCCGAGCTGATGGAGGCGTTTTCCGATCCGGCCCTCTGGCACGTCTTCCCCGAGGTGCCCGAGGTGCTCGACCGCCTTGCCGCCCGCGGTCTCCGTCTCGCGGCCGTCTCCAACTGGGACTCCCGCCTGCCGGCGCTGCTCGAGCGGCTCGGGCTCGCGGGCTTCTTCAGCGCGGTGCTCGTCTCCTCGCTCGAGCGGGTGGAGAAGCCGGGGCCGGAGATCTTCCGCCGCGCCGCCGAGCGGCTCGGGGTCGCGGCCGGACGGTGCGTGCACGTCGGCGACTCGCCGCTCGACGACGTCCGGGGCGCCGAGAGCGCCGGCATGCGCGCGGTGCTCGTCGACCGCGCCGGAACGTTCACGGACGGCTACGTCCGCATCCGTGACCTGCGGGGGCTGTATGAACTCATCGGCTGAGACGACGCCTCTGGTCGCGGTCGTGATGGCGGGCGGCGCCGGCACGCGCTTCTGGCCGCTGTCGCGTTGCTGCCGCCCCAAGCAACTCCTCCCGTTCGCGGCAGGCCGGTCGCTGCTCGCGGCCGCGGTCGAGCGGCTGTCGCCGCTCGTGCCGGCTTCGCGCACGCTGGTCGTGACGTCGTCCCTCCTCCTGGATGCGGTGCGGGACGACCTGGCCGGGCTGCCCGCCGAGAACGTCCTCGCCGAGCCGGCCGGGCGCGACACCGCAGCGTGCGTCGGCTGGGTTGCATGGCGGCTCGCCCGCACCTCGCCCGACGCCGTCATGGTGGTGGTGCCGGCCGACCACGTGATCCCCGACGGCGCGACGCTGCGCGCCGCGCTCGCCGCGGCGGCCGCGACCGCGGTTGAGCGGGGCGGGCTCGTGACCCTGGGGTTGCGCGTCACCAGGCCCGAGACCGGGTTCGGCTACCTCGAACTGGGGGACCGCGTCGGCGCTGCCGCGGGTCACGAGGTCTACGCGGTGCGGCGGTTCGTGGAAAAGCCGGAGCACGCCCGCGCCGAGGCGTTCATGGCGGCCGGAAACTTCCGCTGGAACTCGGGGATGTTCGCCTGGACCGTGGCGGCGATCGAGGGCGCGATCCGAGCCCACCTCCCGGCGCTGGCGGCGGGCCTCGACGCCATGATGGCGGCCGCCGACGAAGTGGGCGAGGCCGAAGCGCTCGCCCGGTACTACCCGCAGCTGCCGCGGGTCTCGGTGGACTTCGGCGTGATGGAAAAGGCGTCGCCGGTATGGGCCGTGGCGGTGGACTTCGAGTGGTCCGACGTGGGGTCGTGGTTGGGGCTCGCGGAGTTGCTGCCGGCGTCGCCAGCGGGCGTGACGATGGGCGACGTGGTGGCGCTCGGCAGCGAGCGCTGCGTGCTGGTCTCGGACGGCCCGCTGGTGGCGGCGCTGGGGGTGCGGGACCTGGTGGTGGTCGCCACCCGGGACGCGGTGCTGGTGATGCCGAAGGACCAGGTGCAGCGCGTCAAGGAACTCGTCGCGAGGTTGCGCGAGGCGGGGCGCGACGAGCTGCTCTAGGCCGGGGCGGCCTGCGGGCGTGCCTCAGGTTGACGACCGCAAGCGATCTCTCTACCCTCGGATCACGCCCTTCTGCGCGGGAGTTTTGGCTCGTGGACGAGGCGGCGGGAGGAATCCGATGATGCGGCGTGCCGCCGTGCTGGCGGTCCTGATGGCCGCTGGCGGGTGCAACCCACCCCTCCGGATCGGGGTCGTGATCCCCGAAACCGGGGAGGCTGCCGTCTACGGGGCCTCCGTCAAGAGCGGGGTGAAGCTCGCGTTCGACGAGGCGCAGGTCAGGCGCACAGCGCCTCAGGGGCTTGAGGTGCTCTATCGCGACTCCGGGTCCGACCCGACGCGCGCGGCAAGCGCGGCCGAGGCGCTGTTCGAGAGCGGGGCCGTGCTCGTCATCGGCGGTGTCACCTCGGCGGAGGCCAAGGTCATGATCCCGGCGGCGGACCGGGCCGGGCGCGTGCTGCTCTCCCCCTCCGCGTCCGCCCCGAACCTCACCGGTCGCTCGCCGTTCTTCTTTCGCGTCTACCCCTCGGATGAGCTCGAGGGCGTCAAGGCGGCGGACTTCCTCGCGGTGACGCGCGGGGTCCGCACGGTGCTGGTCCTGCAGGAGGACAACGACTACACCCGGGGGCTGCTCCCGGTGTTCGTGGGCGAGTTCACGAGTCACGGCGGCCGGATCACGGGCTCGATCCACCTCGACGAGGCGGGCTGGCACGCCCAGGTGCGCGAGGCGGTCGACCGGCATGCGCCGGACGGCGTGTACGTGTGCGGCTACGGGGAAGCGATCCTGGCCGGGGTGCGGCTGCTGCGCAGCCTCGGGTACCGGGGCACGATCTGCACGACCTCGGCGTTCTCAGCCGCGTCGCTGCTGGCGCGCGCGGCGTCGCTCGCGGAGGGCGTGTTCTTCCCGCTCGCGGGCGTCGATGTGACCTCGCAGCACGAGCCGGTGCGGTCGTTCGTGCGCGACTACCTGGCGACCTACAACCTCATGCCCGACATCTACGCCGCGCACGGGTACGACGCCGCGCTCGCGGCGCTGGCCGCGCTCGAGGGGCCGGCGGAGCCGACGGGCCGCGAGGTCGCACGCCGCCTGCACGCGCTCGCCGGGCTCGCCGGGGTGACCGGTGCGAT
>PKYI01000076.1 GCA_003133645.1 Acidobacteriota bacterium | reverse complement strand
ACTCGCCGGCGATCACCGACTTCGTGTTCATGACGAAGAGTTCGAGCTTCATGTTCGTCACCGGCCCCGAGGTGATCCGCACCGTGACCCACGAGGATGTCACGATGGAGCGCCTCGGCGGCGCCGTTACTCACAGCCAGGTCTCGGGCGTCGCGCACTTCGCCTGCGAGGACGACCTCGACACGATGGGGAACATCCGGCGGCTGGTGGGGTTCATCCCCGCCAACAACGCCGCCGACCCGCCGGTCCGCCCCACCGCCGACCCGCCGGACCGCGAGGACGCGGCGCTCGACGCGCTCGTCCCCGCCGACCCCAACAAGCCATACGACATCAAGGAGCTCATCCGCGGAATCGCCGACGAGGGCGAGTTCTTCGAGGTCCACGCCCACTTCGCGCGCAACATCGTGGTCGGTTTCGTGCGCATGGCCGGACGTCCGGTGGGCGTCGTGGCCAACCAGCCCGCGCACCTCGCCGGCGTGCTCGACATCAACGCCTCGGTCAAGGCGGCGCGCTTCGTCCGCTTCTGCGACGCGTTCAACGTGCCGCTCCTGATCCTCGAAGACGTGCCCGGGTTCCTGCCCGGCGTCGAGCAGGAGCACGGCGGCATCATCCGGCAGGGCGCCAAACTGCTGTTTGCCCTCGCCGAGGCCACGGTCCCCAAGGTCACCGTGATCACCCGCAAGGCGTACGGCGGCGCCTACTGCGTGATGGGCTCCAAGCACATCCGCACCGACTTCAACTACGCGTTTCCGACCGCGGAGATCGCCGTGATGGGGCCGCAGGGAGCGGTGAACATCCTCTACAAGCGCGAGATCGAGAGCGCCGCCGACCCCGAGGCGCGGCGCGCCGAGCTGGTGCGCGAGTACGTCGCGAAGTTCGCGAACCCGCTGGTCGCGGCCGAGCGGGGGTACGTCGACGCGGTGATCGCCCCGCGCACGACCCGCCGCCGCGTCATCGCGGCGCTCGCGCTCGCGGCCAACAAGCGCGACTGGATGCCCGCCAAGAAGCACGGGAACATCCCGTTATGAGGCAGGGGTCCGGGGTCCGGGGTCCGGGGTCCGGGACAACGGGCGGTCTGGCGCGCAGCCTTGTGATTTTCGGATCTGTTCTCCCGGTGTTTCTTGGTGCCACGACCGGGACTGCCAGCAGGGGGCGGGACGCGCGGGTTGGTAGCCGGACCCCAGTCCCCGGACCCCGGACCCCGGGTTGGGCGGGGGAGGCATGAGGATCCTGATCGCCAACCGGGGGGAGATCGCGGTCCGGTTGATCCGCGCCTGCCGCGAACTCGGGCACGAGAGCGTCGCGGTCTACTCCGACGCCGACCGCATCCAGCCGCACGTGCTCGCCGCCGACCGCGCGGTGCGGATCGGGCCGGCGCCGGCGCGCGCCTCGTACCTCGACCAGGAGGCGGTGCTGGCGGCGGCGCGCGCCACCGGTGCGGGCGCGGTCCACCCCGGCTATGGCTTCTTCGCCGAGAACCCCGGCTTCGCCCGCGCGGTCGAGGCCGCGGGGATGGTGTGGATCGGCCCGCCGCCGGCGGTGATCGAGCTGCTCGGCTCGAAGACCGCGGCGCGCGAGGTCGCCCGCCGTGTGGGCGTCCCGGTCGTGCCGGGGAGCGAGCCACTGGCGGACGCGGCGGCCGCCCGCGCGTTCGCGGCCGAAATCGGCTACCCGATCCTGCTCAAGGCGGTCGGCGGCGGCGGCGGCAAGGGGATGCGCGCCGTGCGCGCCGACGCCGAGGTCGCCGAGGCGCTGGCGCGCGCCAAATCGGAAGGCAAGGCGTTCTTCGCCGACGACCGCGTCTACGCGGAGAAGCTCATCGAGCGCCCGCGCCACGTCGAGATCCAGATCCTCGGCGACCGCGACGGCACCCTCGTCCACCTCGGCGAACGCGAGTGCTCGCTGCAGCGCCGCCACCAGAAGGTGTTCGAAGAGTGCCCGTCGCCGGCGGTGGACGCCGCGCTGCGGGCGCGCATGGGCGAGGCGGCGCTCGCCGTCGCCCGCGCGGCCGGCTACCGCTCGGCGGGCACGGTGGAGTTCCTGCTGGCGCCGACCGGCGAGTTCTACTTCCTCGAGGTCAACACGCGGCTGCAGGTCGAGCACCCGGTCACCGAAGCGGTGTACGGGGTGGACCTCGCCCAGCTCATGATCCGCGAGGCGCTCGGCGAGCGCCTCGCGCTGCGCCAGGAGGACCTCGTCGCCCGCGGCCACGCCGTCGAGTGCCGCATCTACGCCGAGGACCCGCTGCGCGCCTTCGCGCCGTCGCCGGGGACGATCCACCACCTCGAGCGCCCCGGCGGCCCCGGCGTCCGCGTCGACAGCGGCGTGCGCGAGGGCTCGGTCGTGCCGCTCGATTACGACCCGATCCTCGCGAAGCTCGTGGTGTGGGCCGAGGACCGGCCGCGCGCCCTCGCCCGACTGCGCCGGGCGCTCACCGAGTACCGCATCTCGGGGATCGCAACCACGCTGCCACTGTTCCGCCTGCTCCTCGACATCCCCGAGTTCACCACCGGCGCCCTGCACACTGGTCTCCTCGACGAGCTGCTGGCGCGCGGCCCGGTGCAGGCGCAGGAGGCGGTCGTCGAGCCCGACCTCGAGCGCGCGGCGATCGTGGCGGCGGCGGTGCTGGCGGCGCGCGAAGCCGAGCGGCTCCCGGCCGACGGCTTCGAGGCGGCGGAGCGCGACGGCCGCGGCTGGCGCCTCGCCGGCCGCCGGCAGCTCCACGGCGGGGCGCCCCGATGACCCGTCCCCCCGTCTCGTTTGTAGGTGTTGGCCTTTCCGGGCCCCGAGCCCCGAGCCCCAAACCCCGGCCTCTCGTTTCCGGACCCCGGACCTCGGACCCCGGACCCCGGGCAGGGGGTTGGGCATGAGGTGGTGGGTGGAGCGCGACGGGCGCCGGCTCGAGGTCGCGGCGCGGCGGCTCGACGGGGCCTGGGAGGTCACGGTGGACGGGACCGCCTACCGGGTTGAGATGCTGCCGCTCCACCCCGGACTCGACGCGCTCTTCTGCCCGGACGGGCGCAACTTCGCCGTCGCGAGCCAGCGCCTGGCCCGCAACCACTACCGGGTTGCCCTCGGCCAGCGCCAGTTCGAGCTGCGCCTGCGCGATCCCCTCGACCGCGAGGCGAACGGCGCCGCGGTCCACGCCGGGCCGCACGAGTTGCGCGCCCCGATCCCCGGGCGCGTGGTCAGCGTGGCGGTTGCCGAGGGGGACGAGGTGAAAGCGGGCCAGTCGCTCGTCATCCTCGAGGCGATGAAGATGGAGAACCAGATCTGCGCCGAGGGCCCGGGCCACGTCGAGCGCGTCCTCGTCGCCCCCGGCGTCACCGTCGAGGGCGGTCAGGTGCTCGTGGTTGTTGGGTAGCCATCGAAAAGATGGGCACCGGGGTCCGGGCACCGGGCACTGGGCGCAGAACAGGCGTAACCGGCAGAGAAACGATTGCGTGGTGCAACTAAATGTAGGGGCGGGGCTTGCCCCCGCCCGCTGCGGCAGCGCCGGGTCAAAACCGGCGCGCGAGCGAGGTGGCGTAGCCGGTGAACTCGGCGTAGCCTTCGCCGGGGACGGTGCCGGCGACCACGACCGGGCCTTCCCAGTAGATCGTCCCGGTCGAGCGGCGGGCGTCGAGTTCGGCGTCGGCGATCTCGGGGCGCACCTCGAGGTCGAGGCCGGCGGCGGGCACCGTGACGCGGACGCGCGCCGGGTAGCGCGCGCCGGTGCGCGGGCTCGTCCACCAGGTGAGGGGCACGAACGTGAAGTCGCCCGCCTCCAGGCGGCGCGTGGAGCCGTCGCGCGCGACCACCGTGCCGGCCGACTCCGGCGCGGTGCTGCCATCCGCCCGCCGCAGGCGGTAGAGCATCAGGTCGCGACCGTCGGCGAGGCGGAGGCCGAGCCAGTCCCAGCCGACGACGCTCCCGAGCTGGCTCGTCCCCCACTCGTGGTCGAACCATGCCTCGCCTTGCACGGCCAGAGTGCGCCCGCCCACCTCCAAGGTGCCGCGTGCCGCCAGACGCGGGTAGGTGAGGTACACGGAGACGTTGCCCACACCCGGTCCCTTGCGCGAGAGTCCCGCGTCCCCCTGCAGGACGAGCAACTTCGAAGGGGCAAGCTCGAGCCGCAGGCCGACCTCGGCGTCGCGGTCGCCGGCGGCGAGTGCCAGCGTGCCATCCGGCGCCCGCCGCATCGCCCAGTCGTCGAGGACGACATCGAGGTCGCCCTCTGCCGCCGCGGCAAGACCGCCGCCGACCCTGCGGACCCGCTCGGCGAAGCGCATCCGGCCGGCGGCGATGTCGGCCACGGCAAGGTTCGCGGCGAGGACCTGCCGGGCGCGTAGCGCCGACTCCCCCGGCGCCGGCGGGCCGGGCTCGATCCCCTGGCGGAAGAACGTGAGCTGGACGCCGTAGCGGCGGCCGCCCGCATCCGCGAGCTGGCCGGTGACGTACCACCACTCGGTCTGGAACGCCGGGTGGGCGCCGTGGTCGCGGGGGAACCGCAACGCGGGGGGCGCGCTCACCGTCTGCCAGACCGCGGCGGCGAGCGCCGGCGCGGCGAGGAGGAGGGCGAGCGCGCGCGGCACGCTACCCCTCCTCCCGCAGGGCGTCGCCCGGGTGCATGCGGGCGGCGACAAGGGCCGGGGCGAGTCCCGCCAGCAGGCACGCCGCCGTCACCAGCGCCGCGGTGACGGCCAGCGAGCCCCAGTCCGGCAGGAAGCGCAGCGTCCAACCGAACGACTGGACGTTGACCACCTTCACGAGCACGAAGCCGATGGCGAGGCCGGTCGCGAGGCCGGCCGCGGCCCCCGCCAGGCCGAGCAGCGCCGCCTGCCCCGCGACCACGCCGGCGACCTGGCCGCGCGTGGCCCCGAGCGAGCGCAGCAGCGCGAGGTCGCGGCGGCG
>PKYI01000212.1 GCA_003133645.1 Acidobacteriota bacterium | reverse complement strand
CGGGGCACAGGCGGTCATCGGCCCCGGGTGCGTCCTGGGCGACGACGTCGAGGTGGGAGAGGGAACCACCCTCCACCCGCACGTCGTGATCGAGGCGCGCTGCCGCGTTGGCGCTCGCTGCATCCTCCACGCCGGCGTCGTGCTCGGCTCCGACGGCTTCGGCTTCGCGACCGTCGGCGGCGTCCACCGCAAGGTCCCGCAGGTCGGGATCGTGGTGGTCGAGGACGATGTCGAGCTCGGCGCGAACGTCTGCGTGGACCGCGCCGCGCTGGGCGAGACGCGGATCGGGCGCGGCACCAAGGTGGACAACCTCGTCCAGATCGCCCACAACGTGACGGTGGGCGAGCACTCGCTGCTGGTTTCGCAGTCGGGGATCTCCGGCTCGACCCGCCTCGGCCACCACGTCGTGATGGCCGGCCAGAGCGGCGCGGTCGGGCACATCACGCTCGGCGACGGCACGGTCGTGACGGCCAAGACAGGGGTCACCCAGGACACGCCTGCGGGGGCGATGGTCTCGGGGTTCCCTTCCCGGCCGCACAAGGAGTGGCTGCGCGCGACCGCCAACCTGTTCACGCTCGACGAGCTCCGCCGCCGTGTCAAGAAGCTGGAGGAGGCGGTCCGCCAACTGGGGGGAAAAGCATGATCGACATCCAGGAGATCCTCGACATCCTGCCGCACCGCTACCCGTTCCTGCTCGTGGACCGCGTCCTCGAGCTCGAGGCCGAGCGCATCCTCGCCCTCAAGAACGTCACCTTCAACGAGCCGCACTTCACCGGCCACTTCCCGGGCGTACCGGTGATGCCCGGCGTGCTCATCATCGAGGCGCTGGCGCAGGCGGGCGGCATCATGATGCTCCGGGACATCCCCGACCGGCACGGCAAGCTCCTCTACTTCGCAGGCATCGACAACTGCCGGTTCCGCCGCCCGGTGGTCCCCGGCGACCAGCTCCTCCTCGAGGTGACGGTGACCAAGCGCCGCCAGCGCTTCGCCGTACTGCACGGGGTGGCGCGCGTCGGGGGCGAGGTGGCGGCCGAGGCCGACCTCTCGTCGGCGATGGTCGACCGGCCCAAGACGGAGGCGTAATGGCAACGATTCACCCCAGTGCGGTGATCGACCCGAAAGCGCGGCTCGCCGACGACGTAGTCATCGGCCCGTACGTCGTGATCGAGGGCGAGGTCGAGTTCGGCAGCGGCTGCGCCGTCGGACCGTTCTGCCGCTTCGAGGGCCCGGTCACGGTTGGGGAGGGGAACCGCTTCGTCTCGCATGCCTCGATCGGCGCGCCGCCGCAGGACCTCAAGTTCAAGGGCGACCCGACGCGGCTCGAGATCGGACCCGGCAACCTCTTCCGCGAGTTCGTGACCGTGCATCGCGGCACCCCCGGCGGTGGCGGCGTCACCCGCCTGGGCGGCCACAGCCTGTACATGATCGGCGCCCACGTCGCCCACGACTGCCAGGTGGGCGACTACGTCATCTTCGCCAACAACGGCACCCTCGCCGGCCACGTCCACGTCGGCAGCTTCGCGACCGTGGGCGCGCTCTCGGCCGTGCACCAGTTCTGCAACGTCGGCGAGCACGCGTTCATCGGCGGCGGCACGATCGCCACCAAGGACGTGCTGCCGTTCATGAAGACCGTCGGCAGCCGCCCGGCGCGTTGCTTCGGCCCCAACACCGTCGGCCTCGAGCGGCGCGGGTTCTCCGAGGAGCGCGTGCGGGCGATCAAGACCGCGTGGCGCCACCTCCACAGCCCCAGGCTCACCACGACGGAGGCGCTCGAGCGCATCGCCGACGAACTCGCCGATGCCCCCGATGCGATGCGCCTGCTCGAGTTCATTCGCGCGAGCGAGCGCGGCGTGATCCTGGCGAACGGGTAGGGGAGAAGCCCGGGTCAGGGCCGAACGCCCGGGGTGCTTCTCGACATCACAGCCGCACCTTCTTTGGCAATCGCATCCTTGGGCGATCGCATCCGACGGTTTCCCGCCCCCATTACCTGTTCTGTCTTCTTCATGCGCTTGAACAAGCCGACGTTCATGACCGCGAGACACGCGATGATGACCGCATAGCCTCCCCAAAGGAACGGGGAACCTAGCGGTTTACCTGCTGTCATCAGAAGCATTCCCACGATTGTGAGCGAAGGACTGAGCACCTCGCCCTGCCACGACCAGCCCTTCTGACCAGGTTGATTCATCGCTTCACCTCTCGCTGTTGTTGCTCATCCGAGATACCACCACCACGATCGAGCACGGCTTGACATGAAGGATCAACCGCCTCATGCAATCAACGCCGCGCTTCAGCGGGGCGGCCACCTTCAAGCGCGTCATCGGCGCAGCCTACGCTTTCACCCCGTACGGCCGCCACGCCTGACGGGCACCAGGCCAGCTCCGCTGCAAGCGCTTCTTAGACGCCTCCGCCTTCCGCCGGCGGCTTCGGCAGTTGTGCCCCGTGCCAGACCGCAACGACCCAGACGACCTTCCCCCGGACCGTGTAGAAGAACCGATACGGGTTCACGAGCAACTCGCGGAACGGCAGGTCCGGGAACTCGGGAAGCGGGCGTCCCGACTCGGGGAAACGCTCGAGGCGCCGAAGCAAACTCCCGGCACGCTTGCGGAACGCCACGGGTGCTGAGGGGTTGTCGCGAAGAATAATGAAAGCGACCACATGAAGAAACTGCTGGCGGGCAGACGGGGTGAAGAGGACCTTCATTGGCCTGACTTCGCGAGAAGGGCCTCCACCTCGGCCAGGACCGTATGCAGGTCCGAGCCGGTACCGGTGGCAATCTCTTGCTCCCCACGTGCCAGGAGCAAGAGAATCTCGCGCTCGTACTCGGCCCGCTCGTATTCTTCGACGCCCACCATGACTGCCGTGGCCCGGCCGCGTTGGGTGATCACGATCGGTTGGCGTTTGGACCGCGCACGCTTGACGACCGCTGCGGCGTCCTTTCGAAGATCGCTGATTGGGATGATCTCAGGGACTGTAGCCATTAGCCGTACCTCCAAACGTCCCGACTAATGTACATCCTCGCAGCGCACGGCGCAAGTTCTTTGCTTCAGAGAGCCGGTGCGGACGCGTCAACGCTCGCGTTCAGCCGCCCGCCGGCTGGCGCGACGCGTGTCTCCGCACGCGGCGTCACAGCCGAGTGGGGCGGCTGCAACGCGCTGTTAGGCGGCTTGACGTCATAGCGTTCTAGCACTATATTGGGCCTCATGAGTGACGCTCGTCGCGTGACCGTCTACTTCGAACCCAACGTTCATCGTGCGCTGAAGCTGAAGGCTGCCTCCAGCGACCGCTCGGTTTCCGAGATGGTGAATGATGCTGTGCGCGCGGCCCTTGCTGACGACGCCGAGGACCTCGAGGCATTTGAGACGCGGGCACACGAACCCGAGCGGGCCTTCGAGGACTTTGTGAAGTCGATGAGGCGAAGTGGGAAGATATAGCCTCCGAATCAAGGACTCTGCGGCAAAGGAGATCGAGCGGATCGAACCGAAGAAGGTTCGCCGACAGATCGTCACTCGCATCCAAGGCCTTGCGACAAACCCGCGCCCACCGGGCTGTGAGAAGCTCGCCGGCGCAGGCGACCGCTACCGCGTGCGACAGGGGGCCTACAGGATCGTGTACGAGGTTCGCGACCTCGAACTCGTGGTTGTGCTGGTCAAGGTCGGACATCGAAGCCAGGTCTACAAGAGCCTCTAGCCGCCTAACGCCCGCACTGACCTGCGGGCCGGACTGGCGCGCCCGTTGCCCCCCTGCAACGGGCGTGACAGGACGGACCGTCTGGTCCAGCGCGTTGTTAGGCTGCATTCCTCAACCTCCATCCGCTAGCGAAACTCGACGCGCGGATAGAACCACACTTCGATGGGTTTGCCCGCAAAGAGGGCTGGCTTGTAACGCCATTGGCCAACGGCTTCCATGGCAGCTACGTCCAGGACGAGAAGACCTGATCCCTGGTAGATCGTCGGCTCACGAGGGATGCCGGTCTTGTCGATATAGGTCTCGACGATAGTCACTCCCAATCCGTTCCTTCCGCATCCTACGGAGGGGCGTTTTGGTTTCGCGCTGTGTGCCAAGGCCGGAGGTGTCACGTGATCCTTCAGCGCTTCTGGCGGGATGTCCCGATCACCAGGGCCAAGGGACATCGTTATCGGCTCGCCTCGCGCTCGCTCACGCAAAAGCTCCCACCGTTTCGCCGACGTTGAATGAGCTCGGAGGAACGCCTCGACATCGGGGTAGTCTCCCGGAGGCTCCCGCAATTCTGGGGCCAGGAACTGCGCCATTTGCCAATGCCAGGATGCAGCATCGGACTCTCCAAGGCGCTGCTCCGCGACTACGAGCAGATAGGTCGCGAATGACAACATCCGAGCGCCGTCGGGTCCGCTAACGCATGCGTCCAGGAGGTCGTCGAGGAGCCTGCGGGCCTGCTTCTTGGCCTTCTTTGCTGAAGCAACGTCGCCGGCCCCAAGAACGTCGTAGGCCGCACGGTACTGTTTGCTCCATGTTGCCGCCTGCGCGACAGGACCCCACATTGTAGCATTACACCACCTCAGTGCGGACTGCCCAAGTGCCGGTGCAGCTCCCATGAGGACCAGCAGAATTGTGACCGCGGGCTTCATTCTCACTCCCTCCGTCGGTTGAGGCAGCTATGCAGTCAACGCCGCCGTTCAGCCGCTGGCGCGAGCCTGCCCGGCGCGCAGCGCCGGCCTGCAGGCGAGTGCCAGGGATGTTGACCCGATTTGGTTG
>PKYI01000094.1 GCA_003133645.1 Acidobacteriota bacterium | reverse complement strand
CACGACTTCAACAACCTCCTGCAGGCGCTGCTCAGCCAGGCGGATCACCTGCGTACCTATGCCGACGACCCGGAGCGGGTCAAGGCGCTGGGCCTCGAGCTCGTTCACCAGATCAACCGCGGCGCCTCGCTGACGCGGCAGCTGCTGCTGTTCTCGCGGCGCGAGACGGTCAAGACGGAGCGCCTCGACCTCAACGAGTCGGTGCGGGCCGCGACGACGATGCTGCGGCGCCTGGTGCGCGCGAACATCGCGCTGGAGATCACGCTTGCCCCCGGGGCCCTGCCGGTGGAGATCGACCGCGGGCAGCTCGATCAGGTGCTGGTGAACCTGGCGGTGAACGCCTCCGACGCCATGCCGGAGGGCGGGACGCTGACAATGCGGACCGCCACACGTGAGGGCGGGTGGGTCTGTTTGACGGTGGAGGACACGGGGACGGGGGTCCCCGAGGCGATCCGCGAGCGCATCTTCGACCCTTTCTTCACCACCAAGGAAGCCGGGAAAGGCACCGGGCTGGGGCTGTCGGTGGTGCACGGCATCGTGACCCGGTACGGCGGGCGAATCGAGGTCGAGAGCGCGGAGGGCCAGGGAACCGTCTTCAGGGTGTTCCTGCCGGCGGCCGGCGCAGGGGGGGCGCCTGCGGTCCAGGCAGTGCGGCAGGAGGCCTCGGAGCTGCCGGCGGGCCACGGGGAGCGGATCTTGGTGGTGGAGGACGAGGATGCGGCCCGCGAGGCGCTGCGGGACATCCTGGAGAGCCTCGGCTACGAGGTCGTCGCGGCCGCGAGCGGCGAGGAGGCGGGGCTCCTGCCGGCGGAGGAGCCGTTCGACGTGCTGCTCACCGACCTCATGCTGCCCGGCGTCGGCGGGGCGCAGCTTGTGGTCGGGCTGCAGGACCGCTGGCCGGCACTGCGGGTGATCCTGATGTCGGGGTACACCGAGGATGAGGTGGCGCGAAGGGGGATCGGCGAGGGCACCGTCCGCTTCCTGCAGAAGCCATTCGACATGAACCGTCTCGCTCGCGAGATCCGAGCGGCGCTTGAGGAGTGAGCGGGAAGCTCCCGCGGGCCACACGGGGTGCGGTCGGCGCCTACACCTCGGTCGCTTACATCAGCCCACTGAACACCGACGGGCTACGGCGAGGTCTTACGTTCAAGCCGTGCAGTCCAACTCACAGAACGCCGAAGCGCGGCGCTGCCGCCTCAAAGCGAGAGGGGGATTTGCAATGGTCGATGCCAGAACAGCAACCGCTAGGGACTTTGATGGTGCCGCTCACCGCCACGCCAATTTCTTCTGGATTTGGCTCATCATCACCGTCATTGTGGTCGTTGTCGGCCACTGGTGGGCCGTAATCCCTGCGGCCTTCGCTCTCTTTCAGATAGCCCAGAGCGTCTCAGCTACTAGAGCGGCCGAAGCTCTGCGCATGGGTACCTATCGAATCCCGAACCCAAACAATGGAGCACCCGACGGCAATTCGGCACCCCTTTGAGTGAGAGCCACCAGTAAGACAAGACGGCGGTACCTTCTGGATCGTCGTCGGGGCTGTGGGAGCTGCTGTCGGGCGGAGCGGTGTCCGCAGATTCCACAGCCTGCTCGGGAGGGTGTTATGGAGGAGACGAACAAGGGCAATGGCGTCAACGGCGAGCTCCCGGACGAGTGTTCTCAGGCTGCATCGCGATCGCGCAACCGGACCTCGTATTTCGCCTCCACCCCTTCAGGTGTGGATTGCTCCCTCGGGCGTCTCAACCCTGACATTACCGGACATTCTGGCGAGCTGTGCGGCGGCCTCGATTCGTACCTTATCTCGCTGCAACGCTACGGTCTTGCGGCACTGCCGCACCTATCGAAATGGGGTGTCTTGACTAATTGTCCTCACACGACCGTCAGGCTCTCCCTCTGCAATTCCTCTCCCCACCCTGTCCTGAGAAGTCGCTTGCCACGGTCAAGGCCGAGCCCATCGTGGCCGCATCCCCGCGTTCGTGCGGGTATGGCACCTTGGGTGTCCGTCCCAGGTTGCCGGACCCGATGCTGCCGGGCCGCTCTGGATGCGATTTCAGTGTAGGTGGCCCAATTGCGACAGTCAACCTCCATAGGCACGAGTCTGCGCGTACGAGTGCGCGGTTCCCCGGTTTGGGTCAATTGATGGGGCGAGGATGGTTGGTCGTAGGGGCACAGCGGCAGGTCAGGTAAGGTAGCGGCTGGCGACGGCCCACTCGTCGTGCTGTTCGGCGAGGGCGGTGCCGACGAGGCGGAGGATGGCGTTGCGGTTGGGGAAGATACCGATCACGCCAGTGCGACGGCGAATTCCTTCCTTTCTGGGCCTCCCACAGACCTACTCCTGAAAGAGCATCGGGTCACGTTGCGAGCCGTGGACCGCGGCGTGACAGCTCACGCAGGCACGGTACGCTGGCTTGGAAAGATCGTGAAACGTCGGCGTGTTCGTGTGGCACTCGAGGCACAGCTGCGAGGTCGAGGCGCGGTTGAGCATGAACGGGTTCGGAGAGCCGTGCGGGCTGTGGCACGCCACGCACCCATCGACGGCCATCGGCGGGTGGGGGTAGACCTGCGGGCCGGCTTTCTCGGTGTGGCACGTTACGCAGCGCTGCTGTCCGTCCTCCTCGATCCGGCCGCGCACCGTGGTGCCGCCGTGGACGCTGTGGCACGACATGCACTCGAACGGCGTCGTGCCCTCGCGGTGCGCGTACGGCAGCGCGAATTGCGCCGCCTGGGTCGCGTGGCAAGTGTTGCAGAGCGTGCCGCGGGGGCGCGCCAACAGCGGCTCGGCGGCCGGAGCGGCGTGCCCCGAGACGTGGCAGTCGAGGCAGGCGATGCCCGCCCGCTCGTGCGCCGGCGTGCGCATCGCCAGGCCGCCCACCTGAGCCGCATGGCAGAGCACGCAACCGGCCGAGGCGTCGCGGGCGCTCGCGCCCTTGAGGGTGCGGATGTTCTTCGTGCTCGGGTCGTTGGCATGCGCTTCGCCGGGGCCGTGACACGACTCGCAGGCGAGGTCGAGGGTGTTTCCCTCGAGCTTGAGCAGGTTCTTCGGAGCGCGGTCCGCCATCAGGCGTCCGTGCGGACCATCGACAAATGCCTTGGCGACGTCGTCGTGACAGGTGGCGCACGTCTCCCGGCCGACCCAACCCTTGGGCAGCGCCGCGAGCAACGGTGCCGCCGCCAGGAGCGCGATCAGTGCAAACAGGCTCTTACGCATGGTCTAGAACCTCCGCCGCACGGAGATTCCGTAGCGGGTGACGTTGTAGTTCTGATCGCTGGCACTCCTGATGTCGTACGCCCAGTGGTTACCGAATAGCGCCAGGCTGGCCTTGAACGGACCCGGCACCTCGACCTCGAGGTCGTACGCCTTAGACGTGAACGGCATCGTGTCGCCCCGGTCCTTGAGGTACAGGCCGCCGCCTGTCAGGCGAATCGCGTGGCCAAGCGGAACCGCGGCCCGCAGCGTAGTGGTCAGGAGGTCGGTGTCGTAGTACGAAACCCCGTTCGTGAGATTGGGTGCGAAGTAGATAATCGTGGTGTTGCTCGTGAGCTTGAGCGAGTCCAGGCTGAGGCTCGCGAACGCTCCGCTCGTGCCGGCGTAGGTCGCGGACACGCCGAGCGAGTCGGTCGGGCTGGAGACGTCGGCGACCATGGGCGGGTTGTCGAGAGTCTCGTGGCTGGCGTGCACGTTGAGCTCGAGGCCGGGTACCGGGCGCGCCGAGATCTTGCCCCACAAGCGCTTGACTGTCTCGGGATCGGTGCGAAACACATAGTGCTCGAAGCTCGAGCTGTCCCAGCCGACCTGGGCGGTGAAGATCCTACCAAGCGCCAACGAAGCCGTGGCGTTCCACCCCTTGGCATCGCGCGTCACGCCCTGCTGCGCACCGCCATCGGTGTACAGGAAGCCGACCTCCTGCGAGCCGTCGTGGTACCCGATCACGAGCCCGAACGAGCCGGCCTTGAACTCGGCCTCGCCGGCGACGTCCTTGTCGGTCCGATCGAGGTAGCCGCTGTCGTTGACGACGGCCGGGAATTCGAGGCTGCCCCCCGGGCCGCTGAGCTGGAGAAGTTCCTGACCGATCAGCGTGCTGTCGGTGGAGACGTCCTCGTAGTGGCCCTTCACGCGGAGCGTGAGGTTGTCGGTCACGGCGAACCCGAGTCGGAGGTCGCCGAGCTTCGTATCGGAATTGGCGGCACCCATCACCGCGTCGAGATAGCTGATCTGACCGGCCAGCCCGCCGCCGATGGCGTACGAAGTTGTGTCGTTGCGGCTGGCGTCGAGACGATCGCGCCTGTAGAGCCCCTGTCCTACCAGCTCGAACGTGCCGTTGTTGTAGACCGCTGAGAGACGGGTCGTGGGCACCGTGCTCGAGTCCTTTCCGGGGGTGTCGTACGTCGCGAGCGTGTCGGTGCTTGAGCCAAAGAGCGGTTGCCCGTTGTTGCCGACGCCGCCGCGCGGCTCGCGCACGTACCTCGTGATGTCCTGCTCGAAAACCAGCTTGACCGGTAGTGTGCGGGTCTCGAGCGAGAGCCCGGCCTCCTGGGTTCTCTCGTCGAGCGAGGCGAGGGAAAGGTACGGCCCACCCAGGCCGTAGTACGCGAAGAGTTGATCACCGCTGCGCTGCACGTCGCGCAGGTCGAGCCGAAGCCGCGCAGCCCTCCAACCGTCCCACGTGAGCGAGCCCGTCCAACGTGTGATGCTGAACCTGCCGCCGTTCGCGAGGTTGCCAGAGGGCGTCGGCATTCCGGTCAGCCCGGTGAGGTCGAGGGCGGGAGAGGGGAGCACGGCTTCGTTGCGGGTGTAGTCGAGCTTCAGTGACCACTCACGATCCCAGTCCACCATGTTGAGCGATATGTGCTGGTGGGGATCGCCTCCGAACCCGTCGGCCTTGAACTCGAAGCGGTCGTACCCGGCGAAGTAGCGCCGCAGGTCGAGCTGGAGGTTCTCGAGGAAGAGGCCCTGCGAGAGGTTGTACTGGGTCGCGAAGGCTTGCTGATTGCCGTTCGTGTGTTGCCAAGCGTAGCCAATACCGATGCTCCCGACGTCCTGGCCGAACGCGGACGCGGCCGCCCCGATACCTGCGCAGGCTAGCCAGCACAGTCTCCGCTTCATGCATCCTCCCAAGCCCGCCCGAACCCAAACATCGATGCGGCCGGGTGGCGCGTCCGCAGTTGCGGGTGGCTCCCGCTCGTCGGCATCCCGATACTACGGCTGCTTACGAAGCCTCCGGCCGCAGCGCGGGTGCGTCCTCCCCGTGGAGGAGAAGCTGACGGAATCCGCGGCGGCCCCGGAAGCCGTCCCGACCGTACTCACGTCGACCTTCCACCAGACGCCGTTAGGACCATAGTATTTGAGCAAGGCGTTGGCGAGGTCCTGGTCGTACTGCTTGTTCCACGTCGAAATGTCAGAGGTGAGACCGGGCGTGGCGGACCCGACCAGCGACGCGTTGATCAGAGTCGCGTGGCACGAGAGCGCGCAGGAGTTTGGCATGCCGCCCTGCGCTTGGTACAGGAGGGTTTTCTGCGGAGAGATCGCCTCGAACGTGTGCCCGTGCAACGCGAGCGCCGCGTCGGGCCCCTGGGTCTTCGCCATGTGGCATTGGGTGCAGCGCGACAGCCCCATGATCCGCTCGGGCCCGTACGGGTGGTTCGTGTGCGCCGAGACGATGCTCCCGATTGCGTCGCGGTTGTTGGCGTAGTCAGCCACCATTGCGACGGTGATCTTTGTGAAGTCGGCGCTGGTGCCCCCGCCGTGCGTGGCGTGGCAGGAGAGGCAGAGGGTGTCGTCATTGACATGGGTCGTGAGCGTCACCGTTCCGTTCTGCACCCGGTCAAGGACCTGGGCGCTGTTTGAGGTCGTGGACATCGGGTTGTGGCAGTCCGTGCAGCGCACCGGGTGGTAGGGGTTTGTCGGCTTCGAGGACTTGTAGAACTCCGGGTACTGGCTGGTGTCCTCGCCGGTCTTTCCATCGGGCCACCACACCTCGGCGTCGGTGTAGAACGCCGAGAGCGGGCCCGAGCCCGGGGTCCAGCTCTGCTGCGTGGTCTCGTTGTACGGCCAGCCGATCGTGCCGTTCGGCGTGGACGCGATCACCGAATGGCACTGCCCGCACACATCGTTGGCTCCCTGGGTGTCGAGCTTGTCCGGGTTGACGATCTTCGCCGGGTCGCCCCCGCCGAGGACGTGGGCCGCGCCGGGCCCGTGGCACGACTCGCATCCGATGTTCATGATCTGGACCGTGCCATCGCCGTTGTAGTCGAAGTAGCCCGGGTCGTCGGCGTTGTACAGCGTGGCGACGTACGCCTTGCTGACCCACTCGCCCCGGCTGTTCTGGGTGACGCTGCGAATCCCGGTGGCGTGGCAACCAACGCAGTTCTGGTCGTGGCTCTCGCAGTTGGCCACCACGGCCGCCGTGGTCGCTGAGGTCGTGTACCGCGGTTGGTTGTTGCTGTCGTAGTAGGCCTCGGGGGTGTATGCCTGCCAGCCGGTGTCGGAGGCCCAGAAGACCGGTGACGAGTAGACCGCGTCGGTCTTACCGGTCGGGGAGTCGCTGACCGGGATGCGCACCGCGAAGAGCTCTTCCCACACGCCGGTGTCGAAGCGCCACTGCTTCATCGCGACGACCGGAAGGTCGAGCTGCCCGATCGTAATCGTGTACGTCCCGTTCTTGACGGAAAGCTTCGGGGCGTTCGGCTTGTAGGCGTCGAACGGCGACGAGATGGTGTTGAAATCGAGCCCCTGCATGAAGTCGTCGGTTGACTTGCCGAGCGAGTTCGCGAGGACGCCCTTGCCGGCCACCAGCGTCCACAGCGTCATCGGCCGGATGTAGGCCGCGGCGTGCTGCGTCCCGTGCCACGACATTTCGTCCGGGGCCGCGTTGCCGGGCCTGTGGCACGCTAGGCAATACTCGCTTCCAATGTATGTGACGTTGGGTGCGGCTTGCGAGCCGTAGGCGGCGACGAGGTTCGCCCTCAGCGTCGCGACGACCGCAGGGACATTGGCTGTGACCTTGGCTGAGAGGTGCGAGCGCACCAAATGGGTCCCGGCCAGCGCCGAGCCCGCAACTGTTACAGCGAGAAGGACCACCACAAACCTCCTGAGCATGCCAGCCTCCTTTCGAGCGTCGGTCGGGTGAAACCGATCGTACGGATCTTGAGCCTTACCCGTTCCGTCGCCGGGCCTCGCGTGTTCAATTGGGGGTCCGGTGATCTCTGCTGACAATCTAGTGACATTCGCGCGAAATTGCAAATGAAACCTACCGCTGATCTCTTGGCCATCCTCTCGAAGGACTTGGACACGGGAGCCGCGACAGCACCTTGAGGAGATCAAGAAGGCAGAGAAGTCCTCCGGTCGCCTCGCCCCATAGGAGATCGTGGCACCGATACGCGGTTAGAGCCTCGGGTGGACCATTCTTCCCGGGCGGGTCACGGGAGCCGGAAAAAGCACCAAATTGCGTCTGTCGGGTACCGAGCGGGTCCCCATGGCCTGGATAGGGGAAACCTCGTCCGCTCGCGGTGGGTTGTAATACCTTACTGAAGAAGGAATTAGACTGGCGCACCGAGAGGGACTCGAGCCCCTAACCTCTTCATCCGTCGTTGGGTCGTCACTCCGAACCGCCAGCCGCGACCCAGGAAACCGTGCGACCAACCCGGCCCATTGGCCTCGCGGGGGCTGGGGTCCCCGTGCGTGCGCCATTTCCAAGGAGTATGTTGAGAGCGAGAGGTGGCTATGTTTGAAGGGGCGATGTCGCCGTGGCATTGGCTGATAGTTCTTGTGATCGTGTTGCTGATCTTCGGGCCGAAGAAGCTCCCCGAGGTCGGCAAGGGCTTGGGGACAGCGATCCGAGGTTTCAGGGAGGGCTTAAAAGGGATGTCCGACGAGATCCAAGCGCCAGACGCGAAGCCCAAGCCTGACGAGAAGCCATCCCCACCCAAACCAGAGCTGAAAGGGTAGGGTTCTCCAAGAGCTCTCCTGACCCATCCAGTCCGGCGGGGGTGGCGCCTCGCCTCACTCCCCTGCTGTGCACCCGAGGACGTGTCGCAGATGATCTGCGTGTCCGTCCCCTCCGACCCAAGCGAGATACGTTGCCAAACTGGGAACCGCTCCGCGTGGTTTGCGGGTCGATCCAACCAGTGGGACGACGATGCCCCGCTGACGGGCGGGGCGCTGACCCTGAGGCCTATGTGAGCTTTTCAACCTCGGACTGCGACCTTAGGTAAAGGAGGACGTAGGCGCTGACGCCGAGCCGGAGCATCGAGGCAGCCAGGTGCCATGCAGGAAGCCGCCACGTGATCACGAATGATGCGGCAACGATGACGGCCACCAGGGCCTTGGAGCGTCCCGGCGCAGATGTCATGACAAGGTAGTGAAACGCAAAACCAAGAACGATGACCTGAAGGAGGAGCCCATAGGGCATGCTAGTTGCGCCGCCCAATGACCAGGTCCAACGGCGTCGTCACAGAGTCACGCCAAGGCAGGCTCCACTGGCACGAGCTAGAGGTACCGCGCGACGTAGAGCAAGATGACGAGATCACCGACCAATAATGCCACATCCGGGCCTGTGATACCCTTCGGCGCCATGACTTCCCCGAACCACGCTCCCCAGGTGAGGCGACTGCGGAGATGTGGCCCGGTACTGCTTCTCGTGGCTGCAGTCGCCGCGATCCCATCCGGCCCGGTGGCGGGTGAGATCCCAACGAGAACGCCGGTCAATCGCATCCTGACGATCGCGCACCGCGGCGCCCACCAGTCGGTGCCGGAAGACACACTGCCGGCGATCGAGAAGGCCGTCGAGCTGGGATTCGATTACGTCGAGCTTGACGTGCGCTTCACCAGCGATGGCGTGCCGGTGCTCATGCACGATGCGACGGTGAACAGAACCACCGACGGTCACGGTTTCGTGCGGGATATGACCCTGGCGGAGATCAAACGGCTCGATGCGGCAGGCGCTCCCGAATGGCGCGGCAGCTTCCGCGATCTCCGGGTCCCGACACTCGAGGAAGCGCTCCGGGTCATGAAGGGCCGGGCGTCGGCGTACGTCAACCAGAAGGACCCGCCGCGCCCCGTCGAGATTCAGCTCCTGCGGAAATACGGGTTCTATCCGGGTCACGCGGTCGTCGCGGGGCGCAACGAGCAGGTCCTTGCATTTCGGGAACTTGCCCCGAAAGCCGACCTCCTGCTCAACATCAGGGACATCGACGACATCCCCGCCGTATTGGCGTCGGTCCCGCGTCTCAAGGGCTTCACCACTAGAGCCAGCATCGTGACCCGCGAGCTGGTCGAGGCCGCCCACGCAGACGGAGTGCTCGTGTTCACCAACGCGCTCGGGCCCGACGACACGGCCAGCGAGATGCAACGGGTGATCGCCGCCGGCGTCGATGCGATCCAGACCAACCAACCCGACGTGTTGCTTCGCCTGCTGGGCGAGATGGACAAAGAATGGCGCAGCGGCAATGCGCAAGAAGTCGGACGACTGCCGGGACGACAGGGCCAGTAACCTGCGCGGGCTTAAGACAAATTCGTTACTTGATTGCTGTTCAGGTACTCACCAACCTGAACCCTAGGCCAAGTGTGCCAGCCTGGCGGCAAGGTGGTACACCGACCAACCATCGCCCGTGACGAACACCTTCGGCTTCGCCGAAACGGCTTCTTGATGGATGCCGATGCCGTCTGGGTACGGGTCGAAGGCCACGATCTTCGCGTACGCGATGCGGAACGCGCTCTGTGGGCAGTGGAAGTAGATGTGCTTGTCGGTCAGCCCGAGCGCCCCCGCGCCGACCTGCGACATGAACGATGTCACGACCGGCCTGCCCTTGAATGCCGAGGTCCGGTAGTAGAGCCCCTTCGCCAGCCTGACACTGAAGCCTTGGCTCCCACCAACGTACTCGGTCCGCGTTCGTGGTTCGTAGCAGACTGCATGAAACAGCCAGGCGAGTCGTTCCTTGGGTTGGAGATTGAATGGCACATCTCCGGTGAGGTGCATCCGGTCAGGGAACTTGCCTTCGTCCAGGTCTCGAAGTGCGGCGGCGACGGCGACCCGCTGCTGCCATGAATGGACATTGAGGTCGTCCTGAGTCAGGTGAAAATCATGGGCGTACTTCCCGAGAAGGTTCTCTTCTTCCCTGGTGAGGACACCGCGGTCAAAGGCCGCCTCGGCTCCTTTCTCCCAGGCCACCACAAGGAGCTGCTTGAGGCGGTCTCTTGGAAGCCACGCGGAGGCTGAAATCTTCTCGACTTCCTGGACCGCGCTCGTGAGGCTCTCAGGTTGCTCCGTGCTCTTGAGGGCAAGCGCCCAGACGGCCTTCTCCCCTTCCTCGTGTTTCTGCCTGCACTCGACATGCTCCTTCTTGAACAGCCCGGCGTTCTCGCCACAGAAGATGCACTTGCCCATGGGCGGCCGCTCCTGGTCTCCTTTCCCATTGTAGTGCCCGCCGACCGGCCGGACGCTGGGTGAATATCGCGACCGTCGCGACGTCCCCGACGGTCCGAGCTCCGCATCCCAGTCCGGCCGCGGCACGAGGCGGCTCGACTGGGTTTCAGCGAGGCGCTCGTGCCGGGCCGGAGCTGGACGCCGCTACGGCGAGGATGAGGATTCGAGCTCCTCGAGTCTCGGGCCGGCGACGTGGCCGATCCGCCCGCCGGCCCAGAACAGCACGGCCGAGAAGGCGACGAGCGCGAGGACGAGGGCGCAGAACGCCCACAGATGCCGCAACTCCAAGCGTTCGAGCGAGCGCGCGTACGCCACCAGGCCGATGAGCGCGGCGACGACCGCCACGGCGTCGACGCTGGCGCGCTGCCAGTAGCTGCCACCAAGGTGGAGCCACATGCCGAACTCGTCGAATGTGAGGGCCATGGCGATACCGTACACAAGGGCTGTGACTTCGAGCTTCCGGCCTGTGGGTCGTGCAAGGACGGCATAGCCCGCCACGGCCGCTAACAGGAAGATGCCGTAGTTGAGGTGGTGGACGTGCGTCCCGTGGAGGAAGAGGAACATGTTCGGGACGCGGCCCGACATGATGAGAAGGACGACGGTCCGGGACGCGACGAAGGTGACGATGAAGGCGAACAGGGCCCGGCGGGCCAGTCGATCCGAGGTTTCCTTGCGGTCGCGAGTCACGGTCGACATCACGGGGAAGCGTAACCCACCGGCGCCCAACCGCCAAGGCAGGGCCATCGCTGGAATGACGGCGTCGCTCGCGGAGAGTTGGCGAGGATTCAGAAGAGTGGCGGGCCGCTCGGCCACCTGCTCGGCCCGCTGCTGGTGAACTCAAATCGGTGGACCGGGTGAGTCTCCCCATACCAGCACGCCAGGGCAACCGCAAGCACGAGGTCATCGTGCGTACCTTCGCGCCAGGCGCCGTATTGGTCGTGCCCCGCGAGTGTGATCCGCACCTGGAAGTTGAGCAGCTGCTTGACCAGCGCCTCGGCCTCGGCCAACGCCTCGGCGATGAGCAACCGGTGACTCTGCAGCAGGACCTGGACGACGCTCACCAAGTCTCGCTTCGGCACCCTGAACGCGTCGCCCTCGCGTGTGACTGAGTCCCCTCCCGTGATCGTGACTGCCGTCGCGCGGACGCCCGCCCGAGAGAGCATGTCGAGCAGGGCCCGGCCCACGCCCGTGGCGTCCACAATCACAGGGGCGTAGCGGAGGAGTGGCGTCTGCATGATCTCCGCCACGCGGGACACGACGACCGGATAGCTCGTGCCGAGCGGAACCCGCTCGAGGTGAATGCAGTGGTACGCCGGCTGCGTGCCAGGCTGCTCATGAAGGACGCAGATCGCTGTGAAGTCGGTCATCTGGCCGATGTCGAGCCCGACGATGTACCGCTCGCTCATGGAGCACCCCCTCCGAACAGCGGCTTGATGTCCTTCGACAGCGCCGCCTGCACGTCGGCGAACGCGAACGCCGCCAACTGGTCATCATGGAACTGACATTCGAACTCCTGCTCGAAGAATCGGTGCCAGGTACGCAAGTAGCTGAAGTGTGGTTAGGGGGCGAGCAAGGGATTGCGATGCCGCGGCGGCCGAGAGTGTTCGTCGAGGGGCTCATCTACCACGTTTACAACCGGGCGGGGCGCGGCGAAGCGCCGTTCAAGCTCGAGGATGAGGCCGACCGATTCTGGAGCCTCCTGCACGAGGTCAAGAAGCGGGACGGTCTTGCGGTGCTGGCGTGGTGCATCATGCCGAACCACTACCACCTGGCAGTCCGCACCGCGAGCGTGCCACTGTGGCGCTCGATCCGGTTTCTCCAGCACGCGTACACGCGGGGGTTCAACCGGCGGTGCAAGGTGCTTGGACCGTTGTGGCAGGCGCGCTACAAGGCGCGGCCAGTACAGGGGACGGAGACTCCCTGCGGCGCCTGCTTGCCTACGTCCACTTGAACCCGGTCACGGCCAAGAGCGTGGACGACCCCGCGACGTACCGGCGGAGCGGCCGTCGCGAGCTCCTGCGACGGACGGGGCGGCCGTTGATCGACGCGGACCTCGTTGACTCGTTCTTCGGCGGAACCCGGCGGCAGGCGCTCCATTCCTACCTGAGCCTGTTGCAGCGGGAGCGCAAGGAGCGGTGGGTTGGTGGCCGCCTGGAGCAGTTGCCCTGGTGGACGGCAGAGCCGGCGGTGGAGAAGAGCGGGCACGGCGTGGACGCTCTGGGACGCAGCGCCGTTGCGATGCGGCAGCGCTACTCGGCGGGTGAGTTCCTGGCGCGGGTCGAGCCGCTGCTCGGGGTGGAGATCCGGGAAGTGGCGGGCGCGCAGCGGAGCGCGGCTGTGCTTCTCGCGCGGGAGCTGGTGGCGGCGCTGGCGGTCGAGCGGTGGGGCGTGGGCGTCAAGGCGCTCGCCGACGCGCTGGGCAAGAGCCGCGACGGGGTGAGTCACTGGGTTCGCCGGGGAGCACACCGGCGGGCGGAAGAGCCGGCGTTCGCGCGCCGACTCGACGAGCTCGATCGGAAGCTGGCCGGGACGTTCGAGCGGTGAGCGGCTCGCACGCTACTTCCACTACTTGCGTACCTGGCACCCATTCGTGTTCCTCATCGGGTTCGTTGTCGATCTTCTCGAAGACTGCCTCCATGATCTTCTCGTTAATCCAATTGTCGGGTCCAAGGGCGGCCAGTAGCTCATCAGTCCACTCATCAGGTGTGTCCAAGTCATCGGCCTCGGTGTCGGCCCCGTTCCCGTCGAGTCGGGCGGCAACCCCTTGGAGGCGGGGCAGCATCTCGGCGTCGGGCGCGGAACGCACGGCCGCCTGAGTCACTCAGCAGCATAAAGCTTTTACCACGCGGGTTTGCGAGGATGAACGGTGAGGATGAACGGTTTGATGGTCAAAACGGTTTATCGACCGGTCCAAAGACCTGACAAGTGCAAGGGTCATGATGAGACCGTTACCCTGTTATCAGGCTGGATCGGCGCGCCTTCCCATCAAGGCCCGAAGGCATCACTGCCTTCATCATGAGGCCGGATACATTGGCACAAACCACTTCTGCCCGTCTCACCCATTCAGCGTTGCCAACGGGAGTCGGACCATACATTGCACTTGGAACTTGAACCCGCGCATTGAGATAAGACGAGAGGTTCAACTTGAACAAAATCGTTAGGGCCGATCAGTAAGAGTGTACCAATTGCTATCGCGACGGCTCACTGTTTATGCGCGACAAGCTGCCGAGTACCTCCTTTCACTTTGTTCGCTATGGAGATGGTCATCGTTTTTCCGTCAGCGGAGGGCGTGAAGCGAATCACTTCGACGACTTTCCCGTCCTGTTTATCGGTCTCCTCGATCGTAGTCTCGCCAATGCGCTTTACCGAAACCATAGTATTGCTTAGATCCCCCTTGACAGGCGTCTCCGTTCCGTCCAACTTCGCCGCAAAACTCTGCCCGGTCGGATCGGCGAAGCTGAAGGTATCGCCTTCAAGCTTTAAGGTTATGACGAGCGCATTCTCGGATAGGTTCACACGCTTCACGATCTGCCAGGAACCCGAAACTGCGTGCGACCCACGCGGTCCTTTGGTTTCCCGGCTCAGGATGAGTTCCTCAGCGACCACATCACCGTTGGTGTTACAACTCCCCGTCCACTTGACCGTGGCGGAGTTCCCACCGGATGAGACCGTCATCCTTGAAGTTCCGACCGTCTTCCCATCTCTCTTGTCAGTTTCCTCGGTCGTCCTATCGTCTACCACCTTGAGGCTGACAGTGTCGTAGCACGGCTCTCCGGTGATTTTCTGGTCTCGGCCATCAGCCCTAATATCAAGCGGGGGATCACAGGTGGTGCAACGATATGTGTTGTCTTGCAGCAGATAGACGTCAGGCTTCGCCGGAGGTTGGGAGTGAGACTCGGTAGGGTCAATCTTCCAAGTACCGTCAAAGCAGCTCTGTGCCATTGCCTGAACGGACATTAACCACGAAATCAGCAGCAGACAGCAAAGTAGCGGTCTCATTCTCATTTCCGACCTCCTTAATCCTGGATGACGGGATCATAACTGCGAGGAAAAGCATACTCTGAATATCAGGAGAATGGGTGTCAGGTACGCAAGTAGCTGAAGTAGGGAGCTCGCCGACACGCTGGTCAAGAGCCGCGACGGGGTGAGTCACTGGGTTCGCCGGGCCGCACGCCGGCGGGCGGGAGAGCCGGCGTTCGCGCGTCGACTCGACGAGCTCGATCGGAAGCTGGCCGGGAAGATCGGGCGGTGAGCGGCGCGCCCGTTATTTCTGCTACTTGCGTGCCTGGCACCTGTTCCCCTCATTGAACTTGAAGCGAACATTATCACGCCTGCATAGGTACCAGGTATCCCATTTCGTCCATTACCGTCGGAACAAATCGGCCTGGCCGTCTCGCAGCGGCTGCGCCGGACGCTCCGCGATGGGTGGAGACGCGGGGTCGACGCACCGGACGCCAGATGCCTACACATACAGGCCGCTCGCCACGCGCTTCACGGCCGCACGTGGCACGTCCCGCCGGCGGCGGAGACCCTCGGTGTTCGGGACCCGCCGTTCCTCCCTCCGACTTGCGCTCACAGAAGAGGCTGGCACACAACCGATCGAATGGGATACCTGGTACCGATCTGTGGTACCGATCTGGTACCGATCCTCTCGGAAAACCCTGAAGCGGAGACAGACCCCTCGGTATCTCGACTGCCGCGGAGGGCGCGATCACGGCAATGCCGGGCCCGGCGGGGCGCCGTTCTGGTCGAGTCGTTCGGTCGCCGTGCCTTCGCCCCCGCCACCCACCGCGGCGGCGGTGGCGGAGGTGGGCGGGCACGCAGTACGATAAGTGCAATGCCCCATCTAAACCTCAGGTTCCCCGAGGCCGGCGACACCGGGTCGCTCGTGGAGGCGGTGCGCGAGTCGCTCCCCGAACTCCTCCCCTGGATGCCCTGGTGCCACGCGGGCTACTCGGCCGCCGATGCGGCCCAGTTCATCGCGTCGCGGCCAGCGGCGCGCGAGGCGTGGGACGCGTTCGACTTCGTCGTCGTCGGTGCGCATGGGAAGCTCCTGGGCCTCTGCGGCATCAACACCATCAACCGCGAGAACCGCTTCGCCAAACTCGGCTACTGGGTGCGCACGTCCGAGAGGGGACGCGGCGTGGCCGCTGGGGCCGTGGGCCTCCTCGCGCGCTGGGTGTTCGAGCACACCGACCTTGGACGCCTGGAGATCGTCGCCGCCGTCAGCAACAAGGCCAGCCAGCGCGTCGCCGAGAAGGCGGGCGCGCTTCACGAGGGGACGCTGCGCTCGCGCGTCTGCATCCACGGCGCGATGCACGACGCGCACCTCTTCTCGCTCATCCGGCCGCAGCCTGAGGACGGGCCGGCCGGCGCGCCCTGAACGTGGCGCCCGTGCGGGGCGCCGCGGGGGCGGCTACGCCTGCGCCTGGACGAGACGGTAGGACCCCGGCCGGCGAGCAGCGGCGCCCCATACCGGACGGCCGCCAGGTGGCGGAGAATGTGGGTTGGAGGTGCACATGACCCGCCACTGGTCACTCGTCTTCGCTGTCGCTCTCGCGGCGGCGTGCCACAGCGCGGCACCCGCGCCAACCCCGGTCACACCGCCCCACGCGACGCCCCCAGCTGCCGCAGCTGTGGCGCCGCAGGCGTCCGCCACCCCGGTGGCGGTCCGCCTCCCCGAAGCGATCCGCTGGGTCCGCGACTCGGCCGAGCACCGCGCCATCTACCTGCAGGTCTACCGGCAGGCGACCGAGCGCGTCGAGCACGAGGCCGCCAGGCATCCGGCCGGCACGTGGGCGGTCGTCCTCGACGCCGACGAGACGGTGATCGACAACTCGCCGTACGAGATCGAGCGCATCGAGCAGCGGCTGCCGTTCAACTCAGCCAGCTGGCACGAGTGGACCAAGAAACGCGCGGCGGTGCCGTTGCCCGGCGCGGCGGCATTCCTCGCGCGCGTGCACGAGCTCGGCGGCAAGATCGCCATCGTCACCAACCGCGCCGCGAGCGAGTGCCCGGACACCGAGGCGAACTTCCGTGCCGAGAAACTCCCGTTCGACGTGATGCTGTGCAAGCCGGCCGGCGGCCCGAGCGACAAGAACCCGCGCTTCGAGGCCGTCGCGCACGGCACGACCCCGGCCGGGTTGCCGCCGCTGACGATCGTCGCGTTCCTCGGGGACAACATCTTCGACTTCCCCGGCCTGAGCCAGGCGATCGCGCAGCAGGGCGACGATGCGTTCGCCCAGTTCGGCAAGGAGTTCTTCGTCCTCCCGAACCCGATGTACGGCAGTTGGCACTGAGTCCCGCGACGGCGTGGCAGGCGCGGCCGGCGTTGACAAATCCGCGAGGCCGTACTACCAGGGACCCGCGGTGACTGGGCGGGCCGGCCCAGACGAGGAGGAGACCTCATGGACGCGAGTACGACGACGAAGACGGCGCCGGAGCCGAGTTCTGCAATCCGAGGATGGGCCCGCGCCGGGCTGCCACTGGGCATCGCCCTGCTGCTGGCCGGCGCGGTGGCGGCGCGCGCCGCGGGACCGGCGCCGACACCCACGCCGACGCCGACACCCACCGAGCAGGCGATCCCGCACGGGGCCGCCACCGAGATCGTCGTCACGGCGCCGCGCATGGACATCCCGCTGAACCAGAACCCGGCGGCGACCACGGTGATCGAGGGCGAGGCCCTCGCCACTCTGCCGCGGACGATCGCCGCCGACGAGGCGCTCAGGCTCGTGCCCGGCGTCAAGGTGGACAACCAGGCCGACGAGGAGAGGGTGCACCTGTCGATCCGCGGCCAGGGGATCCTGACGGAGCGCGGCATCCGCGGCATCAAGGTGGTGCTCGACGGTCTGCCGCTCAACGACCCGACCGGCTTCGCGCCGGACCTGTTCGACGTGGACTGGGCGACGGTCAAGCGCATCGAGGTGTTCCGCGGCCCCGCCTCGGCGCTCTACGGGGGCGGCGCCTCGGGGGGGATCCTCAACATCGAGACGCGCGACGGCGGCCCCGACCCGGTGGACGGCCGGGTGTCGGCGAGCGCCGGCTCGCACGGCTTCTGGAAGACGCTCGCCGAGGCGGGGGGGACCGACGGCACGATGAACTACCGCGTGTCCGCCTCCCACATGACTGAGGACGGCTACCGGGTCCATACCGCGGCCCGCGCGACCAACCTGTATGGCAAGTTCAACTTCGACCTCGGGGAGGGAAACCGCATCACGGCGATCGTCGCGGGCACCGATTTCTTCAACCAGAACGCCGAAGGCCTCAACATCGAGCAGGTCCACCAGGACCCCCGGCAGGCCAACCCGGACGCGCTGACGTACAACGAGTTCCAGCGCACCAAGCGGGCCACGGTCGGCGTTACCGGCACCTTCGCCCTCACGACAAGCTCCGAGCTGGCGTTCGCGGCCTATACGCGGTTCACCCGTTGGACCGAGTCCGTGCCCTCCTCGGTGGACCACCGCGACTACCAGTCGCCCGGGGGGTTCCTTCAGTACCGCGCCAGGACCTCGATCGGCGCCATGGCTAACGACCTCAGCATCGGCGCCGACGTCGACGGCCAGCGCTTCGACGAGATCCAGCGGCCCAACCTGGGGGACGCCGTGGAAGGGACGACGGTCCTCACGGACCAGGTCGTGCACCAGCGCGGTGTCGGCGTCTACGTCCTCGATCGGCTCGAGCTTGCCCGCGCGTGGAGCGTAATGGCGGGCGTGCGCCACGACTCGGTCTCCAACACGCTCGCGGACAACCTCGCCACGCCCGGTTTCGACCTCTCGGGACGGAAGTCGTTCTCGAAGACGACCGGCCGCCTCGGCGTGGCGTGGAACCCGGTGCCGGGGTTCGGCGCCTACGTCTCGTGGGCGCAGGGCTTCCTGCCGCCGGCAACGGAGGAACTCGCCAACAACCCCGACCGCTTCGGGGGCTTCAACGCGCATCTCGTCCCCGCCACCTCGCACGGCGAGGAGGTGGGGGCGCGCGGCTCGCTCGCGGGCAAGCTCACCTACGACGTCGCGCTCTTCCGCCTGCTTACCGCCAACGACTTCGGCCGCTATCGCGTCGAGTCGAGACCGCTGGAGACGTTCTACGACAACGCCGGGTCGAGCCGCCGCTACGGTGTGGAGACCGCGCTGGGCTTCTTCCCGAGCCCGAGGCTCTCGATGGAGCTGGCCTACACCTACTCCCGCTTCCGCTACGACCAGGTGCTCTTCAATGACACCACCTACTACGGCACCTGGCTGCCCAACTCGCCGGAGCACCAAGCGGCCCTGGACGCGGAGTACCGGGTCACGCCGGCCTTCATGATCGGCGTCGGCGCCGACCTGCAGTCGCGCGCCTACGTCGACCCGACGAGCACGATCTGGATCGGCGGCTGCACCCTGATCAACGCCCGGGTGTCGTACCGAACCCGTCTCGCCGGGATGGCGGCCGAGTTCCTCCTGTCGGGCCGGAACCTCGGCGGCAAGAAGTACATCGCGTTCACAGAGCCGGACCCTGATGGCAACTCGTACCAACCCGGCCCCGACCGGGAGTTCTACGGGAGCGTGCAGCTCAAGTTCTAGAGCGCTCCACCCTTCGTTGCCTCCGACCTTGGCTGGGCGTGAAAGTCCGCAAGGAGGGGCCCCTTGACCGGAGGCCATATGAGCATATGCTTTCAACATGGCGCGACCGCCCAACCTCCGGCGCATCAGCATTGGTTGCGAGACACGGGTCTTCAAGCCGGCAGGAACGCCGCTGCACGGCCTCGGCGTCGTGCGGCTCGACCTCGACGGCCTCGAGGCGATGCGCCTGGCGGACCTCGACGGGCTCTACCAGGAAGCGGCGGCCGAGCAGATGGGCGTTTCCCGCGCGACGTTCGGTCGCATCCTCACCGAGGCACGCGCGCGGGTCGCGCAGGCGCTCGTCGAGGGGAAGGCGCTACGCATCGGCGGCGGGAGCGTGGTTGAGGGTGAGGCCGAAGCGTTGCCCTGCCCGCTGCACTGGGGCGGGCGGCGCCGCGGTCGCGACTGCCGCTGCCGGAGCCGGTGGGCAGGTGACGCGCAGGGAACCATCAGCGTTGAATCAGCGGGCGATCCGCCCACAGGAGGGTCGGATGACCGCCCGGAGAGGTGAGCGCACAGGGGTGTGCGGCGGCGGCCGCTGCCAGGGCGGCGGCCACGTTGCCGCGCAAGATGAGGTCAATCAGTTCGACGCGCCGGTCCGGCCGTTCGTCGAGGTTCTTCGCCACAAGGTGGAGACCCTGGAACACCGGCTGGAGGGTCAGGCCGCTCGACGGGAGTTCATGCCGGCGCCGGACGCACCGTGACAACCCCGGCCGGTCATCGGGTCACGAGCATCGCACTGTCGGCCGGGAGGCTGACGAAGGGAGATCGTTCATGCTGAAGATCGTCGTTCCAACGATTAACGGGGGCTTCTCGTCCCATTTCGGCGGCGCCGACCGGTTCGCCATCTTCGAGGTGGACGAGGGCTCGCGCACCATCGCGTCCCAGGTCAGCGCCGCCCCGCCCCCTCACGAGCAAGGTTCGTTCCCGCTCTGGCTCAGGGACCAGGGCGCCAGCGTCATCCTCGCCGGCGGGATGGGACCTCGCGCCGTGCAGATGCTCGAGCAGTTCGGGATCGAGACGGTGATCGGCGTCGGCGGGGGGGAGCCCGAGCAGCTCGTGCGCGCCTACCTCGACGGCACGCTATCGGCGACCGGCGAGGGGTGTGGCGGCGGCGGTTTGCACGACTGCGCCGGCCACGGCGACGGGCACTGAAACCAGGTACCCGGCACCTCATAGTTTCATTTTCTCGCGGCGAAGAGGTCAGTGACCCGACAGGCTGATGGTGCAGCTGCCCTAATTGCGTCGAAACCGTGGCCGCTCCTCTGATAGCCTTTGCCCTGTCGCAATTGATGTGAGACGCGGCCGGACGATGACGAGAGGCCCGCAGCGCGCAACCATGCCGGTGGGGCAAAGCACGGCGGGGGCATCGGCCCCGGTTCCCGTTTCAGGGCGCGGCGCAGGAAGGTGACGGCGAGATGGACTTCCCCATCTTCCATCTGGACTTCGCAGGCAACCGCCTGCTCATCGCAGGGATCGCCGTGCTCCACGTGGCGATCAACCATGCCCTGGCGGTGGGCGCGATGCCGCTCGTCACGATGATGGAATTGCACGACCTGCGCCACGGCCGGCCCGACTGGGACCGCCTCGCATATCGCACGCTCGCCGTGTGCTTCATCATTACAACCAGCGTCGGCGCGCTCACCGGGGTGGGGATCTGGTTCGCCACGTCGCTGGTGAACCCGGCCGCAATCGGCAGCCTGATTCGCGTCTTCTTCGGCGCCTGGTTCGCCGAGTGGATCGTTTTCTGCCTCGAGGTCGTCGCGATCACGACCTACTTCCTCACCTGGAAGCGCATGGGGCACCGGCACAAGCGCGCTCACATCGCACTCGGCATCGGACTCTCGCTGCTCTCGTGGCTGACCATGGCCGTGATCGTGGCGATCCTCTCGTTCATGATGGAACCGGGGAGCTGGACGAGCCAGCGCAGTTTCATCTCGGGAGTCTTCAACCCGCTCTACCTTCCCCAGCTCGCCTTCCGCACCCCGGTGGCGATGCTCGCGGCCGGACTGTTTGCGCTCGGCCTCGCCTTCTTCCTCACGCGCTCCGAACGCGGCCTGCGCGCCGAGGCGGTGCGGCTGCTCTCGCTCTGGGTGGTCGCCTGGACCCCGCTCGCCCTGGCCGGGGGGTGGTGGTACCGCGCTCGCGTGCCCGCTTGGATGCTGGCGAACATGCCGGTCGCCCTGGCGACGCAAGCCTACCAGGGCTGGTACCGGGACATCGCCGTCGCCCTCGCGGCGATGGGCGCCGTCGTACTTGCGGTCGCGGCGTGGGGCGCGTTCGTCCCGCGCCGCCTGCCGCGCGCCGCGCTCCTGGTCCCGTTCTGCCTCGTCCTCGTGATGTTGGGCTCGTTCGAGCGGGTGCGGGAGTTCATCCGCAAACCGTTCGTGATCGGGAGCTACCTGTACGCCAATGGCATTCGCGCCGACGCCGTGCCGCTGCTGCAGGAGGAGGGCGTGCTCGCTCACGCCGCCTACGTCTCGTCGCGCACGATCACGCCGGCAAACCGCGAGGAAGCCGGGCGCGAGCTGTTCCTGATCTGCTGTACCCGTTGCCACACCACCTCGGGCGTCAACTCGGTGCTGGCCAAGCTGACGAACCTCTACGGCGCAGGCCCGTGGGACCGCGACGTGGTCAAGGGGTACCTGCGCACCATGCACACCGTTCGCCCCTACATGCCGCCGTTTCCCGGAACCGAGGAAGAGGCTGGCGCCGTCGCCGACTACCTGCTGGCATTGCGCCGCATGCCCGCCGAGCTCGACGGCGCCCAGACCGCCGGCGTGCGGGTACCGCCCGACGGCGCGCCCGCGCCGGGGAGCCGCTGAGCCATGAGCCCGCTGCCAGCACCGCACGACATCCCGTTGCCGCTGCCGGTTTCGCCGCTCTTCCTCGAGGTCGCGATCGTGTTCCTGTTTCTCATCCACATCCTGTTCGTCGCCCTCATGGTCGGCGGCTCGCTGCTCACGGTCGCCTTCGAAATCCGCGGCCGGCGCAGGCCCGATTGCGACACCCTTGCGCGCGAGATCGCCGCCACGGTGACGGTCAACAAGAGCCTCGCCGTCGTGCTCGGAGTCGGACCGTTGCTGGTGATGAACGTCTTCTACACGGTGTTCTTCTACTCCGCCAACGCCCTCACCGGGGCGGCGTGGCTCGCCATCATCCCCCTTGTCACTGCGGCGTTCCTCCTTACCTACCTGCACAAGTACACCTGGGAGCGCCTCGCCGACGCCAAGAGCCTGCACATCGCGATCGGCGCCCTCGCCAGCGTGCTGTTCCTGATCGTCCCGTTCGTCTTCCTCACCAACATCAACCTCATGCTCTTTCCCGACCGCTGGACCTCGGTGCACGGGTTCCTCACGGCGCTGGTCCTCCCCAACGTCCTGCCGCGTTACCTCCACTTCGTGACCGCCTCGGTGGCGCTGACCGGCCTGTTCCTGATGGCCTACTTCGGGCGCGCGAGCTACCCGGTTGAAGGGGTGTTCCGCGAGTTCGACCGCCGGGCGCTGCGCCGCCGGTTCGCCTCGATCGCGCTCGGGGCCACGGGGCTGCAGCTCCTCCTCGGGCCCCTGCTGTTCTTCACGCTCCCGGCGGTCGGCGTCTCCTGGGCGCTGGCGTTCAACATCCTCGCCGGGATCAGCCTTGCGCTCGTAGCGATCGTCCTCCTGATCCACGAGGTGACGGCGCCTGCGGCTTGCCTCGGGGTGCGCTACCTGGCTATTGCCACCGCGCTCACCGGCACCGTGATCTTCATGGCGTATGGCCGCCACCTGTACCGCGAGCGGGCGCTCGAACCGCACCGCGCGGCGATGGCGGCGCGCACGGCCGAGTTCGGGGAAGCGGCCCTGGCGGCGCAGATGCGCGCGAAGGCGGGGATCCACCGCACGAAGGGGGAAGTGCCCCTTCCCCCGGGCGAGCAGGTCTTCAAGTCGATCTGCAGCGCCTGCCATGCGCGCGACACTCGCCTTGTCGGGCCCCCGCTCACCGAGGTCGATCGCATCTACAAAGGCAACCCGGCCGCCTTGATCGCATGGGTGAAGGCACCAGGGAAGAAGCGTCCCGACTACCCCCAGATGCCGGCGATCAAGTTGACGGAAGTCCAGTACCAGGCGGTCGCCGACTACGTCCTTTCCCCAGGTCACTGACCGGCGCCGGGCGAGACGCCGTCAGGAGCGTGCGGCCCGGCCCTGGCCAACGCACCGGAGCGTGTACGGCCAATCGGCGACACCCTCCGACCGTGGCCCGTGACACAAAGGGCAGGTGCACAGACCACCCGCACGACTAAAAGTCAGGAACAACTTGGTACCGGGTACCTAATTGTTGCGTTTTTGCGGCGGGGGTCAGCGCGGTTTCGCCTCCCGGAGCTTGCGCAGGGCGGCCTTCGCGTTGGCGTTGTCGGGGTTGATCGCCAGCGACTTCTTGTAGAAGCGGATCGCGGACTGCACGTCGCCCTCGGCGGCATAGGCCTCGGCGAGGCTGTCGTAAACGTTCGATGATTTGGGGTAGAGTTTGACGTTGCGCTCCAGTACCAGGGCCGCCGCCTCGGGCTGCTTCTTCGCGAGCAGCTCGTACCCAACCGTGTTGAGGAGCAGCTCCGTGAACGCTTGCGGGGGATAGGTGCGCTCGAGCTCCTTGAGCGTCCGGTACACGCCGCGTTCCCCGTTGGCGACCCCCGCGCGCACCAGGCGCTCGCGGATGGTGCGCGCGGGCGAGTCGTAGGGCTCGACCTCGAGCCACGCGAATGCGGGGTCGGTTCCGCCCAGCACGGAGGCGACGATCGGCTCCACCACCGACAAGCCGTTCTCGCTGTTGGTCAGCACGACCACGCCATCGCCCGTCTCCCGGCAGCCGATGGCGAACCCCCGGGACGCGACGTTGTCGCCCCAGTGCCAGAAGAACGACCTTGCCCCGGCCCGCTCGATCCCCCACCCGAGCGCCCAGGCGAGTCCTTTGGAGACCTCAACCTCCGGCCGCAGCATCTTCGCGACCGTCGCGGGATCGAGGAGCGTGGGGTGCGCCACCTCCGCGAGGAAGCGCGCGTAGTCGGACGCGGTGGTGTACAGGCTCGACGCCGCGTTCGCCTGGGCGGGCGCCTTCCTCGGGACCGGCTGCTGCAGGTAGTCGTGACCAACTGCCGCCGCCGTCTCGTACGCCGCGCGCCAGACGTAGCTCGAAGCGGCCATGCCGAGGGGCCTGAAAACCTCCCTTTGGACGAACTCGTCGAGTGGGAGACCCGTGACGGTCTCGACCGCCTTCTGCAGATAGGCGTAGCCCTCCTCCGAGTACGAGAACCTCTCGCCCGGGTCGAAGTCGATCGTCAGCTCCGAGCCCCGTCGCCAATTCGGAAACCCCGTCGTATGGCACAGGACCCGGCGGGCCGTGATCCTCCAGATCCGCTGGTCGCCATTGACGTCATAGTTCGGGGCGTACGCCGGCAGCGCACGGTCGAGGTCGAACCCCCCGCGCTGGGCGAGGCGCAGCACCGCGTACGCGAAAATTGGTTGTCCGAGGGAGGCCGCCTCGAAGACCATGTCGGCTGTCACGGGCGTCCCGCTCGCCGCGCTGGCGACGCCGAAGCCCCGGATCCAGACGATGGCCCCACCCCGGATGACCGCCACGGCGAGCCCGGGCACGCCGCCCTTCGCCATCAGCTCGGGGATCATCGCCTCGAGCTTCGCGCCGCTGGCGTTGGCGGTGGCGACGAGAGCCGGCGGAGTCACCGCCGCGGCCGGCGGGACGGACTGCGCCGCCGCGGCCCGCATGGCCGTCGCGGCCATGACGCCGGCGATCGCGCGCTTCACACCTGGGATCACCCCTGACCTCCCGGCCGCCCGGCACGGGGCGGTGAAACCCATGCTAGACCACACACGGACGGGCGAGCGACCCGGCCGCCCGAGGAATGTGACGCGTTGAATCCCAGTCTCCAATTGAGCTTGCGTCGCATGAGCTTGACATGCCGGCGCCTTCTCTGGGACGATGCGCCGGGGGTGTGACCATGTTCGAAGGCGCGTTCTCACCATTTCACTGGCTCATCGTCCTGGCCATTGCACTTGTCGTGTTCGGCCCGAAGCGGGTCCCCGAGATCGGCAAGAACCTCGGCACCGCCATCCGCGGTTTCCGGGAAGCGCTCAAAGGCGACGAGATGACGCCCGTGACGCCGCCCGCCACCCGCCCTGTGGATCCGGGCGCCGGCCCCGCTGGCAACGAACCCAAAACCCAGTGACGACGCGCGCGGCTATCCCCGTGTGACGCCTCGTCGTGATGGTGGGGCCCCGCGCCAACTCACGTACGACCCGGCGCACGGCCCGCTGCCGCCGTGCCCGCCCGATCCGGTGAAGACGAAGTGACGGAGGGCCGCGCGGGGCAGCCCACCAGCATCGGGGTGGACGCGGACCGTGCGGTTCACGCCTCGTTGCTCCAGGCGCGGCCGTCGCGCGCCAGCAGCTGGTCGGCCTCTTCCGGGCCCCACGTGCCGGCCGCGTAGTTCGGGAACGCGCGCGGCGGCAGCGCCCGCCACACGTCCAGGATCGGCGTCACGACGCCCCACCCCCGCTCGACCGAGTCCGCCCGCTGGAAGAGCGTCGCGTCGCCGTTGATCGCGTCGTAGAGCAGCGTCTCGTAGCCGGTCGAAGGTTGCGACCCGAAGTAGTCGGCGTAACAGAAGTCCATATTGACAACGCCGATGCGCACGGCGGTGCCCGGCACCTTCGCCGAGAAGCGCAGGGAGATCCCCTCGTCGGGCTGCAGCCGCAGGACGAGCCGGTTGGGGCTCAGGTGGTCCACCGGGGTCTGGCGGAACGGGCTGAACGGCACCCGCTTGAACTGGATGACGATCTGCGTCGTGCGCACCGGCAGCCGCTTCCCGGTGCGCAGGTAGAACGGCACATCCGCCCAGCGCCAGTTGTCGATCAGGAGCTTGACTGCCGCATACGTCTCCACCGGCGAGCCGGCGGCCACGTACGGCTCCGAGCGGTACGCCGGGACCACCGCCCCGTCCGGCATCGTCCCGTCGCCGTACTGCCCACGCACGGTCCACTTCAGGACCTCCTCCGGGCTCATCGGCTGGATGCCCGAGAGGGCCTTCCCCTTCTCGTTGCGCACGGCTTCGGGATCGAACGACGACGGAGGCTCCATGGCGATCAGCGAGAGGAGTTGCAGTAGGTGGTTGGGCACCATGTCGCGCAGCGCCCCCGTCTCCTCGTAGTAGCGCCCGCGGTGCTCCACGCCGAGCTGCTCGGCGACGGTGATCTGGACGTGGTCCACGTAGCGGCGGTTCCACACCGGCTCGAAGATCCCGTTGGCGAAGCGGAAGATCAGGATGTTCTGCACCGTCTCCTTGCCGAGGTAGTGGTCGATCCGATAGATCTGGCGCTCGGCCAGCACCTGCGCGATCTCGCGGTCGAGGGCGCGGGCCGAGTCGAGGTCGTGCCCGAACGGCTTCTCGATCACGACCCGGCGCCAGGCCGCTCCGTCCTCGCGGGCGAGGCCGGCCTCGCCGAGCCGCCGCACGACCTCGCCGAACAGTGAGGGCGGCGTCGACAGGTAGAAGAGGGCGCTGCCGCCGGTGCCGTGCGCCGCCGCGACCTGCGCGAGCGTCGCTTGCAGGCGCCCGTAGGTCTCGGGAGCGCGCAAATTTCCCGCCACGAAGTAGAGGCGCCGCGCAAGCCCTGCCCAGAGCTCCGGGGCGAAGGCGTCCCCCAGGCGCTCCCGCACCGCCTGCCCGAGCGCGTCCCGGAACGCCTCGACCTCCAGGTCCCTTGTCGCAAGCCCGACGACGGCGAACGCCTCGGGGAGCAGGCGCGCGGCGGCCAGGTTGTACAGGGCCGGCAGCAGCTTGCGCGCCGCCAGGTCCCCAGAGGCCCCGAAGATGACCAGCACGCAGGGGGCGAGCGGCGCTGCGGTCGCGCTCCCGGTCGTCTCGGTCGCTTCCGTCATGGCTCGAACCCCCTCTCGTGCCCCCGGCGCGCAGGTGCGGGTCCGGCAGCCTCGCGCAGTGTATGGGCCTCGGCCGTCAACGGCACTTTAGTACACCACCACCCCGCGACCGCAGCGGGTGCGGCCCGGAACCGCGGCCTTGTGCCCGCGTTTCACAAGATCGGGCCGAAAAATCGCCGCCCCCCTTGACAACGCAACCCCCGCAGTCTCATATTGTCGGCCGCGCGGGAGGAGGGCTGGGAACCGAGGTCGCACGAGGGCCCTACACTCTACGAAACCCGAGAAACCGGGTTCCACCCTCGCCGGTCCACGAGTCGGAAGTTCGAACTGGGAGGCAAACCACCCGGGTGCATGTTGAGAACAAGAGACGCCAACGAGCTGACCGTAGGGTGTGGGTCAACTCTCCAGGTTTGACCTGAACCTTTCTCAGCAAAACATCCGCTTGGCGCCAGCTGGAGGAACTTTCTTATGCGCAAAGTCGCTGTACCCCCAATCTTGTTGATTCTGGTTGCAGGGGTGCTCCTGAGCGGGTGTGACAAACTGCAGGCCCGGATGGAGCTGAACAAGGGTAACTCCTACTACAAGAACGAGAAGTATCAGGACGCCCTGATTCAGTTTCAGAAGGGGCTGGCGCTCGACCCGAGCGTGAAGTTCGCGTGGCGGTCGGTGGCGCTCTCCGCGATGACCCTGTACCGCCCCGGCGTCGATACTCCGGAGAACACGCGGTACTACTCGACCGCGATCGACGCGTTCAAGAAGTACCTTGCCGCCTTCCCGCAGGACGCCAAGGCGCAGGATTTCATGGTCTCGACGTACATGAACGCCAGCAAGTTCGACGACGTCTTGAACTACCTCAAGGACGCGGTCCGGAAGAACCCCGGCGACGTCAAGGCCAACAAGCTCATCGTCACGATCTACCTGCGCACCCAGCGGATCAAGGAAGCGTACGACTGGATCGTGGCCCACATCCCCAAGGCCGACGCGGAGCCGTACTACCTCGTTTCCGTCTACTGCTGGGACAAGGCCTACCGCGACGCGTCCATCACTCCGCAGCAACGCGGCGAGTACATCGACCTCGGCCTGACGGCGGCCGACAAGGCGCTGCAGATGCAGCCCGAGTACTTCGACGCCATGATCTACACGAACCTCCTCTACCGCGAGAAGGCGAAGCTCCAGACCACTGAAGCCGCCAAGCAGCAGTACTTCGACAAGGCCGAGGAGTGGCGCACCAAGGCGTTGGCCCTGCGCGAGAAGCTCAAGAAGCAGACGTCGCTGGCCAAGTCGTAACCGGGGGAGCCATGTTTGAGAACACGCTAATCGCATCGAAGAAGCAGAAGCGGAACACGACGCTCCTGGCCGTCCTGCCGATCGCGCTGCTCCTTCACGTCGTCGTCCTGGGCGGGTACGTCGTCGCCCAGATGTGGTCGGTTCCCGAGGTGGCGGATCCGCCGATCCAGGTGAGCTTCTATCAGGCCCCACCGCCGCCACCGCCGCCACCGCCGCCGCCCAAGCCGGCCGCGGCGATGCCGAAGCCGGTGATCCAGGCAGCTCCATCGACCCAGGTCGTCCAGCCGGTCGCCATCCCGGACAAGATCCCCGAGAAGTCCTCCGGCAACAGCGGTGAGGGCGTCGAGGGCGGCGTCGAGGGCGGCGTCGAGGGTGGCGTGGCCGGCGGTATCCCGGGCGGCGTCCCGGGCGGCGTTGTCGGCGGCGTCCCGGGCGGTGCGGTGGACGAGCCTCCGATCCGCATCGGCGGCGAGGTCGTACCGCCGGAGCTGCTGACCCGCATCCAGCCCGTCTACCCTGAGATCGCCCGCAAGGCGCGCGTCCAGGGGGTCGTGATCGTCGAGGCGATCATCGACAAGCAGGGCAACGTGACCGATGCCCGCGTGCTTCGCGGCCTCCCGATGGGCGTCTCCGAAGCCGCGACGGCCGCAATCCAGAAGTGGAAGTACAAGCCGGCCATGCTCAACGGCAGGCCCGTGAGCGTGTACCTGACCGTGACGGTAAACTTCACCCTGCAATAGGCGATCAGGCCTTGAGAGCCTAGATAGAGAGAGATAGGAGGAAAGTGTAATGGAATTTGGACTCGTAGGACTGTGGACGTCGATGGGCTTCATTGCCAAGGCCGATGTGCTCCTCTTGGCGATCCTGTCGATCTACTCGCTGACCCTTTCCGGTGAGCGTTACTGGCGCTACCGCACGGCGAAACAGCAGTCGCTGCAGTTCGCCCTGTTGACCACCCAGTACCTCAAGCAGAACCGCCCGCAGGAGGCGATCGCGGCCTCGAAGAAGTTCAAGAACAGCCACCTGGCCAAGGTCGTCGCGGCCGGCCTGCTGGAGTTCATGGTCGAGGAGCAGAACAGCCCGCTGACCGGCTACGACGTCATCGAGGCGGCCCGCCGCGCGATCGAGCGCGCCACCCTGATGACCACCGCCGACCTCAAGCGCGGCCTCGGCGGCCTCGCCACGATCGGCGCCACCGCACCGTTCATCGGCCTGTTCGGGACCGTCGTCGGCATCATCAACGCGTTCCGCGGCATGGCCATCACCGGTTCGGGCGGCTTGGGCGCGGTTTCCGCCGGCATCGCCGAGGCCCTCGTCACCACCGCGATGGGCCTGTTCGTCGCCATCCCGGCCGTGTGGCTGTACAACTACTTCCTGAACCAGGTTGAGCGCTTCCAGGTCGAGATGGCGAACTCCTCTTCGGAGCTGGTCGACTTCTTCATCAAGAAGCACGGAGGAAGCGATGCAATCGGCTCGGCGGCACGCTGACCACAACAAGCCGACCGTGATCGGTTCGGGTGACGTGAAGTCCGACATCAACGTCACGCCTCTGGTCGACGTCTGCCTGGTGCTGCTGATCATCTTCATGGTGGTCACACCGCTGTTGCAGTCCGGCGTGCCTGTACTGCTGCCCGAGACCGGCAACCCCGACAAGTATCCCGAGGGTCAGAAACAGGTCAAGGTGGCGATCCAGGAAGACGGCAAGATGTTCATCGGCCAGGACTGGATTCCGACTCGAGCCGAGCTGATCAGGCGAATGGACGAGATGTTGAAGGCCGACCCCCAGAAGGAGGTCGTCATCAAGGCGGACCGCCGGCTCAAGTACAAGGACATCCGTGAGGTGATGAAGGCCCTCAACGACGCCGGCTTCAGCAAGGTCGGCCTCATCACAACGAAGAAAGGGGCGAGCTGACGCTCGCGGCGAGCCCGCTTTCGGCTGAAGGAGAAACACCATGGCAATGACCGGCGGCAAGATGGGGGACATGAAGAGTGACATCAACATCACTCCCCTCGTGGACGTGGTGCTGGTGCTCCTCATCATCTTCATGGTCGTCACGCCGTTGCTCCAGCGCGGGTACGAGACCAAGGTCCCACCCAAGCAGGTGACGAACACTCCGCCCCCGACAAACCTCGACCAGATCGTCGTCCGCCTCAGCGAGGACGGCGGTATGTTCATCAACAAGGAGCAGTACACCGAGAGGGACTTCCTCAACAAGCTCGAGGAGATCACCAGGGGCCGCGAGAACAAGGTCGTCTTCTTCGCGGCCGACGGCAACCTCCCCTACGACAAGGTGGCCCGCTTCATGGACATGTGCAACGACCATGGGGCCAAGAACCTCGGCATCGTGCTCGACGACATCAACCCGACGGCCACCGCGGGCGAAGCCCCCAAGTAACAACCGGCCAAAAAGGTTTCGAGCCCGTGCCCCGGAGGCGGCTGCCCTCCTTCGGCGCACGGGCTCTTGCTTTTTTTGCCGCTGCGCGCGCCGTCGCAAATGCCCGAATTCGTTGTATCATCCCCCAATGGCGCAGCACTTGAAGATCGCGCTGGGCGCTGATCACGGCGGCTACGAGCTCAAGCGACAACTCCTGGACCACCTTGCCGGCCTCGGCCATGCAGTCGAGGACTGCGGGACGGACGGCGCTGGCGCCGTCGATTACCCCCGCTTCGCCGAGGCCGTGGCGCGGCTGGTCGCCTCGGGGAAGTGCGATTTCGGGGTCGTCGTCGACGGTGTCGGCATCGGCTCGGCGATGGCCGCCAACAAGGTCCCCGGGGTGTTGGCGGCCGCGTGTCACACCGTCGCCCTGGCGCGCAGCGCCCGCGAGCACAACGACGCCAACGTTCTCGCCCTCGGAGCTTCCCAGGTGGACCCGGCGACCGCGAAGGCGATCGTCGACGCGTTCCTGCAGGCGAGCTGCACCGTGGAACGGCACCGCAACCGCGTCCGCATGATCAGGGAGATCGAGCGCGCCGCACTGGCGTCCGGACCCGCGGACGGCGCTGTGGCCGACGGCGACATCGAGCGCATCACCCGGAGGGTCAAGGAGCTGCTCGGCCACGCGGCGCCCGCCGACGGGCAGGCCCCGGCAATCCCCCCCGGGGAACTGGCCAAGCTCATCGACCACACCCTCCTGAAGCCGGAAGCGACGGACAGCGACATCCAGAAGCTGTGCGACGAGGCTCGCCGGTTCGGGTTCTTCTCGGTGTGCGTCAACCCGTCGTACGTCCAGCGTTGCAAGATGGCGCTCCGCGACTCGCCGGTCAAGGTGTGTTGTGTCGTCGGGTTTCCGCTCGGCGCCCAGCCGCCGGAGATCAAGGCTCTCGAGGCGCGGCGCGCCCTCCGCGAGGGCGCCCGCGAGATCGACATGGTCGTCAACATCGGCGCGCTCAAGGGCGGCGATGACGACCTCGTGCGCCGCGACATCCGGGGCGTGGTGGAGGCGTGCAAGGAGGGGCGCGCGGTCTGCAAGGTGATCCTCGAGACCGCGCTCCTGACCGACCCCGAGAAGGTCCGCGGCTGCGAGCTCGCGATGAAGGCCGGCGCCGACTTCGTGAAGACCTCCACCGGGTTCTCCAAGGGCGGCGCGACCGTCGAGGACATCGAGTTGATGGCCCGGACCGTGGCCCCCAGGAAGCTGGGTGTCAAGGCCTCGGGCGGGATCCGCACCTACGCGGACGTGGTCAGGATGATCCGGGCGGGAGCGACGCGGGTCGGGTGCAGCAGCAGCGTGTCGATCATGGAGGAAGCGCAGGCGCTCGCTGCGCGGAAGGGATAACCCGATGGCGGAGCTCCGTTGCTACGTCTTCCTGGACAGCCTGCAGCCGCAGTACGCCTCGTTCCTGGGCACGGTGGCGCAGGGCTTCCTCCCCACCCCGGGGCAGGCATCGCTGTTCGTCGAGATCGCGCCCGGGATGGAGATCATGCGGGTCACCGACGTGGCCCTCAAGGCCACCGACGTCAGGCCCGGCATGCTGATCATCGAGCGCCTCTACGGCATGCTCGAGATCCACTCCGACTCCCAGGCCGACGTCCGCCAGGCGGGACAGGCGATCCTCGAGGCCCTCGGCCTCAAGGAAGAGGACCGCATCAAGCCCCAACTCGTGTCGAGCCAGGTGATCCGCAACATCTCGCCATACCACACGCAGCTCATCAACCGTACGCGCCACGGCGACATGATCCTCCCTGGCCACACGCTGTACGTGCTGGAGGTCGCGCCGGCCGGGTACGCCGCCATCGCGGCCAACGAGGCGGAAAAAGCCGCCAATATCAACATACTCGAGGTGCGCGCGTTCGGCAGCTTCGGCAGGGTGTACCTCGGCGGCGAGGAGCGTGACATCGACGTCGGCTACCGTGCCGCGGAACAAGCGATCGCCGACATCCGCGGTCGCGAGGCGCGGATCGGCGGGGCGTGACGACCGAACTGGAGAGCCGCGCTCCCGCGGGAGCGCCGGAACAAGGAGGCAGCGAGATGACGGAAGCGCTGGGCATGATCGAGACGAGGTCCTTTCCGGCCGTGGTCGAGGCCGCGGACGCGGCCGTAAAGGCCGCCAAGGTGGAGCTGGTGACCTACGAGAAGACCGGCGGCGGCTATACGACGATCATCGTCAGGGGCGACGTGGCCGCCGTGAAGGCGGCGTGCGAGGCCGGCCAGGTGGCCGCCGGCCGGGTCGGCGAGGTGGTCGCCGTGCACGTGATCGCCCGCCCGCACGTGAACGTCGATGCCGTGATGCCGCTGGGCCAGCAGACGGCGGCCAAGGCCGCGGTCAAGAAGTAGCGGCCCGCCCCGGGCGGCCGAGCGCGACGGCCCGGAGGCGCGGCCCGGAGAGGCACGCCCATGCAGCTCGCGAAGGTGGTCGGGACCGTGGTGGCCAGCCAAAAGGAGAAGAGCCTCGAAGGCCTCAAGCTCCTGCTCGTCCGCGGCGTGGATGAGCAGGGCCGCGAGACCGGCTCCTTTCTCGTGGCCGCCGACGCCGTCGGCGCCGGCCCCGAGGAGATGGTCCTCGTCGCGTCCGGAAGCTCGGCCCGCCAGACCCGCGTCACCGACAAGCGGCCGGTGGACGCGGTGGTGATGGCAATCGTCGACTCCTGGGCCGTCGGCGGCGAGACCAAGTACAAGAAATGAGCACGGCCAGACTCTCTGAGCAGGACGTGGAGGCGATCGCCCGCAGGATCGCCGCCGACCTGGACCGGGGCGGCGACGCGGGCGCTCGCGACGCGGGTCGCGCCGCCCGCGGTCTCGGCGCCTTTGCCACCGTGGGCGAGGCCGTGCAGGCCGCGGCGGCGGCGCAGCCGGCGTTCGTCGCGCTGCCGCTGGCGGTCCGGGCGCAGGTCATCGCGGCGATCCGGGCGAGCATGCTCTCGAACTGCGAGGCCCTCGCGCGCGCCGCGTGGGAGGAAACCGGGCTCGGGCGCGTCGAGGACAAGGTCGTCAAGAACCGCCTGGTCGCCGAGAAGACGCCCGGCATCGAGGACCTCGCCCCGGCCGCCGTCACCGGCGATCATGGACTCACGCTCACCGAGCCGGCGCCGTTCGGCGTGATCGGCGCCATTACCCCCTGCACCAACCCGACCTCCACCCTCATCTGTAACGCGATCGGCATGCTCGCCGCCGGCAACACCGTCGTTTTCAACGTCCACCCCGCCGCCCGGGGCTGCTCGCTGCAGACGGTGGCGCTGCTCAACGCCGCGATCACCGCCGCCGGCGGCCCCCCCAACGTGGTCACCTGCATCGCGGACCCCACCATCGAGAGCGCCCAGGAGCTCATGCGCCACCCGGCCGTGCGGCTCGTCGTCGTCACCGGCGGCGGCGCCGTGGTGAAGGCCGCCATGAGTTCCGGGAAGCGCGCGATCTGCGCCGGCCCGGGGAACCCCCCGGCGGTCGTGGACGAGACTGCCAACATCGACAAGGCAGGACGCGACATCGTGGCGGGGGCCTCCACCGACAACAACATCATCTGCGTCGACGAGAAGGAAGTCATCTGCGTCGACATGGTGGCCGAGGGGCTGATCAAGGCGATGACCCGCAGCGGCGCGGTGCTCATCGACCGCCACCGCCTCGCGGCGCTCGAGAAGGTCGTCTTCACCCAGATGCACGGCCCGCGGCAGCCGGCGGCAATCAATCGCAGCCTAATCGGCAAGAACGCCGACGTCATCCTGGCCAAGCTCGGCATGAACGTGCCGCCCGCCACGCGCCTGGGGATCGTCGAGGTGGACGAGGACCATCCCCTCCTTTGGACCGAGCAGATGATGCCGATCCTGCCCCTCTGCCGAGTGCCCAACGCCGGCTACGCCATCGAGCTGGCGGTCAAGGTCGAGGGCGGCAACCGCCACACGGCGGTGATGCACTCGAAGAACCTCGACAACCTCTCGCGCATGGCCAGGGAGTGCAACTGCAGCATCTTCGTCAAGAACGGCCGCTCCCAGGCCGGGCTCGGACTCGACGGCGAGGGAAGCTGCTCGTTCACCATCGCGAGCCCCACCGGCGAAGGCATGACCTCGGCGAGGTCGTTCTCGCGCCAGCGCCGTTGCGTCCTGGTCGACCACTTCAGGATCACCTGATGAAGAAACACCCCGCCATCGCCGTGCTGGAGTTCAGGGACATCGCGGCCGGGCTGGTCGCGACCGACGCGATGCTCAAGCGCTCCCCGATCGCCTTCCTCAAGTGCGGCACGATCAGTCGGGGCCGCTTCCTCACGCTGTTCGGCGGCACCACCGCCTCGGTGGAGGAAGCGTGCCACGAGGGGCTCCTCCAGGGGGGCGACAGCGTCCTCGACCACGTGCTGCTGGCGGACGTCCACCCGCAGCTGTACGACGCCATCCTCGGCCACCGGCGGCCGGTCGGCGCCGGGTCCCTCGCCATCATCGAGACCTCCACGGTGTCGTCCAACGTCCACGCCGCCGAGCTGGCGCTCAAGGGCACGCCGGTCGACCTCGTCGAGCTCCGCCTCGCCGACGCCGGGCTCTCGGGCAAGGGGCTCTCGATCTATCACGGCGAGCTGCACGACGTCGAGGCGGCGGTGGAGATCGCGGCCGGCTTCCTCGGCGGCGCCGGCGTCGAGGCGGGCTTCAGGATCATCTCGGCGCCCCACGAGGCGCTCGCCGACCATGTTGGCGCGGGCACCCGCTTCGGCTCGGCGGCGCTGCTCGAACTCGACGGCGAAGGGGGCGAACGCTGATGTTGCTCGGGCGTGTCATCGGCGTCGTCGTGCCGTGCTCGATCGCCGAGGGCCTTGCGTCCACGCCCATGCTCCTGCTGCAGCCGCTCGACCAACGCGGCGCACCGGAGGGGCGGCCCCTCGTCGCCGCGGACAGCACCCGGATGGCAGGCCCCGGCGAGCTTGTCTACTACGAGGGGGGCCGCGAGGCCGCGCTCGCACTCGACTCTTCCTTCGTCCCGGTCGACCATGCCATCGTCGGCATCGTCGACGGCCTCCACCTGGCGGAAGGCGAGGCCGCACCATGATCCTCGGGCGGGTCAGCGGCGAGATCCACTCCACCATCAACCACCCGTTCTACGACGCCAGGAAACTCCTGGTCGTGGAGAAGACCGACCCCGAAGGCACACCGGCGGGCGGCTATGTCATCGCCGTGGACGCGGTGGGCGCCGGGGTCGGCGAGCGCGTGTTGGTCCTCGACGAGGGCAACGGCGCCCGCCAGGTCCTCGCCTCCCCTGATGCCCCCGTCCGCTCCGTCGTCGTCGGCATCATCGA
>PKYI01000148.1 GCA_003133645.1 Acidobacteriota bacterium | reverse complement strand
GAAGCCGGGTCGTCGCCGACGAGGATGACCTCCAGCCGCGGGCTGACGCCGTGCGCGGCAAGCTCCCGGACCTGGCCGGCGACACGCTCCCGGATCGCGGCGGCCACCGCCGCCCCGTCGAGGACCCTGGCGTTCATGCTCCCTCCCACCGCGCCACCGTGAGCGCGGCGATGCCGCACGAGAGATCGCGGCTCACGAGCACCTCGTACCCCTGCGCCCGCAGCAGCTCCGCCATGCGGGTCCGGCCGGGGAAGGTGTCAACCGAGGCCGGGAGGTAGGCGTAGGCGCTGCCGTCGTGCGAGACGAGGCGGCCGACCGGGGTCACCACTAGGCGGTTCCAGAGCCGGCTCATCGCGGCCACGGCCCGGCGCTCGGGGCGGTGCAATTCGAGCACCCCGAGGATGCCGCCTGCGACCAGCACCCGCCCGATCTCGGCGAAACCGGCGCCGAGGTCGGCGAAGTTGCGCACCCCGAACGCGATCACGACCCCCGCGAAGCACCGCGCCGGGAACGGGAGCGCCAGCGCGTCGGCCGCCGCCCACGTCACGCCGCGCTCGGGCCGAGTCTCCTTGCGCCGCGCCAGCGCCAGCATGTCGAGGCAGAAGTCGGCGCCGGTCACCGCCCTCCTCGGGATCGCCAGCGCCACGTCCCCCGTCCCCGTGGCGAGGTCGAGGACGCGGCCGGCCGGCGCCTGCTCGAGCGCCGCCACGAGGAGGCGGCGCCAGCGCACGTCCTGGCCCAGCGAGAGCAGGTGGTTGAGGAGGTCGTACCGCGGCGCCACCTCGGCGAACATGGCGCGGATGGCCGCGGGGTCACGGGCAAGGCGCTCGTCCATCGCGGCGACGGTAGCATGCGGCCGGGAACCGCCTCAAGGCTTGGCCGGCGGCGCCGCCACCGCCGCGGCGCCGCGTTGCACGGGCGCGGTCCCGACGCCGTGGTCGAAGACCATCTTGCCGCCGAGGTAGCCGTTGTAGCCGACGGTGGCGGCCGCCGCCACCGCGGCCGCCAGGTAGAGCCACGAGCCCCAGCGCACGAACCAGCCGCGCCACACCAGCAGCAGCCGCAGGGCGAACACCGCCAGCAGCAGCCACATCGCGAGCAGGCCGACATCCTCGTGGCGCGCCACCAGCGCGGCGGCCGCGGCGGGGATCACCGCCTCGTCGTGCGCCGCCTCGCCGGAGAGCACCGCGGCCACGCTTCCGGCGGCCGCGAGCGCCATCACGAACCCCGCCGCTCCCGAGAGCGAGCGCAGCCGCCGGTGGTGGGCGAGCAGCTCGAGCAGGACGCCCACCATGCTCAACGCGATCGGGAAGTGCACGAGTGCCGGGTGCAACGGATCTGGCAGGAAGCCCATGGTCCCTCCGGTCGATAACCCTTCGAGTGTACCGCTCGACCTGCGTTAAGATTCCCGCAATGGACCTCGTCATCCTCCTCGTGGTGTGCGGTTGCGCCGTCCTCGGGTTGATCGCGGGGGCGGTGCGCCTCGCGGCGCTCGTCGCCGCCATCGTCGCCGCGGTCGCGGCCGGCCGCTGGGCAGGTCCCCCCGCGGCGCAGCTCATCGGCGGCGCCGCCGCGAGCGGCGGCGGCCGCATCCTCGTGATCGCGGCCGTGGCCATGCTCGCAGCGCTGCTGGTCCTTCTCGCGGGGAAGGGGCTCCGCCGGGGGATCAACGCGCTCCACCTGGGGTGGGTGGACAGGCTCGCCGGCCTGGTGGTGGGGGCGGGCGGAGCGGCGCTCGTCCTCGCCCTGCTGCTCGGCCTCGCGTCGCTCGGCGGACATCCCCCGTCATCGCCGTGGGCGGCCCGCCTCGCCGCCGTCGGCCAGGGCTTCCTCGCGGTTCAGAGCATCTCGGCGAGCAAGGCGAGCCCGAGCAGCACGCCGAGCACCCCGACGAGCAGCGGCCAGCACCCCCAGTGAGGCTTCGTCTGGTGCTCCAGTTCGGTCTCCAGGAGGCGTTTCAGACCGGCGATCTTGTCCCTGTGCTCGTCCACCGGCCAAGGATACCTTGACGGCGGCCGCGTCCGGCCCCAGACTATCGGCAACCGTCCTGCCACCTCCCGAGCGGAGGTGAACCCATGGTTGCCAAGGTGTGGTCGGCTGTCCCGCGCGGCGTCGAGGCGCTGCGCGTCCAGGTCGAGGTGTACGCCCGCTCCGGGCTCCCCAACCTGACCGTCGTCGGTCTCCCCGACCCGGCGATGCGCGAGGCCCGCGAGCGGGTCCTGGCGGCGATCCGCCACCTCGGGTGTCAGATCGAGACTAAGAGCATCGTCGTCAACCTCTCCCCCGCCGAAGAGCGCAAGGAGGGCGCGCTCCTCGACCTCGCGATCGCCGTTGGCGTGTTGATGGCCGCCGGCCTGGCGCCTCCCGGCTCGCCGGAGGCGTGGCTGATCGGCGAACTCTCGCTCGACGGCGCGCTGCGCCCGGTGCGCGGGGTGCTCCCGATCGTCGAGGCCGCGACGCGCTGCGGCGCCCCCGTGATCCTGCCGGCCGACAACCTCTCCGAGGCGGCCGTGGTGCGCGGCGCGCGCCTGTATCCCGCCGCAACCCTCGCCGACGCCGTCGCCCACCTGCGCGGCGAGCGACCGCTCCCCGAGACCGCCGGAGGCGGCGGCCGCGGCTTCGCCGCCGACGAGGGCGGCGGTTTCGACCTCGCCGACGTCGCCGGCCAGGCGCACGCCAAGCGCGCGCTCGAGATCGCCGCCGC
>PKYI01000190.1 GCA_003133645.1 Acidobacteriota bacterium | reverse complement strand
TCGGCCTTCGCCCGCTGGGCGGTCTTGGCCGCCCACCCCCCCGGAGAGTTGAGTTCCTGCTGTTCTCGTTCCGCTTCGCCAGGCCTCTCGGCTTCAGCACTACCTCCGAGTGGTGGGCGGGGGGCCTTCCATCCGCCCCTCGGGTGAAGCGGCCATCGCTCCGGAGGCCGCGGGGCCCCAGCGCGCGCCTCGCCGCCGGGAGACGCTGGCTCCGACCGAGCGTCTCATGCGAGGGAGGAGAACAGCGAGGGACCCGGCGGCGATGCGCGCAGCTGGGTCGCGGCCGCAGGAGCCTCGGGCCGCAGCGAGCGGGGGCGAGCAAGGCCCGAACGCCGCTTCACCCGAGGGGCTAAGCGAGAGCCTCCATGCAGTGGAAGAAGAACAGATGAGCGCGAGGGACGAGCGGTAACCCGCGGGGCAAAATGAAGACAGGCCTCGCGCAGTGGAGAGGAGGTTCGGGGGTCGCCTCCGCACTCACTCGCGGCCAAGCGCCTTGAGGAGTCCGGCCCGCGCCTGCGAGAGGTTGTAGTCGGCCTGCACCTTCTGCTGCGCCGCGCTGGTGAGGGCGACCTGCGAGTCGCCGAGCTCGATGATGCTCCCGACTCCGGTCTCGTAGCGCCCCTCGGCCAGGCGGAGCTGCTCCTGGGCGTTGACCAGCGCCTCGCCGCTTGCGCCGAGAGCAGCCTTGGCGGCGCGAACCGCCAGGCGCGCCTGTTCGATCTCGAACCGGACCTGCTGGCGTTCGCCATCGGCCTGCGCGCGGACCCCCGCGAGGTTCGCCTCGGCCTCGACGACCCGGGCCTTCGTCAGGCCGCCCTGGAAGATCGGCACCGTCAAGCCCATCGCGACGTTCCAGTTCCAGGTGAGGCTGGAGACGTGGACGCCCACATCGGAAAAGCCGGTGGACATCCCGAGTGTCGGGGCGTAAGCGCCCCGCAGCGCCCGTACGGTCAACTCCTGCGCGCGCACCTGCTGCGCGAGCGCGGCGAGTTCCGGCCGAGCGTTGATCGCTTCATCCAGCAGCGTGTCCGTCGAACCCTCCTCGCCGGCAATCGGAGGCAACGTCTCGTCGGCGACGTCGTAGTCCGTCGGCCCCTCGACGCCCATCGCCTGGTTGAGCTGGGCCTTGGACGTTTCGTAGCCGTTCTGCGCGGTGATGAGCTGGACGTCGGCGTTGGCAACCGCGGTCTTGGCCTGCGCCAGCGCGATCTCCGCCTGCGTCCCCACCTCGACGAACCCCTGGGTCTGCTCCATGTGTTTCTGTTGGTTCGCCAGCGTGTCGCGCGCGACGGTGACCAGGCCCTTCGCCGCGCGGGCCTGGAAGTACGCCGTGCGGACGGAGAACAATACCTGCTCCAGCGTGGCACGCTCGCTGTCCCGTTGCGAAGCGGCGCTCGCCTGTGAAGCCCGCCACAGGGAGCGCGTTTGCCCGAAATCGTAGAGCAAAAGGCTGCCATTGAGCCCGAAGTTGAAGTAGTTCGAGGTGGCCCAGCTCTGACTGGAACTCCCCCCTGAAATTTGAGACGGCAACGAACCCGGGCGGCTGGCGTAGTTGGTGGTTGCCCGCTGGTAATCCGCGCTCCCTGCCACCTGCGGCAGCAGCGGAGCGCGCGCCTCGTCGGTGCGCGCGAGCGCAGCCTGGGTCGCCGCGGCCGCCTGGTGGACCTGCGGTTGTTGGGCGCGGGCGGTGGTCAGCGCCTCGTCGAGGGTCAGGATGCGCGGCGCTGCGGCCGGGGCCGCCGCCGCGAGAACGAGCAGAACGAAGTTTGCAATCATCACTCGAACCTCAGTGCTTCGATTGGGTCCAGAAGCGAAGCCTTGCGCGCGGGGTAGAGGCCGAAGATCACCCCGACCAACGCGCTGAACACGACGGAGATCACGATGATGTCGGCCCGCATCAACATCGGCCAGTGCAAGCGCGCCGCCAGAACCCGGCCGCCCGTGAGGCCAAGCACGATGCCGAGGAAACCGCCGGCCGTGGCGAGCGTCAGCGCCTCGACGAGGAACTGGGCCAAGATATTGCGCGGCTTGGCGCCGACCGCCATGCGCACGCCGATCTCCCGGGTGCGTTCGGTAACCGACACGAGCATGATGTTCATGATGCCGATGCCGCCGACGAGCAGCGCAACGGCCGCGACGGCAGCCAGCAGGTTAGTGATGGTGTTCAGGCTGGCCTCCTGGGCGTTCGCCAGCTCGGTCAGGTTCCGAATCGAAAAGTCGTCGTCCTGTCCCGGCCCGATGTGGTGACGGTCGCGCAGGAGGGCCGTTACCTGCTTCTGCGCGCGCGCCGTCGCCGGCTCGGAGATGGCGCCGACGTAGATCTGCCCCGAGATGAACTGCTGCAGACCTCCCTGGATCTTGGTCTGGAACGCCTTGAGAGGGATGAACGCGACGTCGTCGTAGTCCTGCCCCCACGAGCTCTGCCCCTTCTCCGCGAGGACGCCCTTGACCTCGAACGGGACGTTCTTGACCCGAACCACCTGGCCGACCGGGTTCGCGTTGGCGCCGAACAGGTTGTCCACGACGGTCTGTCCGAGGAACACTACCTTCGTCCCGCCCTCGGCGTCGGAGTCGCTCATCGGCGAGCCCACTGCGGTCGGCCAGTCGCGGATCGAAAAGTACTCCGGGGTCGTGCCGTAGACCCGGGTGCTCCAGTTCTGGTCCTCGGAGGCGAGCTGCGCGACACTGGAGAGCTGCGCCGCGGCGTACTTTACGGTCGGCACCTCGGTCCGGATCGCCCGCAGGTCGTCCCAGGTCAGCGTTGGCATGCTGCCGAAGCCTCCGCGCATCCCGCCGGAAGTTGTGGAGCCTGGCAGGACGATGAGCAGGTTGGAGCCCATCGAGGCGAACTGCGCCTCGACCTGAGCCTTGGCCCCTTCGCCGATGGCGACCATGGCGATCACGGCGGAGACGCCGATGATGATGCCGAGCGTCGTCAGGAACGAGCGCATCTTGTTGCGCAACAGGGCGCGGATCGCCACGCGCAGGGTCTGGAGCGGGTTCATGCCTCACCTCCAACCGCCGCATCGGAGGGAGCCGCCTCGGCGCGCAGCGGTTCCTGCCGCTTGTCGGACTGCACCTTACCGTCCTTCATCACCACGACCCGCGCGGCGTACCTCGCGATGTCCGGCTCGTGGGTGACCAGCACCACGGTGATCCCCGAGTCGCGCAACTGCTGGAAGATCGCCATCACCTCGACGCCCGTGACGGAGTCGAGGTTGCCCGTCGGCTCGTCGGCAAGTATCACCTTGGGGTTCGCGACCAGCGCCCGTGCGATCGCGACCCGCTGCTGCTGGCCGCCAGACATCTGGTTCGGGTGGTGATGGATGCGGTCGCCCAACCCGACACGGGTGAGCGCTACACGCGCCCGTTCGTGCCGCTCGCGCGTGTGCGCCCCGGCATAGAGCAGCGGCAACTCGACGTTCTCGATCGCTGAGGTGCGCGAGAGCAGGTTGAAGTTCTGGAAGACGAAGCCGAGGGTCCGGTTGCGCTTCTCCGCGAGCTCGTTGCGGTCGAGCATCGAGACCTCTTCGCCGGCGAGGAGGTAGCGTCCTGTCGTCGGCCGGTCGAGACACCCGATGATGTTCATCAACGTCGATTTCCCGGACCCCGACGCGCCCATGATGGCGACCGACTCCCCTTCCATGATCTCCAGTGAGACGCCTCGGAGTGCGTGCACGTCCACGTCGCCCATGTGATAGACCTTCGTCACCTCCTCGAGCGCCAGCAGCGGTGGTGTGGTGCTCATGCCGGCCTCAGAACATCCGCCGCGGGAAGGCGGCCTGCTGTGCTGCGGAGCTGCCGCCGGTCATATCGGTGATCACGAGGTCACCCTCGGAGAGCTCGCCTTCGGCCACCTCGGTAAACGACCCGTCGGTCACACCGGCACGGAAGACGACGCGCTGCGGCTTGCCGTCGCGCAGAACCCACACGGCCTTCCGGGTGGGGTCGGTCCGTGCGCCGGCGGGACCCTGCGCCCCGGCGCCCCTGCCCTGTGCCGGCGCCGCACCGGCCGCGGGCGAGCCTGGCCTGCCGGACGTGGGAGGACCGCCGGGCGGCTGGAACCGCATCGCCGCGTTCGGCACCCGCAGCGCGTTGTCCTGTTCCGCCCAGACGAAGGTGCAGTTGGCGGTCATCCCGGGCTTGAGCTTGAGGTCCGTGTTCGGAACATCGATGACGGCGTCGTACGTCACGACGTTCTGCACGGTCTGCGGCGAGTTGCGGATCTGCCGCACGGTGCCCGCAAACCTCTCGTTCGGGTAGGCGTCCACGTTGAAGGTCGCCTTCATCTCAGGCTTGAGCTTGCCGATGTCGGCTTCGGCAACGCTGGTGTCCACCTGCATCTTGCGCAGGTCCTCGGCGATGAGGAACAGCGTCGGCGCCTGCAACGAGGCCGCCACCGTCTGACCGACGTCCACGTTGCGGGAGATCACCGTGCCGTCCGTGGGCGAGATGATGTCCGTGTAGGCGAGGTTGACCTCGGCCGAGCTCAGCTGTGCTTTCGCCTGCTCCACCGCGCCGGCGGCCGCGTCCACGCCCGCTTTGGCCGCGTCGGCGGTAGCCTGCGACGTGTCGAGGTCGGCTTGCGCAATGAGCTTGCGCTCGGCGAGCGTCACGTTCCTCTTGTACTGGCGGTCGGCGTCGATCGCCTGCGCCTTCGCCTTGGCGAGGTTGCCCTCGGCGGCGACAAGGTTGGCGCGCGCCTGCGCGACCGACGCTTGGAAGAGCGCCGGGTCGATCTTGGCGACGAGCGCGCCCTTCTTCACTTGCGAATTCCAGTCGGCGTAGAGGGCGGCGACCCGACCGGAGACCTGGCTGCCAACCTGCACGGTCACGATCGCCGACAGCGTCCCGGTGGCGGTCACCTTGGCCGTGATCCGGCCGCGATCGACCTTCGACGTGACGTAGTTCACCTGCGCTTGCGCCTTCGCGCGGCGAATCCACCACGTCCCGAAGGCACCGACCCCGACCACGACAGCCAGTACGATCCAGAACCACTTGTTCTTGAACATTGAGCTCCTCACGCAGACACGGCCCGTGCGGCCGGCCAGTTCCGTTCGGCGCGAACTTGCTCGCGCCGTTCAACCCTGCAGTGATGGCGCCGGCCTTGCCGAGCGCTCATCGGTTGTCGATCCCCGCCAAGGGGCTGCCCTTGGCGCTCCCAGTCTGGGAGTTCTCGAGGTTGGCGATGACTTTCCGGAGCCCGGCCACCACCGCGGTCCGCTCGGACAGCGTCAACCCGGCCTCGACGGCCGACCGGACCGCCGCCGCGATCGGGGCGAGTTGTTCGGCCATCGCGCGCCCGGAGGGCGTCAGCACGAGACGCGACCGCCTGCGGTCGGCGGGGTCGGCCCCGCTGTGCACCAGACGCCGCCGCGCCAGCGCCGCCACGACCCTGCAGGCGGTGGGTTGGTCCATCCGCTGCAACTCGGCGAGCTCGCGCAGCGACACGCCCTCGTGCCTGGCGATCGCGACCAGCGTCCAGAACTGCTGCGGCGACAGGTCGTGTTCCCGCACCATCGTGCTCACGGCCTGCTTGATGCGGCGCCGCACCACCGCCACGAGCAGCCCGATCGGTTCTTGCGTCGGCAATTCCTGCCTCCGCAATCATTGTCGTACGAATAGTTCGCACCGTCAAGAGTCCAGGACCACTCACACCCTTAGATACGCAGGACCGCGGCGTTTGGTTACACTCCCCGGCCGCCGCCGAACAGGTCGAGATGGAGGCGGGGCGAATAGCGGAATCCCTGACGCAGGCACAGACGCGCGACGGCGGCTGCCCGGGCCGCCACCTCGCCCGACGTGCGACCCTCCGGCATCAGCAGCACCCGCCGGCGCTTGGCGCCGAGGCGCTCCACGAGTTCCAGCACCTCGCCGAGGTCTTCCTCTCCGCGGACGACGAATTTGAGCTGGTGCTCGGGGTGGCAGCCGAGTAGCTCGACCAGCGGGGAAAGGCGCGTGCGCAGCGCCCGATGCCTACCGCGGAACCGCCCCTCAGGGTCCGAGTTGGAGGTCTTCGGGGAAACCGAGAGCAGGTCGCACCGGAACGGCGGCGCGAGGGTGCCCGCGGTCTCGACGGTGGTGTGGTGCCCGGCCGAGGCGAGGGCCAGGGCCAGGGCCGGCAGCTCGCGCTGCAGCAGCGGTTCGCCCCCGGTGATCACCACGTGCTCGCACCCGGATGTCCAGGCCTCGGCCACCAGTTCGCTCACGCTCCGCCGCGACCCCTCCGGGCGCCACGACGCGTACGGCGTGTCGCACCAGGCGCAGCGGAGGTTGCACCCTGAGGTGCGGATGAAGAACGAGGTGACGCCGGCGAGCATCCCCTCCCCCTGGATCGAAGTGAACGTCTCCGCGATGACCATACCTAGCCCACCGGCGGCGTCGGGCTCTCGCCCTGGAGGAGCAGGCGCCGGGACCACACCGCGCCAAGGACGGCACACCCGAGGAGCACCGAGCCGCCCGCCTGGTGGAGGGTGGTGAGCAGCACGTCCCACGCCGCGCGCGGCGCCCCCACGACCCGCGTCTCGACGGCGAACAACGCCGTCAGGCCCAGCATCACCTGCACGGTCACCGCCGCCGTGATCACCCGCGCGAGCGTTCCGAGCAGGGGCTGCTCACCGCCCAGCCTCGACAGGCGCGCGCCAAAGACGAGCGCCAGGGCGAGCACTACGACCGCGAACCCGACGTGGGCCGCAAGGCCGCGCGCGAGCTGGCGCTGGATCGCGCCGAGCACGACCTGCACCACGACGGCGCCGACGAGCAGCGCGCCGAACGCCTGCAGCGAGCGAGCGCGCGGGTTCGCCAGCGGCCCGGCCCCGGAGGTCCACGCCGTCGACGTGACGGCCGCGAGCGCGACCATCAAGCCGAAGAACGCCGGCCCCAGGACGCCGTGGACCATCGCCAGGGTGGACGAGGGCGCCATCGCGGACGGGGAGGTGGAGAGCGTGAAGCCCCCGGTGACGCGCAGACCGCCGAGAATCCCCTGGACGATCACGGCGGCCACGGCCACCAGACCGAGGCGCCTCACCCAGGTCCGCCGCTCGGCCATGAGCAGGTGCGCCGCGAACACGACGGTGGTGAGGCCGACCAGGCTGCCGAACAGGCGGTGGGCGTGTTCGTAGTAAACCCCGCCCGTCATGCGCGAGAGCGGGTAGAGAAACATGTTGTAGCCGAACGAGTTCGGCCAGTCCACGACGGAAAGGCCCGCCCGTTCACCGGTGACGAGGCCGCCCACCAGCAGCTGAAGCAGGGTGGCCGATGCCGCAACGCCGGCGAGCGCTCCGGTCCAGTTCACGGCTCGAGCCCGTCCGGCGCGGGTCGCAACGCCGACCGCCGCCCCGGCGCTCGCCAGTGCGGCGCCAAGGAGCAGCGAGCCGGGGACCCACCACAGCGCCGAGGGGACGAACTGGTTCGCCCGCCCCCCGCCGAGCAGGCTGCCGAGGACCAGGAGGTTGACCACCGACGAGAGCAGCCCGGCCGCAAGGCCGCTCCGCCACCCGCGCGCTCCCAACCGCCCCGCGACGAACCCGCCGCCGGCGAGGCAGCCCACCAGCAGCAACGCGAGCAGCCAGCTCGGCACGACGGCGGGCGGCATCCGGCAGAGGTAGCCGACGAACCACATTGCGACGCTCGTCCCGAACCCGAGCGCCAGTGTCTCCGCGCCGCGAGGCGCCGCTGCCCCTTCCGTCGCCATGCGTGACTCCCCTTCCCTAACGGCCCGCTCCAGTATGAGCCAGGCTGCGACAGGGTTCAAAGGCGGCGGGGAATGTCCGCGGCGGCCCGCTGTTTTGCGAAGACAACGGCTTGGTACGGTTGCTACCGGCGGCGGAAGCGGCGGCGGCGAGACCGGGCGAGACCGGAGGCGCGCGAGGAATGCTGGCATGAGACATGACGTCCCACCTGGAGTCCTAAAGGACGGCGCGGGCGCGCGGCGTGCGCTGGCGGTGTTGCGGGCATACCCCGAGCTGACCAAGATCCGCCTCACCGGCCTCGTCGTTGCGACGACCGCGGTTGGGTTTCTGATGGCCGGTGGCGGCCGACAGCAGGGATCGAGGCTCGCCTGGACGGTCCTCGGCACCGCCCTCGCGGCCGCGGGCGCGATGGCGCTCAACCAGGTCATGGAGGTCGGGCGCGACGCCCGCATGGAGCGCACGAGGCACCGGCCGCTCCCTGCCGGGGTGCTCACGGCGCGTCACGCCCTCGTGTTCGGCGTCGTCGTGGCGGGGGTTGGTCTCGCGATCCTCGCGGCCGAGGCCAATCCGCTCACCGCCATCCTCGGCCTCACGGTGGTGCTCGTGTACACGCTCATCTACACGCCCCTCAAACCCCGCTCGCCGCTGTGCACGCTCGCCGGCGCCGTTTGCGGCGCAATCCCCCCGATGATGGGGTGGACCGCGACCGGGACGCCGCTGGGCTTCGGCGCCTGGCTCCTCGCCGGTGTGCTCTTCCTCTGGCAGATCCCCCACTTCCTCGCGCTCGCCTGGCTCTACCGCGATGACTACGCGCGCGGCGGCTTCCGCATGCTCTCGGTCGTGGACGCCTCCGGGCGCTCGACGGGCCAGGCGGCGGTGCTCTATTCGATGGCGTTGCTGCCGGTCGGGGTGCTCGCCGCCCTCGGCGGCATGACGGGATGGGGGTTCGCGGCCGGGTCGGTCGTCCTTACCGGCGGCCTCGTCGCGCTCGCGCTCGCGCTCGCGGCGAAGAAGAGCGACGCCGTCGCCCGCCGGCTCTTCCTGGCCACGCTCATCTACCTGCCGTTGCTCCTCGGCCTCATGGTCGCCGACCGGCTCCCGTCGCCCCAGGGCCTCGCCGTGGCGTTGCAGGCCGCCGGCCGATGACCGCACCCGGCCCGCAAGGGGCGGGGTTCCTGCGCCGGGGGGGCTGGATCGTGGCGGCGGCGCTCGCGCTCGCGACTGCCGCCTTCGCCTTCTACGCCGCCGGCCTCGTGCGCCACCGCGCCCACCCGGTCGGCGACGGGCGCCGCGTCACGACGTACGGCTTCCCGCTGACACCATGTCTGGTGCCGCAGGAGCGGCTGGTCGCGTCGGGGATGCCGAAGGACGGATTGTCCGCGCTCGGTGACCGGCCGCTGTGGACCGTCGCCCAAGCTGACGCCGCCACGGTCGGGCACGGCAGGTTCCTCGTTCCCGGCGACCGTGTCATCGGTGTGCGGCTCGGGGGCGCCACCCGCGCGTACCCGCTGCGCGTGCTCGTCTGGCACGAGGTCGTCAACGATACCCTGGGCGGCGTTCCGGTCGCGGTCACCTACGACCCGCTCTGCGACAGCGCCGTGGCCTTCCGCCGCGAGGTGCGCGGCGAGCGGCTCACCTTCGGCGTCAGCGGCCTGCTGTTCGACTCGAACCTCCTGATGTACGACCGGCGGACGGGCGGCAAGGTCGAGAGCTTGTGGAGCCAACTGCTCTTCCGCGCGGTGGCCGGACCGGCCGCCGCTGCGGGCGTCGCGCTCGAGGTGCTGCCGATCTCCGTCGAGACGTGGGCCGACTGGCGCCAGGAGCACCCGGAAACCACCGTGCCCGCCCCGGACCCGCGCATGATGGAGCGGTACGTCAGCGATCCCTACGCCAGCTACGTCGCCAACGACCTGCTGCGGTTCCCCGTGGCGCCGCTCCCGCCGGCTTCCCGCCTCGCGCCCAAGACGCCGGTGGTTGCGCTGGGGGGCGCTGCAGGCTGGACGGCGTTCCCGTTTCCGGCCCTCGCGGCGCCCGCACCCGCCCTCCCGCCGGGGCTGATGGCGTCCAGCCCGATGATCGCGGCCCTGAGCTTCCGCCCCGCCGGCCCGACGGTCGCGGTCGCCACCGATCGTCTGCCGCCCGGCACCGCCGTCGTTTACGCCTCGTACTTCGCCTGGTACGCGATGCACTCGGCCGACACGACCTGGGCCGGCGCCTTGCACTGAAAGCGAGCGGGGCGGGAAATCGACTGCCCCTCAGCGCCGAGGGGCGGCCCTGGTCTTCCACGCCTCCCAGCGCCGCGCGATCTCGCCCCGCCCGAGGAGATCCGCCAGCTCCCGAATCCTCGGTTCGAGGTAGCCGAGGTCAAGGAGGTTGATGCGGCGAACGGTGACCTCCTCGGCGTCGGCGAGATCCTGCTCCCGGGTCGAGATGATCTTCATGAGGATGAGGTCCTCGGCCGTGCAGAACCGGACCGGCGTGCCCGCCACCACGATCGGAACCGCCCGCGCGATCGCGTCCCGCTCGAATGGCAGGAGTCCGAACACGACGTCGATTCGCACCCCTTCCTCCGACTCCAGGGGGAGCACCCTTGTCTCTCGCAAGAATTCGAGAGGATCCTCTACCAGCGGGCGGAACGCCGCGGTGAGGTCCGTCACGGCACCGGCGAGGTTGGCCTCGTCCACCCACACCGTGACATCGACGTCGAGCGTGGCGCGCGGCTCGCCCCACACGACGTTCGCGAGGCCACCGATAACCATGTAAGGGATGCCCTGCCTCTCGAGGGCAGCCGCCACTCTCAGCAGGACGCCCTCTTGGTCGCTCATTGGCTCGGTGGCGTGACGCGCGTCATGAGCGCGTGGAACGCCATCACGCCCGAGGCGTCGGGGGCGCGGCGGCGGCTCTCGGCAGGCAACATTTCGTAAAGCGCCGCAACCGCCGCAATGGCCGCGGCGGGGGGCAACATCGCCGGGTGCGCGGCTTCCCACTCAGCGAAGCGCTCGAACGCCGCCTCGCGCGCCATGATCGCCGCACAGGTCAAGTTTGGATACACCCGCTCAGTCACGCCGTTCTCCCTCGCTCCGTTCATTTTACCCGCAAAGCGGCCTCCCCGCACCGCCGCAACGGCCGGGGTTCCTACCCGGGCGCACACGCGACCTGGCCGGGGGCCCGAGCCGGACGCGCCGGCCGCAGGCCGCGCGACCCCGAGCGCTTCCCTCGTAGACGACCAGCTCAACGATAGGCAGGACCTCCGAGCTTGGGGCGTGTAGCCGCGCCGCCGCCGTTGGGCCAGATGCAAGGAAGGCGCGCGGCGAGGAGCGGAACGTAGCCGGAGGCTACGTGAGCATCCGAGGCGCGAGCCTGACGCAGCAGATGGTCCGACGCCGGCGGCGCCCTCAGGAGGAGAGCATCAGGACCGCGAACATGACCAACCACACCACATCCAGGAAGTGCCAGTAGATCGCGCAATACTCCACCCCCGGGTGAAACTCCGCCGAGTACCTGCCGCGGAACGCGCGCACGGTGACGACAGCGAGGGGGATCAGGCCGCCGACGACGTGGGCGGCATGGAGGCCGGTCAAAGTGTAGAAGGTGAAGCCGTACAGGTTGGCCTTTGCCGTGAGATGCGCCGCAACCAGCGCGAACCAGTTCAGCGTCTGCGACACGAGGAAGAGGACACCGAGGAGCGTGGTGAGCAGCATGCCGGTGCGCAGCGCCCGCTCACGGCCCGCTCGCGCCGCGCGCACCGCGGCCTGCATGGTGACGCTGCTCGCGAGCATCACGAGCGTCGAGATCCACAGGGTGCCGGGGAGGCGCGGCATTCCGGCCGGGGGCCAGACGGCCGCGCGCGAGCGGATCAGGACGTAGGCCAGAAGGCTGGCCGCGAACAGCATCGAGAGCGCCAGCACCAGCAGGCGCATCCCAAGCCGGCCGCTCTCGACCGGGGCAGGGTCGTCGCGGCCGCCGTTGCGGGCGTCGCTCCTGGTCATTTCGGAAGCGCCGGCCCGTACCCCGGGATCAGTTGGTGGGCGTAGGCGTGGGTGTCGAGCAGCGCGATCGATACGAACAGCGCGACGAACAGCAGCGCGGTGACGAAGACGATGGCGAGGATCGGCCGGTCGTAGCGCAGGTGCATGAAGAAGAGCAGGACCAGCGTCGCCTTGACCGTCGCGATCAGCATCGCGACCCCGAGGTTGAGGTTCCCGAGGTCCACCCCCGCCGCCACCACGGTCAGCGCGGTCAGCGCGAGCAGCGTGCCCCACACCGCGGCGAGCACCCGCAGCGGCACCACGTGCCCGGCCGCCGCCGTCTCACTGGCCGCTGCCCCTTCCGGATGTGCCCTTTCTCTCATCGCACCCCCCTGTGCCCCGCCCCCTGCGCCCTGTCCCTCATCGGATCAGATACAGCAGCGGGAACAGAAAGATCCAGATCAAGTCCACGAGGTGCCAGTAGAGGCCGGTCAGGTCCACCGGCGTCACGTACGCCGGGCCGAACTCCCCCCGGCCCGCGCGCACCATCATCCACGAGAGCAGGGCCATCCCGACGATCACGTGGATGCCGTGCAGCCCGGTCATCAGGAAGTACACCGCGAAGAACACCTGCACGTCGTGCGGCGGCCCTTCGGAGCCTTCGGCAACGGTCGGACGGCCGGGCCGCGCGAGGCCGGCTGGCCCGATCGCCGCTGGGGGAATGAGCGAGCGCTCCTCGCCCGCCGCCGCCGGGACCGGCGGCAGCGTCTGCGGCAACGCCGGCGGCGACGGCGCCAGCTTGGCGTGGAAATGCGCGCCCCAGAGCAGGCCCTCCTTCCACTTCTGCTCGTACTCGACCCCCTTGATCCCGAGGAAGCAGGCCGCCAGCGCAATCGTGGTGCCGAGGAGACCGAGCAATTGGCGCCGCCGCCCCAACTGGGCCGCGCGCACGGCGAGCGCCATCGTGAAGCTCGAGCAGATCAGGACCGCGGTGTTGACCGCGCCCAGCGTCGTGTCGAGGAACCGGTGGGCGTAGACGAAGACCTCGGGGTGGTTGGAGCGGTACACCGCGTAGGCGCAGAACAGCCCCCCGAATAGGAGGATCTCCGTCGCCAGGAAGATCCACATCCCGAGCTTGCCCGACTCGAACTGCTGCTCGGCGTTGTCGAAGTGGTGCGCCACGTGGTGTGCGTGCGTCCCGGCCACGCTCCCCTCCCTGGTCGCTCCCGCCGCCACGCCCGCCTCCTACGATCCCGCCGGCTGCCCGGCCGGCGCCCTGCGCACGAACCCGCCCACCGCGCCGTCCCAGGTCCACGCCTCCACGTCGTACGGGTCGCCGACCGCGGGTGTGGACTCGAAGTTGTCGTGGGGGGGCGGCGAACTGGTTTGCCACTCGAGCGTCGCGCCGCCCCACGGGTTGGCCGGGGCCGGGCGGCCGCGGAGGAGGGAGTGGATGAGGTACACGGCGATGACCACGAAACCGACGCCGAGGATGTACGCGCCGATCGTGGAGAGACGGTGGTACGCCTCGAACTGCGGCTGGTAGTGGTACGAGCGGCGCGGCGCGCCGTGGCTGCCCATGACGAACTGGGTGAAGAACGTCGTGTTGAAGCCGACGAACACGAGCAGCGCGCCGATGCGCCCCCAGAACTCGCTGTACATCCGGCCGAACATCTTCGGCCACCAGTAGTGCAGCCCTCCCAGGAACGCGATCACGGTGCCGCCGAACATCACGTAGTGGAAGTGGGCGACCACGAAGTAGGTGTCGTGGAGATGGACGTCCACGGCGAGCGCGCCGAGGAAGAGGCCGGTCAGGCCCCCGATCCCGAACAGGAACAAGAACGAGAGCACGTAGAGCATCGGCGTCGCCAGCCAGATCGAGCCCTTGTACATCGTGGCCAGCCAGTTGAAGACCTTGACGGCCGACGGGATCGCCACCATGAAGGTCAGGAACGAGAAGATCATGCTGGACAGGGTCGACTGTCCGGCCACGAACATGTGGTGGCCCCAGACCAGGAACGAGAGCACCGCGATGGCGATCGAGGACATGGCGATGAACGAGTAGCCGAAGATGTGCTTGCGGGAGAACACCGACACCAGCTCGCTGATCACGCCCATCGCGGGCAGGATCATGATGTACACCGCGGGGTGAGAGTAGAACCAGAAGAAGTGCTGGAAGAGCACGGGGTCGCCCCCGAGCGCCGGGTCGAAGATACCGATGCCGAGGGCGCGCTCCGCGATCAGCAGCAGCAAGGTGATTCCCAGCACCGGCGTCGCCATGATCTGGATGATCGCCGTCCCGTAGATCCCCCACAGGAACAGCGGCATGCGGAACCAGGTCATCCCCGCCGGGCGGAGCTTGTGGATCGTGACGACGAAGTTGAGGCCGGTGAAGATCGACGAGAACCCCAGCACGAAGATCCCGGCGACCATCATGATGACGTTGGTGTTGGTTGTGGTGCTGTACGGCGTGTAGAACGTCCACCCCGTGTCCACCGCCCCCGTGACCATCGAGCCGAGCGCGAGCAGCGCCCCTCCCACCCAGAGGTAGAAGCTGGCGAGGTTGAGGCGCGGGAACGCCACGTCCTTGGCGCCCAGCATCAGGGGCAGCACGAAGTTCCCCAGCGATGCCGGGATCCCCGGGATCACGAAGAGGAAGATCATGATCGCGCCGTGCAGGGTGAACATCTGGTTGTAGGTGTCGGCCTTCATCAGGGCGCTGTTGCCGGGGGTCAGGAGCTTGGTCCGGATCAGCTCCGCGAAGATCCCGCCCAGGAAGAAGGAGGACAGGATCACGACCAAGTACATGACGCCGATGCGCTTGTGGTCGCGGGTCAGCAGCCACGACTTGATACCGCGCTCGTGGTTGAGATAGTTGTCGCGTCCGAGGGCGTTCCCACCCTGTCCGAACCCGGCCGCCCCGCTCTCGATGCCCGTCATTTCCGACCCGCCTTTCCGCCTACTTCAACGTCTTGATGTACTCGATGATCGCCGTGATCTCGTCGTCTTTCAGCCGCCCCTTGAACGTCGGCATCACCGGCTGGAAACCCACCGGGACGTTCTTGGTCGGGTCGAGGATGCACGTCCGGAGGTAGTCCTCGTCGGCGACCATCACCCTGCCGCCCTCGATCGGCACATGGCTCGCGAACAGGCCCTTCCAGGTTGGGCCGGTCCCCCCGGAGCCGTTCACGCTGTGGCACTGCGCACATCCGCGGGTGCGGTAGAGCAGCTCCCCGGCTTGCGCCGGTGGCATCGTCTTCATGAAGTTGCCCGCCTCGTCGAGCCAGCGTTCGAACCCGCCCGGCTCGTGCACGATGACCTTCGCCCACATGTCCGAGTGGCCGGTCCCGCAATACTGGGTGCAGTAGATCTGGTACTCACCCGGGTTGACGGCCCGGAACCAGACCTTGACGTAGCGTCCCGGCACCACGTCGCGCTTGAGGCGGAACGCCGGGACGTAGAACCCGTGGATCACGTCCTCGGAGGTCATCACAAGCCGGATCGGCGTGTCGACCGGCACGTGCAGGTTCTCGTCCACGTGGCCGTTGGGGTAGGTGAAGAGCCATTTCCACTTCTGCCCGGTGACTAGGACCTCGTACGAGTTCGCCGGGGGCGTGTTGACGTCGAGGTAGACCTTGAACCCCCAGATGAAGATCCCGATCACGATCGCGATCGGGATCACGGTCCAGGTGATCTCGAGCGGCGTGTTGTGCGCGGGGCCACGCTCCGCCTCCATGCGTCCCGGCCGCCGCCGGTAGCGCACGACGAACACGATCATCAGGGTCACGATGAGCAGGAAGAAGAAGGCCGACACCCAGAGGATGAAGGAGAAGAGGTGGTCCACTGCCGCCGCGCCGGTCGAACCCTGCTCCGGCATCCAGAATCCACCCGCCGCCTGGACCCCCGCCCAGGTGAAGAGCCTGTCCACGAAGTCGCGCCCCAGATTCAAAGTGCCGCTCCCCTGCCCACTGCCGCTCCCCCGACCGCGCCGCGGGAGCCTGCATTCGGGCCTTGACGTTGTCCTTCTTCACAGGCCGGGAGCATCGGTCCCCGGCCTCGAGTCCGCGTGCCTATTCGCGCCGCGCCGCCACGCCACCCCTAACCAGACCCCGACCACGAGCAACGTCGCGACGCCGCCCAGCCGCATAAGGTTGCCGGCCGCGACCACGTAGTGCCCCGCGTTGGAGTCGTAGTGGAAGCAGTACAGCAGGATCTGGTCACCGGCGGAGCCGACCTTCCCCTCCCCGGCTTCGGTGAGCGCCAGCTTCAGCGTCCTCGAGGGGAACTCCACGCCGTAGAGGACGCGCGCAATCCGCCCGTCCGGGGTGAGGAGGAAGATCCCGGCGGGGTGGGCGTACTGCTGGCGCTCCTCGTCGTAGCGATAGGAGAAACCCACAGCGTCCGTCAGCGCCTTGATGTTCGCTTGGCTTCCGGTCAGGAAGTGCCAACCGGCTGCGGCCGCGGGCCGCCCGAACTCGGAGATGAAGCTCTCCTTCTTGAGCATCGCCAGCGTGTGCGTCTCCAGCGGGTCGAAGCTGAGCGTGACCACCTCGAACTGGTTGCCGGGGGTCCACGACAGGCCTTTGAGGCCGTCCACCAGGCCGTTGAGGAGAAGGCCACACAGCATCGGGCAGCGGTAGTAGTTGAGCGTCAGAATCACGGGCCTCTTCCCGTCGAAGTAGCGCGAGAGTTGGACCGGCGTCCCGTCCTCGGCCGTGAATTCGAGACCGAGCGGAACCCGGGCCCCGAGGTGCTCGGTGATGCCGACCCCCTCGAGCGCCTTTGGCAGCTGCTCGCTGCGCTGCACCGCCGCAGCCCGGCCGGTCAGCCCCGCCAGCACCCCCGCCGTCACGACCGCCAACACGCCGCGCCGCACCGTCATCTCCGTTCCCCCGGGGCCAACCACCGCGGAACCCGGGATTGTTCCGGAAACGCGCGGAAAGTACTGCCCTTACCGATGAGAAACGCTTTGGGCCCGGCGCAATTCCAACTATCTCTTCGGCACGGCCGGGTGCGGCGGCGGCGTGGGCGGCGGACTGGGAGGGGGGGGCTGCACGGACGGCCACGGCGACCTCCCGCCGTCGCGCACCACCAGTTCCATCGCGCGGCCGATCGGGATCGCGACGATGCCCGCCTTCTCGTCAACCCACCGGTAACCGTGCAGCTCTCCGAGCTGCTGCGACCTCAACTGCGACAGCTGCTCCGGCGCGACGGCCACGACCTTGCGGGCGTTCTCAGCCTGCTGCTGCTGATAGAAGAACGCCTGCAGGAAGACCACGACCACGAACAGCACGATCGCGAAGACGATGCCGACCAGCGCCGTCAGCGGGGTGTTCGGTTCGCCGCCCTCTCGCACGCTTCTCCTCCGTCCTTACGCGTTCTCGAACGCGAGCGACTCCTCCAGGCGCGGGTCGCCCTCCGGCACCAGCGCCCGGCCGCGCGCCACGAACGCGGCCGCAGCCACGAGCAGCGAGACCAGCCCGACCAGGACCGTCAGGTCCACGACGTGCAGCGCCGGGCTGGCGGGGCTCGCCGCCGGCATTACGAGCCAGTACAGGTCCACCCAGTGCATGACGAGCACCCACGCGGCGACGGCCGCGAGGAACGGCGGCCGGCGCTTCGGCGCGCGGGAGAGCAACGCCACGAACGGGATCAGGAAGTGCCCGAACACGAGGGCCAGGCCGACCCACCCCCAGCCGTGCTGTTGTCGCACCACGAACCAATGCGTCTCCTCCGGCAAGTTGGCGTACCACTGCAGCATGTACTGCGAAAACGCGATGTACGCCCAGAACACCACGAACCCGAACAGCAGCTTCCCCAGGTCGTGGTAGTGCTCGACCGTCACCGACCGGCGGATGAAACCGGCGCGCTGAAGGAGGAACGAGGCCAGCGGCAGGAGCGCGTACACTCCCACCGCCGCTCCGGCGAAGTAGTAGACGCCGAAGATCGTGCTGTACCAGCCCGGGTCCAGCGACATCAACAGGTCGAACGCCGCGAACGACAGGGTGACCGCGAACGCGATCATCGCGGGCGCCGACCATCGGCGCATCGTCACCGTGAGCGACGCGTCGCCCGAGACGTCCTGCGCCGACGAGCGTCGCAGGTAGAAGCGGCCGAGCGCGCCCCAGACCGCGAAGTAGATCACCCAGCGAGCGGCGAAGAACGGCACGTTGAGGTAGGCGGCCTTTGCGTGCGCGCCCGCGTACCCCGCCCGCGCCCAGGGGTAGAGCTCCCCCAGCCCGAACAGCAGCGGCACGCCGAGCACCGCGAGGAACGGCAGCGTCCCCGCGAACACCTCGGCGATCCGCCGCACGACCACGCTCCAGCCCGAGTTGGTGAGGTGGTGGAGGAGCACGAAGTAGAGCGATCCGAGGGCGAGACTGAGGACGTAGGCGAAGGCGACGAGGTAGGCGAAGAAGAAGCGGCGCCAGCCGTCCGGCGTGGCGGCGGCCACCCCGAGGCTGATGCCGATCGCGATGACGCCGACGAGCGCGGCGCCCCGCCACAAGCGCTCGCCCATGGCCCCGAGGCGGCGCTGTTCGGAGACGGGTCCGGGAACCTGGCTCATCATGCCCCCACCCCTACCTGAGCTGTCGCTGCAGCTCGGGCGGCACGTTCGTGGCACGCGCGTCCTGGCTGCGCTGCAGGGCGCGCACGTACGCCACGATCGCCCAGCGGTCCGCCACGGGGATCTGCGGGCCGTACGCCGGCATGTTGCGGATCCCGTTGCTGATCGTGTTGAAGATGAACCCCACCGGCCGCTGCCGCACGAGATCGGTGTGGTACGAGGACGGGGGCGTCCATGTGCCCTCCTGCAGCGCGTCGGCACGCTTCGCGACCGGCCCGTCCCCGTACCCGGCGAGCCCGTGGCAGGGCGCGCAGAAGATGTCGTAGCGCTCCTGGCCGCGCCGCATCAACTGGTCCGTGACCGCCACGGGGAACGCCATCACCCACCCGTCGGGGGTGCGGCCGGCCCAGTAGGCGCCGTCCTCGTGCAGTTCGCCGCGCGCCACGGTCCCGGGCACCTCCGGCCGCATCGCGCGGCCATCGGCGAACATCGGGTTGGCCGACTGGGTCTTGAACTTCGGCTGCCGGCCCATGTCCTGGATCAGCTGGATCCGCGGCACGCCCGAGGTGGTGACGCGGGCGCGGGCGATCAGCGCCAGAGGGATGAGCGCGAGGGCAGCCAGCAGGACGGCGCCATAGATGAGCCCACGCGGCATCACTCCTCCTCCAGCTCTTCCACCCGGCGGGCGCCGGCGTCGACGAGGAACGACCGGGTTCCGGCCGGGTCGAACCTCGGGTCGTCGGCCTGCACGGAGATGAAGAAACCGTCGGTCGTGGCGCGCGCGCGGAAGCGGGCGCTCTGAAAAACCGGGTGGTAGAGCTCGGGCAGCCGGTTGGCGATCATCAGGCCGACGAACGCGCCGATCGCCGCCAGCAGGATCGTGAGCTCGAAGGTGATCGGGATCGCGACAGGGAGGCCGAAGAACGGCTTGCCGCTGATGATGTAGCGGTAGTCGAACGCGTTCATCCACCACTGCAGCGCCAGGCCAGCGCACGCCCCGGTGATGCCGCCGCCCAGGACCACGAGCGGCAGGCGGCTCGTCCGGATGCCCATGCTCTCGTCGAGGCCGTGGATCGGGAACGGTGCGAACGCGTCGAACTTGACGAACCCCGCGTCGCGCACCTTCTCGACCGCGGCGAGCAGCGCGCCCACGGAGTCGAACTCCGCCAGGTACCCCCACCTCTTGGCCGTGGCCCCCGTGGTTTCGGCGTGGGGCTCGCTCATGGACGTGCGTCCCCTTCCTGGCGGTCGTGCTGGTGCGGGATCTCGCCCCAGTACTGCCCGTGGCCGTGGTGGGGCCCGCGGTCGAGACCCGCCGCCGGCATCACGCTCTTGACCTCCGCCATCGCCATCATCGGCCCGAAGCGCAGGAAGAGCAGGAACAAGGTCATGAATAGGCCGAACGAGCCCGCGAGCGTGCACAGCTCCACCCACGTGGGTTTGTAGTACCCCCAACTCGACGGCAGGTAACCCCGGGACAGCGACGAAACGATGATCACGAAACGCTCGAACCACATTCCGATGTTGACCAGGATCGACACGCCAACCAGCATCCACGGCGTGGTGCGCACCCTCTTGAACCAGAACGCCTGCGGCGCAGCAACGTTGCACGCCATCATGATCCAGAACGCCCATGCGTACGGGCCGAGCGCCCGGTTGGCCAGGGCAAAGCGTTCGAACGGGTTGCCGGAGTACCACGCCATGAAAAACTCGACACCGTATGAGTACGCCACCATCAAACCGGTCGCCAGCGTGATCTTGGCCATGTTGTCGAGGTGCCGCGCCGTAATCATTTCCTGCAGGCCGAAGAGCGATCGTACGGGCACGATGAGCGTGATCACCATGGCGAAGCCGGAGAAGATGGCGCCGGCGACGAAGTACGGGGGGAAGATGGTCGAGTGCCAGCCCGGCAGCTGCGCGACCGCGAAGTCGAAGCTCACGACCGAGTGCACCGACAGCACGAGCGGCGTGGCGAGAGCGGCCAGCATCAGGTACACCCGCTCGTACCGGTGCCAGTGCCGGCCGGAGCCGCGCCAGCCCAGGCTGAGGAGGCCGTAGGCGATCTTGCGGACTCGGGTCGTGGCCCGATCGCGCAGCGTCGCCAGGTCCGGGATCATCCCCGTGTACCAGAACATGAGCGACACGGTGAAATACGTCGAGACCGCGAACACGTCCCACAGCAGCGGACTCCTGAAGTTCGGCCAGACGTACATCTGGTTGGGGTACGGGAACAGCCAGTAGTCGAACCAGGGGCGGCCGGTGTGGATCGCCGGGAACATCCCGGCGCACATGACCGCGAAGATCGTCATCGCCTCGGCGAAACGGTTGATCCCGGTGCGCCACTTCTGCCGGAAGAGGAACAGGATCGCCGAGATCAGCGTCCCCGCGTGGCCGATGCCAACCCAGAAGACGAACGTCGTGATATCGAAACCCCAGCCGACCGGGATGTTGAGCCCCCACACCCCGATGCCGGCCAGGAACAGGTAGCCGACCACCGCGACGAGGAGCGCCGTGAGCGAGCACGAAACCGCGAACACGACGTACCAGGCGCGCGGCAGCTGCCGGCGCTCGACGATCCCGCAGACCTTCTCGGTCACGGATGCGAAGTCGTTGTCGCCGAGGATGAGCGGCGCGCGGGTGCCCGGGGCTTCGATCGTGTTGTCGGGGAGGTGGGGCGCCGCGCTCATCAGCCCTCCTCGACCTTCGGCGACGGGTTGCGCAGCTTGGCGAGGTAGGTCGTGCGCGGCTTCGTGTTCAGCTCACCGAGCACCGAGTACGACCGGTGGTCCGCCCGCAGCCTCGAGACACGGCTCGCGGCGTCCTTGATATCGCCGAAAACGATCGCCTGGGCGGGGCAGGTCTGGGCGCACGCCGGAACGATCTCCCCGTCCCGAATCGGCCGCCGGTCGTTCTTGGCCGCGATCTTGACCGCCTCGATGCGCTGGATGCAGAAGCTGCACTTCTCCATCACGCCGCGGCCGCGCACCGTCACCTCGGGGTTGAACGCCATCTTCTCGCTCTGCGGCACGTTCTTGAAGTAGTTGAAGAAGTTGAAGCGCCGCACCTTGTAGGGGCAGTTGTTCGAGCAGTAGCGGGTGCCGACGCAGCGGTTGTACACCTGCTCGTTGAGGCCTTCGTCCGAGTGCATGGTGGCGGCCACCGGGCACACCTGCTCGCACGGCGCGTTCTCGCACTGCTGGCACGCCATCGGCTGGAACGCGACCCTCGGCGTCTCCGGCTTGCCGGAGAAGTAGCGGTCCACCCGGATCCAGTGCATCACGCGGCCGCGGATTACCTGCTCCCTCCCGACCACCGCGATGTTGTTCTCGGCCTGGCACGCGATCATGCACGCGTTGCACCCGATGCATGCCGCCAGGTCGATGCTCATCGCCCACTGGTGCTCGCCGGTCAGCTGCGGCGAGGAGAAAATCGGCAGCATCGCCGGCAGCTCGTCCTGCTTGCGCACGAACTCGGGGTCGGCCACGAACTCGGCAAGCGTCCCCTCGCGGACGATCTCGGCGATGCGCTGGCCGCGCGCCTCGTACCCGACGCGGTCGATCGCCTGCTGGTCCTGCGTGCAGGCAAGCGTGTGGGTGCGGCCAGTCTTCTCCAGCGCGACGCCGCCCACGAAGTGGAGCCCCCCAGGCGCGCGCAGGACGTAGGTGTCGACGCCGACGCCGTCGCCGACCCTGCCGGCTGCGGTCCGCCCGTAGCCGAGCGGCAGCACGACCGTGCCGTCGGCGTGGCCCGGCATCACGTACACGGCGATCTCCGCCGCCTTGTCCCCGCGCCTGACCCTGACGACATCACCGTGCTTGACCCCAACCGCGGCCGCCGTCCCCGGGCTGAGCAGCGCGGCGTTGTCCCATGTGATCTTGGTGAGCGGATCGGGCATCTCCTGGAGCCAGGCGTTGTTCGCGAAGCGGCCGTCGTAGACGCTCGCGTCCGCGACGAACACCGCCTCGAGCCCGGTCGCCGCCCCGTCTCCGGCCGCCGGCGCCGCCGCAATCACGCCTCCCGTCTGCGCCACGACGGTCTTGACCTCCGGAAACGCGCTGCCCGCGAGCACGCCGTCGTTGAGCGTCCTGCGCCACGCCTCCTCGAACCCGTCGGGCCCCCCCAGCCCCTTGAACGTCGCGCGGACGACCTCGTACCCCGCGGCGTTCGCATCGCCCAGCAGCGACGCCACCACCTCGGTCGGGGTACGCCCGCCGTAGAGCGCCTCGATCAGGGGCTGTTGCACGGAGTACGTCCCGTCCCACGAGCGCACGTCGCCCCACGCCTCGAGGTAGTGGGCGCGCGGCAGGTGCCATGTGGAGGCGCGCGACGTCTCGTCGTCGAAGAGGCTCACGTGGATGCGGACGGGGACCCTTGCAAAGCGATCGAGGAAGCGCTGCGACGGCACGGCGGCGTACGCCGGGTTGCCGCCGAGGACCAGCGCCGTGCCAACGCCGCCCCGCTCGACCGCGGCGAGGAACGTGTCGAGTCCATCCGAGGCAGATGCCGGCGCCGGGAGACCGTCGCGGACGTAGGCGACCGTCGCACCCACGTTGCCGAGGGCGAGGTTGATCGCCGCCGCGATGTCGTGCGCGGCCGTCTGGCGCGGACCGGCGACGACCAGGCCGCGCCCGCGGGCCGCCGCCAGGTCCGCAGCAGCAGCCGCAGCGAACGCGGCCTCTCCGGGCTCGGCCGTCGCGAGCTGGGCGAACTCGCGCCCCGCCGGCGCAGGCACGCCGAGCATCTCGAGCTCGACCAGCACACGCGCAGCCACCCCGGCGACCCGCGACGAGGCCACGGCCAGACGGTGGTCGGCGGCAGCGGCGGTCAACGACATCACCGCGCCGGTCGAGTACACCCGGCTCATCGTGCCGCCCTCGCCGCGCCGGCGGGCGGCGAAGTCGCGGGCGTGGGCCACGGCGGCCGGGTGGTCGAAGATCGGATCCGCGTCGAGACAGAGGACCACGTCCGCCCGGTCGAAGCGCAGCAACGGCCGCAGCGGCTCGCCGAACAGGCGCGCGGCCGCGAGACGGCCGTCGTCGCGGGGGATCGCCTCCCACGAGACCCAGGTCGCCTCCGGAAACATCTCGGCGAAGCGCGACCGCAGCCGGGCGAGGCTCGGAGAGGAGCTATCCTCCGACAGGACGGCGAGTCCGGCACCCTTCTTCGCCCGCAGGGCCGCGAAGTGCGGGCCGGCGAACGCCGCGAACTCGTCCCAGCTCGCGGGGAACATCTGGCCGCCGTCGCGCCGAACCACGTGCGTGCTCCGGTCTGGGTCGTACAACTCGAGCAGGCTCGCCTGCGCGAAGGCGCCCGCCGCGCCGCGGCTCGCCGGGTGCAGCGGGTTCCCCTCGATCTTCACCGGCCGCCCGTCGTAGCTCGTGACCAGAAGGCCGACCGCCGCGCCGCCCAGTTCCATCGCGGTCGCGTACTGCTGGGGCACGCCGGGGATGCGGTCCTCGGGGCGGTTGGCGAACGGGAGGATCGTCTCCTTGGGCCAGCGGCAGCCGGCGAGCCCGGCGACCCCGAGTGAGGCGCCCATGACCTTCAGGAACGCACGCCGCGTCTGCGGCGAGAGCAGCTCCTCGGCGAGGCCCGGGAACTCCTTCTCCACCACGGTGCGAAACTCGGGCGTGTCGGCGAGCTCGTCCAGGCTCCGCCAGTGTTCCTTCCCCACGCGCGTCCGGTTCACGACTTCACCCGCTGCCTCATGGTCGTCAAGCTGCGGCTCATGCGCTTCGCTTCTCTCCCCGGACCCCGGGCCCCGGTCCCCGGACCCCTGTCTCATCGGTGGCACGTCCAGCACTGGGTCGAGGGGTTGATGTTGTTGGCCTGGCGAAGTTGCCGGCCGTACGTCTCCGGATCCCCGGGCGGGACCCAGTCCATCTTCGTCACCATGTCCGGCGGCCGCAAGTGCGGTTCCGGGTGGCGGTGGCAATCGAGGCACCACCCCATCGAGAGGCGGTGGACCTGGGTCACCACCTCCATCGTGTCCACCCGCCCGTGGCACTCCACGCAGCCGACGCCGCGCCGCACGTGCGCCGAGTGGTTGAAGTAGACGTAGTCGGGGAGGTCGTGCACCCGCACCCAGGGGATCGGCAGCCCGGTCGCGTAACTTTCCCGCACCGGCAGCAGCTTCGGGCTCGTCGTCCGGATCCTGGCGTGGCAGTTCATGCAGGTCTGGGTTGGCGGCAACGCCGCGTGCGCCGCCACCTCGACGGTGTTGTGGCAGTAGCGGCAGTCGATCCCCAGCTGGCCCGCGTGCAGCGCATGGCTGTACGGCACCGGTTGCACCGGCTGGTACCCCACGTTCGTAGTCCGCGGCGAGGCGCCGTACGCGAGCAGGACAACGACATACGCCGGCACGACGACCAGCGCGACGGCGAGAACCGGCCGCAGGACATTGGTCCACCTGGGGAAAACGAACGACCCCACCTGCTCACCACGCATCATGAGACGAAATCTTAATCAGCGCGTCGAGACGAGTCAAGCCCTCGCCCCGCCGAGCCCATTCACCGGCCTTCTGTTTATTACATGATCTCAATACGGTTGCGCCCAACGGTGCGGCGCCGGCGCGGGACGCGATCAGAGGCCCGGCTCGATGCGGTCCACGGTCCAAGCCGCGCCGTCGAAGCTGACCGCGTCACCCACCGCCTTTTCCAGCAACAATTGCGCCGCCTCCGAGCCGTGCGAGAGGATCCCTCGCTCCGGGTTTCCCTCGTACGGTCCGAGGATCACGATGGCCCGCCGATCCCCTCCCGCCTGCGGCCGCAACCAAACCCGGGTGCCGACCCGCACGCGAGCGGTGTCGACCGAGCGGGGGTCGATGATCCGGACCTTGCCGAGGTCGCCCTGGAGCTCCGAGGCTCTCGCCGAGAGGAACTCCTGCCGGGCGCGCGCGGCGTGGTACTCGAAGTTCTCGGAGAGGTCGCCGTGGGCGCGCGCCTCCTGGATCGCTCGCAGCGTCTCGGGGATCGCCTTCTCGAGGAGGTTCTTGAGCTCCGCCTGCAGGCGCGTGACTGTGGCCGGGAGCGCCGGGACAACGTCCGCCTCGGGGGCCTGGCGGAGCTCGGGAAATCGCGCCGTCGCTGCACGGCGCAGCCAGTTCCGCTCGTCGGCGAGTTCGCCCGGGTGCTCGAGGATCTGCACGACTCGCCGCGCCTGATCCACGGTGAGCCTCTCGGCGACGATCCGGCCGGCGAGCCCGCCGGCCGACAGGATCTCTTTCAGCCGCGACCGGTACGGGCTGAACGTCCGGCGTTCGGCGAGTTCGACGAGCCGCACGAGCAGGGCACCACCGCGGCGCTCCTCGAGGAGCGGCCGCAACGCTTCGCCGTCCTCCTCGCACAGCCAGACCAGCGCCGATGGGTGACGGGCCGGTTGCAGGAGGGCCCGGTCGAGGAACGATTGCACCCGGGCGCTCTCGCCGGCCGCGACGAGCGCCATCGTGATCGTCGAGAGCAGCCTCGGGCTCGGCTCATGGTCGAGCCAACCTTCGTACACGCCCGCCCACCCGGCCGTGTCGTGCTCGCGCACGAACTCGAGCAGGATCTCGCGCTGCTGGGCGTCGCCCAGCTCGCCGAGGAGGGCGAGAGGCCCGACCCGCGCAAGGACGGCCGCGCGGGCGGCCTCCACGGCGCTCGCCGGCGCCCCCGTGCGTGCGGCCAGCATCAGCGCTTCCCACACCTGCGCCGGCGCCGTGCCGTCCACCGCCGCCCGTTCGAGCAGCGCAGCACCGAAGAACGCCGCCAACTCGCGGCCGCGCCCGCCGTGCCGGCGCACCAGATCGAGCTGTTGCGGCAGGGCGGCCGCGGCGAACTCCGCGCGGATCTCCTCCTCGGCGCCGGCGCCGGAGGCGAGCCGGTACTGCACGCGGGTGCCACTCCCGGAGGCGAGGATCCGCTGGTTCTTCTTCGCGCGGTTCCACCAGCTCGTCCACTGCTCCTCCGCGACCACACCCGTGAGCGCGGCCTTGATCTCCGGCACCGCCATCGGAACCGCGTAGCTCTCGAGGATCGCCGCGAGCGTGCCCTGCGGATCGCTCGCGGCCTCGGCCGCCAGCGCCGCCGGCTCTTCGAGCCGCCGGCGCAGGAAGTGGCCGGCGGGAAGCGGCGTCAAGTATTTCCGAGCCGCGTCGATCGGCATCGGGACGCGCTTCTCCCTCTCGAAGTCGAGGCGGAGCAACCCGAGCTGCGGGTTGGCCTCGACGACCCGCCCCGGGCCCCGGCCCGCCATCGCGAACACGCCGCCGACGTCGTACGCGAGCCACATCTCGATGGTTTCGAGGATCTCGAGAGACTTGCGCGCCGGCGGCAGGGCGAAGTGTTTGAGCAGTTTCTCCAGCGAGGGAGAACCCGCCCACAACCGACGCAGGCACTCCGCCAAGCCGGCCCGCCACTTCTCGCCGTCCCCGAGTCCGAGGCGGATCAGCTCGACGAGGAAGCGCTTGCGGGCCTCCCACGCGCCATCCGCAAGGGCTTGATCCGCCGCGAGTTCCAAAAGCGTCGCGGCCAGCGTCTTCTTGCCTGCCGAACGCATCCGCTTGAGCGCCTCGACGAAGGGGGAGCCGTCGCTCACGCCCTCCTCCAGACGCGCCATCCAGAACTCCTCGATCGCCGCGGAGTCGCCTCCGGAGATCAACTCGTCCCACCGCTCGGTCCAGCTGGCATCGCTCACGGTCGGTAACGATACCAGCGTTACACGTCTCCGCGCCAGGCACGGGGCCCAAGCGGCCACCGACGTGACGGATGTGTCACAATCCCACCGCTCCGGTCCCGGCGACCGGATGGAGGAAGACCGATGCGAGCTCTCTTGAGAATCCTGGCGGCGGCGCTCACCGTGGCGGTGACCGCGCCCGGCAGCGCCGACGAGGGGATGTGGATGCTGCACCAGATCCCGGAGCTGGACGCCCATCTCCGCGCCATGGGGCTGCAGCTGTCACCGAAACAGATCTGGGATCCCGCGACGAACACGGGCCTCGCCTCGGCGATCCCGTGGCTCGGCGGCTGCACCTCCTCGTTCGTCTCTCCGGACGGCCTCATCATCACCAACCACCACTGCGCGTTCGGCGCGGTCCAGATGAACTCGACGCCCGAGCACGACTACATCACGGACGGGTTCCTGGCCGCCGGCCGCGCCGACGAGCTTCCCGCTCGCGCGCAGCGCGTCTACGTCTTCAAGGGGTACGACGACGTCACCGCCAAGGTCAGGGGGGCGATCGCCGCCGACGCGCCGCCGGAGCAGCGGATCAAGGCGCTCGAGGCCCGCGAGAAAGAGCTGGTCGCC
>PKYI01000215.1 GCA_003133645.1 Acidobacteriota bacterium | reverse complement strand
CCCTCGCCGCGGCGAGGGCGTCCTCGAGCCTGCGGGCTGCGAGCCGCGCCAGGCCGCCCGCGGGACGCGCGAGGTTGAAGCCCGCCAGGCCGGCGAGCGGGGCGCGGGCGTCGCAGGCGTACAGGCCCCACAACATGGCGGCGCGGGCGCGTTCCGCTTCGCGCCCCTGCACCGCCACCCGCATGAACGCCTTGGCCCGCGCGTTGGCGTCGCCCTTCGCCGACAACGCGTGCGCGAGCGACGGGGGAGGGGCCGCCCGGCAGGCGCAAAGGAACGCGAGGAGAACGGTGAGGGCCGGCCGGAGCAGGGCGCGCTTACACGCCGAGGGCGTCAGCGTCCCCATCCGCCAGGATGCGCACCATCTCGTCGTGGAAATAGTTGCTGTCCGCGCGCACCTCGGCGGAGACCCGCTGCTCGTACATCTCCCGCGAACGGTCGATGTCCTCCCTGAGGTGGCCGTAGACGTCACGTGCGAGCTTGCCGGTCTGCACCGCCTGCTCGTTGTACAGGCGGATCTCGGACACCAGCAGGCGCGCGAAGCGGCGCGCCTCCTCGTGCTTGCGCTCGTCTTCCGGGGCGCGCGCCGCCGCGACCGGCGCCGCCGGGGCGACGGGCACCTTGAGCTCGACGGTCTCCGAACCGTCTCCAACCGCCGGAGGCGCTTCCGCCGCAGCGACCGGGGCCTCCTCGACCGCGCGGGGAGCCTCCTCGGAAACCGCCGGCGGCGCTTCGACTGCGACCTCGGGCTCGCCGGACATCACCTCGGGCGGGGTCAGCGCCGGCGTCGGCACGTTCGGGCGTGAGGTCAGCGTTTCGAGCATGAGCCCGACGGTATACGTGACCTGCTGCACCATCGGGACGTTCAGGCCGGGGCCGCCCTCGAGCGCCAGCAGCACGCCGACGACCTTGNNTCGGCACCACCAGCAGGCGTCCGTCGCTGGGGCCGAACCATTCGGAGAGCACCGCGTCGGCGCGCGGGCGCACGATGACGGGCGTCCCGGAGGCCGCCCTGGCGAGCGCCGGCGAGTCGGCCAACGCCCCGTGCCACGCGCGCGGCGGGTTGCCCTCCTCGAAGCCGGAACCCGACCATCCCTGAGCGTTGCCGTCGCGGAAGACTGCGATGGCGCGCGGGCCGCACCACGCCCCGAGCTGACGCAACAGCTCCTGCAACACCACCGACTGGGCGCGGCCGGCGTCGAGCGCGCGCAAGATGTCGAGATCGAGCGCGAGCACCGGCGGCGGAGGCGGAGGCGGGGGCGCCGCCAGGCTCCTCAGGCGTTCCGCCAAGGAGGCGATCGGGAGCAGGGCCTCGAGATCGGGAGGCACGACAACGTCGAGGTCACCGGCGACCCGGTTCGCCTGGTCGCGGATCTGACCCGCCATGGCGTCCAGCTTGGCGCGCAACAGCGCCGCGGCACCTTCGCGCATCTGCTCGATTTCGGCAAAAATGGCTTCGTGCGTCTCCATGGTGCCTCCGTGTGCTCGATCCGATCGGCATTATCCGCGTGGCGCGCAAAGACTGTCAAGGAAATGGCGCGTTGCCTCAAAGCCCGCGTCTCTGCTAGCGTCCTCGTCCAGGGGGGGCCTTGCGGACCTGGAAGAGGCGTGCGGGAAGCGGCGTCATGCTCGTGCTCGCGGCCGCGTGCGGCGGCCGGCCCGAGCCCACCTCCGCGCGGTTCGACGCCGCTGCCGAGTTCGCCAAGGTGGCGGCCGTGCACGCCCGGTTCGCGGCGGCCCGCGACCGGCTGGAGCGCGCGCAGTCGCAGGCGCCAGGGCCGTCCGGATCGCCCGGGGAAGCCGTCCTCGTGCGCGAGGCTGCAGCGGCGTACGACGCAGCATTTGCGCGCGACCAGCTCGTCCTGGCCGCGTTCCTCAACCAGGCGCTCAACCTTGCGCCCGAGAGGCCGGAGACGCGCGAAGCGCTCGCCCTGTACGCCGAGGCGGCCGTCGCCAACGCGCGCTTTCTCCTGGATCGGGGCGGCGATCACCGGCAGGCGCTCGAACCCCTGACCGTGGCGGAACGCGCCTACACCGTTCTGGGCGTCCCGGTCCCCGCGCGCCTCGTCGCGGCGGCGGCGGAAGCGAGGCGCCCTCCGGCGTCCACCGCCACGCCCACTCCTGCCCCTCGCCCGAGCCACCGCCACCGCCGTTGACCGTGGTCCCTCTCGATGTGCTAAGATTCTCTCCCTTTGACGAGCGCGCTCGCGCCCACCCCGTGTGGCGCGGCAAGACCAGCGCAGAGGGGGGGTGAGATCGCGCAATGCCCACAATGGTGCATGTTCGGGATAACGAGTCGTTCGAGCAGGCGCTGCGCCGCTTCAAGCGCAAGTGCGAAAAGGCCGGAATCCTGTCCGAGATCAAGAAGCGGCAGCACTACGAGAAGCCGAGTGTGCGGCGCAAGCGGAAGTTGATCCAGGCGCGCAAGAAGCTCCTCCGGAAGCTGGCCCAGCAGCGCAAGGCGGGGCTGCTGTAGCCCCGCCGGCACGGCCTTGACCTTCGCCTCACTGGAGTTCGACCGGGTTCTCGAACTCGTCGCCTCGTTCGCGCGCAGCGAGCGCGGGCGGCGAGAGGTCACCGCGGCCCTTCCCCGTTTCACCCCAGGGGAAGGGCCGTCGGCTTTCCGCCTGACTCGCGACGTGCTCGTCTTCGTCGCCGAGCACGGCTCGCTGCCGTTCACCGGCCTCGACGCCGCCGAACTGCTCGTCCACGACGCCCCGGGGCCCGCCGACGCCGCCGACCTCGCCCGGCTGATCTCCCTGGTGCGCCGGATCGTCGAGGTGCGCGCGGCCCTGGTGGGCGCCGGGGTCGGCGCCGACCTGGCCGCCATCGCGGCGGTGCTGCCCAGGCTCGAGCTGCTTCTCGCTTTCTGCGAGCTGCGCCTGGGGCCGTCCGGCGAGGTCCTGGACAGCGCCTCGCCGGCGCTCGCTCAGGCCCGCGCCGCCCGCGAACGCCACCGCGCGGCGATCGTGGCGGCGGTCGAGCAGGTGCGGCGAGCGCACGCGAGCGTCCTCAGCCCCTTCACGCTCCGGCGCGACCGCTACTGCATCCCGGTCCCCGCCGCCGAGCGGTCCACGGTCCCCGGCCTCGTCCTCGACGTCTCCTCGTCCGGCGCCACGGTGTTCCTCGAGCCGTTCGCCGTCGTCGAGCTCAACAACGCGCTCGCCGAGGCGACCGCGCTGGCGCGCGCCGAGGAGGAGCGCGTCCTCGCCGAGACCGCCGCCGCGTTCCACCGCCACCGCGGAGAGTTGCTCGGGGCCGCGGACACGCTCGCCAGGCTGGACGCCAGCCAGGCGCGCGTGCTGTTCGGCCAAGCCTGCGGCGGTGCGCTGCTGGAGCCCGGCGCGGGCGTCGCGATCCGCCTCGTCGGCGCGCGCCACCCGCTCCTCGAACCCGCGCTCGCCCCCCTGCGCGCCGAGGTGCTCGGAAACGCCGGCAACACCCGCCCGGTCGTGCCTCTAGACCTCATGCTCACCGCGGAGCAGCGGCTCGTCCTGCTCTCGGGGCCCAACGCCGGCGGCAAGACCGTGGCGCTCAAGACCGTCGGCCTCGTCACCCTGATGGCGCAGGCCGGCATCCCGGTGCTCGCCGAAACTGGCAGCTCCCTGCCGCCCTTTTCGCGTCTGTGGTGTCACCTCGGGGACGAGCAGAACCTGTTCTCCGACCTCTCGACCTTCACCGGCGCGATGCGCGCGACCGCCGAGCTGCTCGCCGAAGCGGACACCGACACCCTCGTGCTCTACGACGAGCTCGGCTCCGGCACGGACCCCGAGGAGGGCGCGGCGCTCGCCGCCGCGCTCGTCGAGGAGCTCGCCCGGCGGCGGTGCTGGACCGTGGCGACCGCCCACCTGATCACCGTGGCAGCTCACCTGGAGGATGTTGCCGGCGCCGTCAACGCAGCGATGGGCTACGACGAGGCGAACGGACGGCCCACGTACCGGTTGCACCTCGGTGTGCCCGGCCGCTCGCGCGGGCTCGCCATCGCGAGTTCGTGCGGGGTGCCGGCCGCGGTGCTGGCGCGCGCCCGCGAAATGGTCTCCCGCTCGTTCCTCGCCATCGACGCCTACCTCGAGGAGTTGGCCCACGAAACCGAGCGCCTGCGGGGCCAGACCGAGCGCCTGCGCGCCGCCGAACGCCGCGCCGAGGAGGACCGGTCGCGCCTGGAGCGCGAGGTACTCCGGCTCGACGAGGAGCGCGAGAGGGTCCGAGCGCGTCTGGACCAGGAGCGGGACGCGCTCAGACGGCGAGCCAGGGAGCAGCTCGCCGCGGCACTCGTGGAGCTCGAGCGGGCGCGGGAGCGCGGCGAGTTCCCGGGCAAGAAACGCGTCGCGGCGCTGCGCCACCAGGCGCTCACCCTCGATTCCGAGGCACCCGCCCCCCACTCCGCCGCCGCGCCGCTCGCGCCGGGCGCGACCGTCCGCGTCGAGGGGACCACGGCCAGCGGGCGCGTCCAGAGAGTGGTCGGCGAGCGGGTCGAGGTGCTGGTCGGGGACAAGCGGGTCTGGGTCGAGGCCTCGGGCTGCGAACCGGTCGCACCGCCTACCCCCAGCCGCGGCCCGGAGGTCGAGGTCGTCGCCGCAGACGCCCCCGCGGCCGAACTCAAGCTCATCGGCTTGACCCAGGAGGAGGCCCGCGACGAGCTTGAGGCGTTTCTCGACCGCGCCATGGTCTCCGGAACTGCGCGGATCAGAGTGGTCCACGGACACGGCACCGGAACCTTGCGCCGGGTGGTCCGCGACGTGCTCGCGCGGCACCCCGCGGTTGCAAGCTTCGCGCACCCGCCTCAGTATCGTGGGGGGACGGGCGTGACCGAGGTGGAGTTGGAGGGCAAGTGAGGGTGGACCGTAAACCGTGCCCCGGGCTGCGCCGGAACGGGCGCGGCGCGGGCGGCACGGCGAGGACCGCAGCCGGCCGCACGGAAGGGCGGGGATGAGCCAGTACGACCTGTCGCGGCCCGTGCTCGAGCAGGTGCGCGAAGCGGCCGACATCGTCGCCGTGGTGGGCGAACACCTGACGCTGCGCAAGACCGGCCGCAACTACGTCGGGCTTTGCCCGTTCCACGGCGAGAAGACGGGCTCGTTCAACGTCTCGCGCGAGAAGGGTACCTACTACTGCTTCGGCTGCAAGCGCGGCGGCGACGTGATCGACTTCGTGATGGAGATGGAACGGGTCACCTTCGCGGAGGCCGTGGAGCGCCTCGCCGACCGCTTCGGCGTCAGGCTCCCCCCCGCGTCCCCCGAGGCGCGGCGCCGCAGAGACGAGCAGGAGCAGCTCGCGGACGTCATGGAGGCGGCGCAGGCGGTGTTCGCGCGCCAGCTGAGCCAGGACCGCCCGCGCGCTTTTCTCGAGCGCCGCGGCGTGCCGCTCGACGTCGCCGCGGAGTTCGGACTGGGTTTCGCCAGAAACGAGTGGCGCGCGCTCTACGACGAGCTGCGCAAGAAGTTCTCGGAACGCGCCCTCGTCGGCGCCGGCCTCGTGGTCGAGGGCGAGGGCGGGAAGGTCTGGGACCGGTTCCGCGACCGCATCACCATCCCGATCCGCAGCGCCCGCGGACGCATCATTGCCTACGGCGGCCGCGCGCTCGGCGACGAGAACCCCAAGTACCTGAACTCGCCGGAGACGAGCCTGTTCTCCAAGGGTCACGTCCTGTTCGCCCTGGACCGGGCCATGCGGGCGTTCCCCAAGGCCAACCGGGCGGTCGTGGTGGAGGGCTACTTCGACTGCATCGCCCTGCATCGGGTCGGCCTGACCGAGACCGTCGCAACCCTCGGCACCGCCCTGTCGGAACACCACGCGGCCGAACTCGCCCGCCGCGTCCCACACGTGGTCGTGTGCTTCGACGGCGACGCCGCCGGCCGCCAGGCGGCGGTGGCCGCGCTGCGCACGCTCCTCGCGGCCGCCCTCGAGGTGAGCGTGCTCGTCCTCCCGGACGGGCAGGACCCGGACGACGTCGCCCGGCGCGAAGGCGCCGAGGGGTTCGGCCGCAGGGTCGCCACGGCACTGCCGGCGGACGCTTTCTTGCTCCGAAGCATGGGCGAGAGCCTACTTGAGCGTCGCCAAAACCTTCAGTCGATGATGGAGATCGCTAGGGCGTGTTCAGACCCCGTGCGACGCATTAGGATCCAGGAAACACTGGCGTTCGGCGCCGGCATTCCGTTGGAAGAGCTTCGGAGCCTCGAAATCTTCCGGGTGATGGCGGCACAGGCGGCAACTGAGCAAGTCCCGGAAAATGCGGAATTGGCCCTGTTGCGGTCTTTCCTCCACGACCTGGAGCCGGCGGCCAGCGCCGAGCACCTCCGCGGCTTTCCGATCGACGGCATCTGCCACCCGGGGGTGCGGCGCGTGTTCGAGGTCCTGCAACGGCGGCTGGCGAACGGCGGCGGCATCGAGATCGTCGGGGTGCTGTCCGAGATCGAGGATCCGGCCGACCGGCGCCTGCTCGCCGGGCTCGAACTCGAGGCGCCGCAGACGCCGCACGAGCGGATCCCGAGCCTTGTCGACCTGGTCCGCCGCCGGGCCGACCGGCTGCGCAGCAGCGAGATCATCGTGAGGATCCGGGCCGCCGAGCTTGCCGGCGACAGAGACGCACTCGCCCGTTTGCAGGCGGAGCAGAGCGAACTCATCAAGCGCCCGAAGCGGGGGGCGTAAGCGGGGTCCTGCGGTGCCGGAGGGGTTGCGCCCGGTGGTACCCTTGAAATTTCGTGACCGACGTCCCACATTGAAGAAGGTGAGGGGTGGCGGGCGGCTTCTACCCTGGAGCTGGAGGCGCCGGGAACGAAAATGAGCGCCCCAGACTCATCAAACCGAGGGAAACTTGCGAAAATCACACGACAAGAAGAAAACTCGTTCGATCGGGTCCGGCGGCAGCGAGCACAAGAAGGCAAGACCGTCGTCGCCGGCCCGTACAGCAAGAGCGGACAAACGGGCCGCAACCGGCCGTGCCACGTCTCGCACGGCGCCGCGGGCGGTCACGACCTCCTCGCGGCCCTCGCGGGACTCCCTCGCGGCCGCGGCCAAGGGCCACCCGGCCGGGAACCCTGCCAAGGCGGTCCCCCGGCCCCGGCCGGGGACCCGTCTCGGTGGCCCTCCGGCTAAGGCCAGGCACGCCAAGCTCCCTGCGAAGGCGGTCGCCAAGCCATCGCCGGCGACCCGGCCCACCGCCGGGGCCGGCAAGGCCGGGCCGGCGAAGCGCCCGGCCAAACCCGCCGCCCGGCTGAAGCTCTCGGCCAAACCGGGCAAGGGCACTCCCAAGCCAGCGCCGGGCAAACGCCCGGCCAAGCCTGCCGCCAAGCCGAAGCCGCCGGCCAGGGCCGCCAGGGTGACAGCCAAACCGGCGCCGGAGAAGCGTCGGGTCAAGGCGACCACCCGCCCGACCCGGCCGGCCAAGGGTCACGCCAAACCGAAGCCGCAGGCCACCACTCCGCCCGTCCAGGGTCACCCGGCACGCACCCAAGCAGGGCCGACGGCAAAACCACCCGTCCGGCCGCCGCACACCCGGCCCGCGGCGAAGCTCCAGACCGAGGTCGTGCCGACTCGGCTCGCACCGCGTGCGGCCGTAGCGGGCGTCGTCCAGCCGCATCCGGCCAAGGCGCGCGCGGCGCAGGCAAAGGATTCGCGCCCACGCAGGGAGAGGGAGCACCAGGGCTCCGAGGCGCCGGCGGCCCCCGGCGTCCGCGATGCCCTCGCCCTCACGGTCGAGGAGAAGTACGTCGAGCTCGGCCGGCTGCTGGGACTCGGGCGCGAGCGCGGCTATGTCCTCGTGGACGAGATCCTCGAGGTGCTCCCCGAAGAGGTGGCCTCGACGGCCGAGGAGCTCGACGAGATCTATTTGCGTTTCACGGAGAACGACATCGAGATCGTGGAGAGCATCGAGAAGCTGGCGGCGCTCGAGGAGGAAGGCCCCGCCGGCGAGCGGGCCGAGCCCCCCGAGCCGGTCCCGGGCGCGGGCCTCGTGGACCCGGCCATGCTCGAGAAGACCAACGACCCGGTCCGCATGTACCTGCGGGAGATGGGTACGGTCAAGCTCCTCGACCGCAACGGCGAGGTCGCGATCGCGATGCGCATCGAGTCGGGCGAGGCCCAGGTCTTCGCCGGCCTCGCCTCGAGCCCGCGGGTCTGCGAGCTCTTCCTGCGCGCCAATGAGATGGCCCGGCGCGACCGCCGCATGATGCGCGACATCCTCGCCGGCCTCAACGGCGAGCTGGACGAGCGCGGCCAGCAGCGAGTCGCGGAGACCATGAAGCTTTTCGCCCGGATCCGGCAGCTGGACGAGCAGTCCAAGCAGCTCAAGGAGCGCATGCGGCGCTGCAAGAGGGGCACGCGGCGCGGCGACGAGCTGCTGCAGCAGATCGACGCGCTTTCCGGCGACACCTCGGTCATGGTCCGCTCCACCGACTTCACGACCACGACCCGCAACCGCCTGGTGCGCTTCCTGAACGAGGTCGAGCGCCAGTTCTCGATTCCCATCAACACGATTCGCAAGGATGACGCCAAGCTCAAGACCGAGCGCAACGCCGAGCGGCGCACCTTTTACCGGGAGCGCGTCAAGCGGTACAGGGTCGAGCTCGCCACGCTCGAGCAGCGGTTCGGCGTTGCGTACGAGGAGCTCAGGCGCGTCCTCGGCGAGGTCCGACAGGGCGAGCAGGAGACGGACGGCGCCAAACAGCAGCTCATCGTCGCCAACCTGCGGCTGGTCGTCTCGATCGCCAAGAAGTACACCAACCGCGGGCTGCAGTTCCTCGACCTCATCCAGGAGGGGAA
>PKYI01000146.1 GCA_003133645.1 Acidobacteriota bacterium | reverse complement strand
GACTTCCCGCACAAGGACCTGCGCCGGGCCCGGGCCGCCGCGCAGAACATCATCCCGACCAGCAGCGGCGCGGCCAAGGCCACGGCGCTGGTGCTGCCCGAGCTCAAGGGCAAGCTGGACGGCCTCGCGGTGCGCGTCCCGACCGCGGACGTGTCGCTGGTGGACTTCACGTTCACGGCGGAGAAACCGCTGACGGTCGAGACGCTCAACCAGGCGTTCCGCGCCGCCGCCGCCGGGGCGCTCAAGGGGATCCTGGCCGTGAGCGACGAGCCGCTGGTGTCGATCGACTTCCGTGGCACGACCGCGTCCTCGATCGTGGACCTGCTCTCCACCATCGTGATCGGCGGCACGACCGCCAAGGTCCTCTCCTGGTACGACAACGAGTACGCCTACGCGGCGCGCTGCGTGGACGTCGCCAAACTCTTCGCCAGGTAGGGAGGCTGCCATGGCTCTGCGTTCGATGGGCGCCCTCAACGTCGAGGGGCGGCGGGTGCTGCTCCGCCTCGACCTCAACGTCCCGCTCAAGGACGGCAAGGTCGGCGACGAGACCCGCATCCGCGAGGCGGCGCCGACCGTGCGCGCCCTCGCGGAGCGCGGCGCCATCGTCATCGCCTGCTCCCACCTCGGACGCGCCAAGGGGAAGCCCGACCCGGCGCTGTCGCTGGCGCCAGTTGTGCCGGTCCTGGCGCGGCTCGTGGGGCGCCCGGTCCGCTTCGTCCCCGACGTCGCGGGCGACGTCGCCAAGCAGGCGGTCGCCGCGGCCAAGCCCGGCGAGGTGCTCCTGCTCGAGAACCTTCGCTTCGAGGCGGGCGAGGAGGCCAACGACCCGGTGTTCTGCGACCGGCTCGCGGCGCTCGCCGACGTCTACGTGAACGACGCGTTCGGGACCGCGCACCGCGCCCACGCCTCGACCGCCGGGGTCGCCAGGCTCTTCAAGGAGCGTGCCGCCGGTCCCCTGATGGCGCGTGAGATCGCCGCGCTTTCGCGGGTGCGCGACAACCCGGAGCGCCCGTTCGTCGCGGTGGTTGGCGGCGCCAAGATCTCGGGCAAGCTGGAGACGCTGACCGCGCTCGCCCGGCGCGCCGACACGGTCGTGCTGGTCGGCGGCATGGCCGACACGTTCCTGCTCGCCGAGGGCGTCGCGGTCGGCAAGTCGCTCGTCGAGGCCGATCTCGTCGGGACCGCGAATGAAATCCTGGCCGCCGCCGCGGCGCGCGGGACGCCGGTGATCCTCCCGACCGACGTGGTGGTGGCCACCGGAACCGATGCCCCAGCGCACACGGTGGCGATCGGGGCCGTCGGCCCGCAGGAGATGATCCTCGACATCGGGCCCGCGACACGGGAGCGCATCGCCAACGTCATCGCCACGGCGCGGACCGTGTTCTGGAACGGCCCCGCCGGGGTATTCGAGAAGCCGGCGTTCGCCGCCGGGACATTCGCCATCGCGGCGTCGCTCGCCGCGAGCGCCGCATTCACGGTGGTCGGCGGCGGCGAGAGCGTGGCCGCGGTGCAGCAGGCGGGGCTGGCCGCTAAGTTCTCCCACGTCTCCACCGGCGGCGGCGCGGCGCTCGAGTTCCTGGCCGGCGACACCCTGCCCGGCGTCGCCGTCCTCGAGGAGGGCACGTGAGCCGCCGGCCGCTCGTCGCCGCCAACTGGAAGATGCACGGGACGGTCGCGTCGGTGCAGGCCTACCTCGAGACCCTGGTGGAGCGGGTGGCCGGGGCCGGTCCTGAGGTCGTCGTCTGCCCGCCGTTCACGCTGCTGCCGGCGGCCGTGTTGATCGCGACCGGCTCCAAGGTCGCGATCGGCGCCCAGAACTGCCACTGGGAGGACAACGGCGCGTTCACCGGCGAGGTCGCGCCCACGATGCTCGCCGAACTCGGGGTGCGTTGGGCGATCGTCGGCCACTCAGAGCGGCGGCAGTACTTCGGCGAGAGCGACGCCACCGCCGGCGCCCGCGCCAAGGCGGCCCAGCGCGCCGGCCTCGACGTGATCTTCTGCCTGGGCGAGACGCTCGAGCAGCGCGATGCCGGCGAGACGCTTGCGGTTCTGGAGCGGCAGAGCACGGCGATCGAGGGGCTCGACCCCGCCCACCTCGCGGTCGCGTACGAACCGATCTGGGCGATCGGGACCGGGAAGACCGCCACCGCAACCCAGGCCCAGGAGGCGCACGTGGCCCTGCGCCGCCGCGCCGGGGAGCTGCTCGGGGAGCCCGCCGCGGCCAGCCTGCGGATCCTCTACGGGGGCAGCGTCAAGCCCGATAACGCCGCCGTGCTGCTCCGGGAGAAAGATGTGGACGGCGCCCTGGTCGGCGGGGCAAGCCTTGACGTGGAAGGATTTTGGGCTATCATCCACGCTGCTCCCGGTGAGCACCGCGGGGCGGAGGAGTGAGCATCTCGTGTATACCCTCTTGATCATCCTCTTCATCGTCGTCTGCTTCTTCCTGATCCTCGTCGTGCTGCTGCAGCAGGGCAAGGGGGCGGACGTGGCGGCGGCGTTCGGCGGCTCCAGCTCGCAGGCCTCGTTCGGGCCGCGCGGCACGGCCACGCTGATGCACAAGCTGACCACGGGCTCCTTCGTGTTCTTCGTCGTGCTCTGCATCGGGCTCTCGGTCCTCACCGCCCGGCGCGGCCGCTCGGTGACGGCGGGCGTCAAGAGCAAGGCGGCGGCGAGCGCCCCGGCCCCGGCGAAATCGGCGGCACCGGCAGCACCGGCGCCCGCGACGAACCCGCAGCCAGCCTCCCCGGCCCCGACGCCGACCGGCAAGTGAGCTCTGGAGTGAGACGAATGGACCGTGCCGAAGTGGCGGAATTGGTAGACGCGCACGTTTGAGGGGCGTGTGGCGCAAGCCATGCCGGTTCAAATCCGGCCTTCGGCACCATTTATCTATCTTGAGCGGGGGGGCACTTCGGCCCCTCCTGCCTTTTCCACTAGGGAACGTCCGTCGCGCCTCGCGCCCCCCCGAGCCCCCCGCGCTCCGCGGGGCTGAGCCCCGCTCCGCTTGAGCTTCCATGCGCGGGGGGCACTTCGGCCCCCCTGGTTTTTCCACTAGGGAACGTCCGTCGCGCCTCGCGCCCCCCCGAGCCCCCCGACGCTCCGCGGGGCCAAGCCCCGCTCCGCTTGAGATTCGCGGGGGGGCACTTCGGCCCCCCCGGTGCTTTTCCACCCCCAGAGCCCGGCGCGGGCCCCTGACCGCGGGCTCGCTCGTGTTCGAATCGCTACCTCCGTGTGATCCAGGTCAACGTTTCAGGCGGTGGTCGGTCTGTAGAATCAACACCGGATGACGCAGCCGGGGACCGTTCGTTCGTCTGGTAGACTGGCAAAAGTCAGGAGGATGCGATGAAGAAAGTGCTCATGACCTTGTGCTTCGCCATGGTGGCCGCGGCGGCGTTCGCGGTGGTCCCGGCGACGGATCAATATGTGCCGGCCGTCGCGCACAGCGACGGGTTCGGCGGCGCCCAGTGGCGCGCCGATCTTTGGATCTACAACCCGTCCGCCACCCAGGCGGCAAACGTGCAAGTCTTTCTGCTCCTTCGCCAAGCAAACCCCACCCCGGGCTCTCAGTCGGTCACCGTCCAGCCCGGTGAC
>PKYI01000139.1 GCA_003133645.1 Acidobacteriota bacterium | reverse complement strand
TCGGGATGAAGAGCATGGCGAACGGGATCCTGCTGAAGTCGAAAACGGTGACACCGACCGAGTGTCTGCATTACGCGCTGAACCTACCTACGTCCGTGGTCATCACGGGCATCGACCGCATGGAGATCCTGGATCAGGCGTGCGAAGCGGTGCGGACGTTTCGCCCGATGAGCGATGAGGAGGTCCGGTCCTTGCTGGCGAAAACCGCCGAGGCGGCGGCGCGCGGTAAGTTCGAGCCGTTCAAGACCACATCGATTTTCGACAGCACCGCCCAGAACCCGGAGTGGTTGGGCGAGGAGCCGCAGCGCGTGCAGGAGCTGATGCCGAAGTAAGCCGAGCGAGGAACGATACCGGTTCACCGTCCCTCGTGGGGGAATGGCGGTCATTGTCCTGAGAGTCTTCGCTACGACCTCTGTCATCCTGAGTCCCGCCAACGGCTGGACAGAGCATGCCCTGAGCGGAGCGAAGGGAAGGATCTCGCAGAAACCGAGAGCGACCGGATCCATGTGCTCCCGGAAGATCCTTCGCTCGCTGCGCTCACTCAGGATGACAGACGATGATGAGCTGTGTTCGGATCCGTTACTTTCATGGCCCGGGATGTGCCCCGGCACATGAAGATTGCGAGCCCCGCCGGCGGCGGGGTGAAGCAATCCCGTGAAACCGCGAGAGTGCACATGTGCATTTCGCCGTTGCGTGGTACGCTGCGTTGCGTTCCGGAGGACATATGAAAGCGTTGATGATGAGTGCCGACAACTTCGAGGACTCCGAGCTGCTGGTCCCCTACTACCGGCTGAAGGAGGCGGGCGTCGAAGTGGTCGTGGCCTCCATGAGTCGCGCGGCCATCAAGGGCAAGCACGGCTACGAAGTGGTCGTGGACAAGACCCTTGCCGAGGTCAACCCTGACGACTATGGAATCTTGGTCCTGCCCGGGGGCGCGGCGCCGGCGGTGGTGAGAAAAGAGCCGAAGGCGCTGGAGATCGCCCGGAGCTTCTTTACCCGCAACAAGCCGGTTGCCGCCATCTGCCACGGGCCGCAGATCTTAATCAGCGCCGGCCTTGTGCAGGGGCGACGCGCCACCTGCTACAAGTCGGTGGCTGATGAGCTGAAAGGGGCCGGCGCGCTCTATGAGGACCGGGAGGTGGTTGTTGACGCCAATCTGGTCACGTCCCGGCAACCGGCCGATCTCCCCGCGTTCATGCGCGAGACCATGAAGAAGCTCGCGCTTTAGCCTGCCGCTCCCGGCGAAAAGGGAGAGAGACGTCGTCCGCAGCGGTTCAACGCCAGCGGAGACCGCCGCAGCTTGAAGGCCCACCGGGGCGTGGCCTGCTTCGACCGTTACGCCAACGGCCATGCGAACGCCTCCACCCACACGGTCGCCGACAACCAACTCTTCGTACATCACGTCAGCGGACACTACTTGACCATGCTCATGGTGTCGACGGCACAGTAGCGGAGCAGGGCGTCGCGGAGGTGGAGCTTTTCCGCGTCGAGTATGGATTAAATGTCGGCAGATATTTACAAGTGCCGACATTTCGTCCAGAATGACCCCATGACGAGCCGGGAGAAAGCGCTGAAGCTGCTGCGATCGCAGGGCATCCTGCGACCGCGCGACGTTGCCCAGGCCGGCATCCGGAGCGCGGCGCTCTGGGATCTTGCTCGCCAGGGGATCGCGGAGCGGGTCGGGCGTGGGCTTTACCGTCTCGCTGGGGCCGATGTGACTGAACACGCCTCACTGGCTGAGGCGTCCAAAGCTGTTCCCGGTGGGGTGATCTGTCTGCTCACGGCCCTCGCTTTTCACGAACTGACGACGCAGCTCCCGCACAGGGTGTGGATGGCGGTCGATCGCAAGGCGCGCAAGCCCAAGGCTCGCACCGTGGAGTTCGAGATCGTCCGCTTCTCCGGCGCGGGGCTCATCGAGGGCGTCGACGTGTACCGCCTCGAGGGCGTTGCAGTGCGAATCACGAACCCGGCGCGGACAGTTGCCGACTGCTTCAAGTACCGCAACAAGGTCGGGCTCGACGTGGCGATGGAGGCTCTGCGGGACTGCCTCCGCGGCCGCAAGGCGACGGTGGATGAACTCGTGCGGTTCGCGAGACTGGATCGTGTCTGGCGCGTCATGCGGCCCTACCTGGAAGCCACGGTGTGAACGTGGAAGGGCCGCGCAACCTCGCTGCCTCGGTCATGGCCCGGTTGAAGAACATCGCTTCAGCCCGCGGTGAGGATGTGCAGCTCCTGATGACGCGCTTCGCAATCGAGCGTTTTCTCCACCGCCTCGAGCGCGCCGGGCACGGGCGGGAGTTCGTTCTGAAGGGTGCGATGCTCTTCGTCGTCCACGGCGGTTGGCCCTATCGGCCAACTCGTGACCTCGACCTCCTGACGTTGGGGGACGCCTCGGCGGGATCCCTGGGGGCTGTGGTTCGCGAAGCGTGCATCTGCCCAGTGGAAGACGATGCCCTGCGGTTCGATCCGGATTCGATCCACGTCCAAGCGATCCGCGAGGGGCAACAGTACCAGGGGCAGCGTGTCGAGATGATTGTCTACCTCGATCGTGCAAGGATCCGGCTTCAGATCGATATCGGCTTTGGCGACGCGGTCGTACCGCCTCCGGACGAGCTGGCCTACCCATCATTGCTCGGCTTTCCCACGCCACGAATCCGCGCCTACCCCCGGGAAACGGTGGTCGCGGAGAAGGTCGAGGCCCTCGTGAACCTCGGGGCGATCAACAGCCGGATGAAGGACTATTACGATCTCTGGGCCCTGAGCGCCAAGCTGGCATTCAGAGGGACTGCGCTATCGCAGGCGCTCCGGGCCACCTTCGAGCGACGCGCGACGCAGCTGCCAGATGCGCCGCTGCCGGGCCTCACATCGGCCTTCGCTGTCGAGCATGAAGGAATGTGGCAAGGGTTTCTCCGGCGCACCTCGCTCACCGCCGGTACACCGACCCTGGCAGCCGTCGTGAGTGCAGTCGCTGCCTTCGTATTGCCCCCGCTGGCAGCGAACCGCGATGACGTCCGCTTCGATCTCGAGTGGTCGCCCGGGGGCCCGTGGCGAAAAGAACTCGGGGGATCTGGATGAGCGCTGAACGCCGATCATAAGTACGACTGCTTTGCGCGCTCGGCGTCGACCTCGGGACGACGAATTCGACGATCTCGGAGGTGTTGCCGATCGGCGGCAGTCACGGATAAATCGTCGGCAGATATTTGCAAGTGCCGACATTTCGTTCCCAATGACCCCGTAACGAGTCGAGAGAGACCGCTAGCGCTGCACCCGGTCGCACCAGCGCTTGACCGAACTCGCCGCTTGAACTAGCGAACAGCCGACACGCGAACTAGCGAACAGCCGACGGCCCAACTTGCGTTGATCCGACAGTCATGGTTCCCATCATGGAAGACGCCCCGGCGCTCGCGTTCAGCGAATCCGTCATCGAGGACGCGGCCATCGGGCGGCTTGAAACCCGGAAGGTAGCGAAGGCCGGCTGATTGCAAGGTGATGGTCCGGCCAGGTGTAGGGGTGCAGCCAGTCGGTGACCTGTCGTCGAGCCTCCTCACGCCAGCTCGCGGAGCCGGTCCAGGAGCCTTACCATGATCATGGTGTCCACGGCGCTGAAGCGGCGGAATGGGGGGAGAGGTCGACGAGCGCCCTCTACATGAAGACTCGGAGATTGCCTCCGAATTATCCAACGGCACCACATCGGCGGTACCGATCAAAATGTAGCGGCCGGCCGCTGGCCGGCCGTCGAGCACGACGCGGTCTCGGAGGATGGCCGGCCGCCGGGCATGCGGCGGTTCCATGCGACCGCGCGCTGGGCGCACGAAGGGAACAGGCAGGGGCGCGCGGCAATCCCGGAGTGGTGCTGGTTGTCAGTCGGATTGACAGGTAGCCCCACAGCGCCTAAGCTTCGGGCATGGTTCCGCGCGTGCTCGAGAAGAAGCTGCGTGCCCTGGCGAGGCGGTTCCCGGTGGTGACGATCACCGGGCCGCGTCAGTCGGGGAAGACGACACTGGCTCGCGCCGTGTTCGCCAAGCACGCCTACGTATCGCTCGAGGCGCCCGACGTCCGGGCGTTTGCGTCCGCCGACCCGAGGGGGTTCCTGGAGCCGCTGGCGACTGGAGCCGTGCTGGACGAGGTCCAGCGCGCGCCGGAGCTGCTCTCGTACCTGCAGGTGGAGGTCGACCGCGACCCCAGGCCGGGTCGCTTCGTGCTGACCGGCTCGGCCAACGTCAACCTCCTACAGTCGGTGTCGCAGACGCTTGCCGGGAGGGCCGCGGTCGTCAACCTCCTCCCGTTCACGCTGGGCGAGCTTCGCGGCTTTCCTCACCCGCCGCGGAACCCGTTCGAAGCGACGTGGAAGGGCGGTTACCCAGCCATCTACGACCGCCGCATCCCGCCCGGCGACTGGTATTCGAGCTACATCGCGACGTACGTGGACCGCGACGTGCGGCAATTGCTCAACGTCACGGACCTTCTCGCATTCCAGACGTTCCTGCGGCTGGCCGCCGGGCGGGTCGGCCAGTTGCTCAACCTTTCCCAACTGGGTGCCGATAGCGGCGTCACACACAACACCGCACGCGCATGGCTCTCGGTCCTCGAGGCGACCTTCATCGCCTTCCGTCTCCCTCCCTGGCACAGCAACCTGCGCAAGCGCCTGGTCAAGACGCCGAAGATCTACTTCTACGACACCGGCCTGGCCTGCGCGCTGCTCGGCATCCAGACCGCCCGGCAGCTGGAGACACACCCGCTGCGCGGCTCACTCTTCGAGAACTGGGCCGTGACCGAAGTGCTCAAGGCGCGACTGCATCAGGGGTTGGCTCCGGGGCTGTCGTTCCTCCGGGACCGCAAGGGGCTGGAGGTCGACCTGCTCATCGAGACGGTTCGCGGGCCCGTCGCGGTCGAGGTCAAGTCGGGGCAGACCGTCGCGGAGGACTTCTTCGCCGGGCTTGGGCGGGCCGCGGACCAGCTTGGGCGCGAGCACGGTTCCCAGGTGAGGAGCTTTCTCGTCTACGCCGGCGATGCGGAGCAACGCCGCAGCGGCTGCACGGTCGTACCCTGGTCCGGAGTCGGCAGCATCCCTTCGCGGTGACGACCCGGCAACTCCAGCGATCATTCGACCACGTGGCCGAGGCCCGCCGAGATTGCGTCCCCCACCGTCGCGCGGGCGGGATGCGCCCGCTTGCGGCAGGCTCTGGCCCATCTGAGGCGGGACTCCTCGCAACCGGCCGCGATCTAGGCCAGCTCGCGGAGCCGATCCAGCAGCCTGACCATGCTCATGGTGTCGACGGCGCAGTAGCGGAGCAGGGCGTCCCGGAGGTGGAGGCGCTCAACGGCGGTCATGGCGTCGCCGCGGAACATCAGGCGCTCGAGTTCGACGGCCGCGGTGGCGCCTTCGGCGACCTCCAACCCGTCGTACGGAGATTGGGGACGGGATTGCGTCGGCGTCCCGCCGCCGGCGGGATTCGCAATGGCAGAGCGGGCGGGGGCAAGCCCCGCCCCTACATTGTCCGAAGCACCGGATTCGACGGTGGGAGCAAGGTCCGGCCCAACATCGGGCGGGACGGTCGGGACGAGGGCGGGGAGGACGGACTTGAGGCTGAAGCTGCCGTGGAAGCCGGGGTGGTAGACGTGCGCGCGGACGATCGGCAGCGGGTCGGCGAGGCGCGCCGCGATGTCGAGGAGGTCGTCCGCCAGGTTGGGCACTGCGGCGGCGAGCAGCTCGATGCGGCCGCGCTCGAAGTGGGCGTTGTAGGCGACGACGGTGCGGGCGCCCCGGCAGGCCGCGACGAGCGCCTGAGCTAGTTCGGGGCGCGGGTCACCGGGGCCGTCCGCGAGCCACTCGTGGTGGGCGATCGTCCCGTCCGCCGCCGGGCGGTGGCAGCTGAACTGCACCGGCACCTGGTCGTAGGGGTGGCAGCCGTCCCACACCGGGATGGCGAGGCCGACGGTCTCGAAGTCGAGGAACGCGAGCGGCTCCTCGAACACGCACAGGGCCTTTGCGAGCCCGGGCTCGATGATGACGCACCCCGTTTGGACCGCCAGGCGCTGGCGTTCCTGGATGGCGTTGAGGCCGCCGGGGGGCAGCTCCGCGATGGTCTCGAAGCCCTGGGCGATCAGGCCGGCGCCGCCGTGCGGCACGCGGTGCAGGGTGCTGACGTGGTGCTCCGGCACGTCCTTCCAGCAGCGGCCGATGAACGGGCACTCGTGCGGCGTGCGGCAGTGCTCGCCGATCGGCACGTCGGGGAGGCCGCCCGCGAGCATGTGCAGCTGGCCGGCGATCAGCTCCGGCAGGCCGGACTGCAGCGCCTCGGCCGCGGCGGTGACGTCCTCGCGGACGAAGAGGTCTTCCAGGTCGGGGTAGGCGCACTCGCGGTTGAGGTGCATCAGCTCGGCGCGCGCGACGTCGAGGCCGCTCGATCGCAGCACGTGCAGCTGGATCGCGACGTCCGGGAGGTGCTTGGCCTTGAGCCTGGTGGACGACTTGACCTCGATCAGGCGGAAGCGGTCGCCGTCGCGCTCGAGGATGTCCACCGCGGCGTAGACGTCGCCCGCGATGAACGATGCCTCGTAGATGGCCGAGGCACGCCTGGCGAGCAGTTCCCGGGTCATGGCGATCCGCTGGGCGAAGGCGTTGTGCGGCAAGTCCACCAGCTCGCCGCCGGGTACGTAGGTCCGCGCCACCTCGCCCACGCGCGTGCCCTGGTCGAAGATCGCCTGCTGCGCGGGGTCGGGGACCAGCTCGGGCGCGTCGGGCTCGTGCACCTTCCACCACAGCTGCTTGTGGCACTGGAGCCCGGAGGTGAACCGGGACTTGGACAGGCGAAGGGCGGTGGCCATTGGACGTGCCGCCTCCAGGCCGGAGTGTGCGCCCGATTGGAGGCGGGGGCAGTGTAGTCCAAGGGGGGTCGCCTTGCGGCCTGCGGGATTGCTTCCCCCACGCGGGCGCGATGCGCCCGCTCGCGGGAGGCTCTATCGCTTCGCTCCTCCTCGGGGCAGGCTCTGTCCCGCCGCCGGCGGGCCGCCTCGCAATGACAGTGGAGGCGGGAACAAGCCGCGCCCCTACGCCAACCGAGGCAGGGGTCGCCGCGGTTGGTCAGCGCCCTGATGCGACCATCGCGAGGTTCTCGCGGCGGGCGCGGACCGCCCGCGCGACCAGCGACATGGTTGCGACCGCGAGGAACCAGGCGGCAATCGCCCACGCCCCTGCGAGGAGTAGCGCCAGTGCGTGGTTTCGGAGCACGAACCAGGGGACAACGATGCAGGCGGCCGCGGGGAGTATGGCGAGCGCGTGCGCCGGGAGGCTCACCAGCGCCGCGGTGGGGTGCGGCTTGCCGGCCTTCCCGAGCTTGCCGAGGTCCATGCTCTTCGGGAAGAACGCCGCAAGCAACGCGTTGAGCGGCGCCATGGCGAAGTATGAGGCGAGCCCGCCGGCCAGCACGGCGAGCAGCAGCGCCGGCGACGCGCCGGGTACGATCACCAGAAGCGCCGCGAGCGCCACCGACAGCGAGCCCGCGAAAAGTACGGCCAAGCCGGCAAGCTTCCCGATGAGCAGGTCGCGCTCGTCGATGGGCTGGAGGAACTCGAGGACGAGTGCGCTGCCGTCGGCGGCGAACTGGTTACAGGCGACCGAGGAGTGGTTGGCGAGTCCGAGGAAAACCACGATCGCCGCGATCCCGGCCGGCTGCGCCATGAACCGGGAGGGCATGTCGCCACGCGTGAAGACGAGGGCGAACAGGATCGTGACGAACACCGGGCTGATGATCAGCATCTTGCCGCGCACGGTGCGCAGCAGCGTTCGGACCTGCACGGCCGCCGTCGCGGAGGCGATCGGGGAGAAGCCCGGCCACCGCGCCGTCCGCACGCGTACGGGCCCACGCGAGGCTCGTGAGCCGCTGGTCTCCGGGGTGTCGAGCAGGCGCCGGTGGAGGGTGGCGCTCGCGGCGTAGGCGAGCGCGGCCAGCGCAGCCAGCGCGCCGAGGTTGAGGCTAGCCCCGCGGCCGCGGCCGGTGCTGCCGTCCTCTAGACCGACGGCGTAGAGGCCGGACGGGAGGAAACGGAGCGCGACGGGGATTTCGAACTCGCGTTTCGAGGCGGAGCGGGTCGTCGGGGCCGGTTTGGAGGCGCGGTCCTTGCGGACGAAGAGCTGCGGTATCACGCCGATGGACGACAGCACCAGGAAGAAGACGAGCGTCGCGGCCTCGCCTCGGCGACGGTTGCGCAGCAGCACCTGTACGCCGAGAGAAAGCACCGCCGAGAGGCAGGCGAAGAAGGCGAGGAGCACGGCGCCCGCGACGATCGCGACAAGCGTCACGAGCGGTCGGCCAGCAACGAGCGCGCCGAACGGCAGCGCGAGTACGGTGGCGGCAAACAGTAGGAGGACCGGGTCAAGCGCGGCGCGGATCAGCTCGAGGTGACGCAGGAACGAGGTCGGGATCGGGAGCAGGCGAAGCAGCTCACCGCGCTCGACGCCGGTGAGGCCGGCGGACACCAGCGGGCGCAGGAGCAACCAGAAGAGCGGCACGAGAAGACCCATGGTGAGGACGAACGCGACCCCGGCCTCGCGCCCGGAGCCGCTGGCGAGCGTCCAGCCGGCGAACCCTCCCGCCGCTGCCATCAAGAGGACCGCCGGGATCAGCATCACGGTCGCCACCGCGGGAAGGATCGCGTCGCTCCAGCGCGAGAAGCGCTCGAGCGAATCGCGCTTGCGGCCGCCCTTGAGGCCGTTGACGAGCAGCCGCCACTGCAGCCACACGAACGCCTTGACGAGCCGCAGCGTCATGCGAGCCAGTCCAGCGCCGGCTTGTCGGGGTGGTCCGCGCCGACGAGGCTGAGGAAGATCTCCTCGAGCGTCTTGCCGACAGCTCCCGATCGCAGCCCGGCCATCGATTCCTGCGCGACGAGCTTGCCGTGGTGGATGACGCCGATGTGGTCAGCGAGCCGTTCGACGATCTCGAGGATGTGCGAGGTCAGGAAGACGGTGCCGCCGCGACCGACGAAGTGGTGGAGCAGCTCCTTGATCTGGCGTGACGCGATCGCGTCGATCCCCTCGAACGGCTCGTCGAGGAAGAGCAGTTTTGGAGCGGGCAGGACGGCGACCGCGAGCGCCAGCTTCTTGCGCATGCCGTGGGAGTAGTCGGCGACGAGCTTGTTGGCGGCCGGGCTCAGCTCGAGGAGGTCGAGGAGCTCGCTGGCGCGGGTCTGGATCGTCGCGCGGTCGAGGCCGTACACCTGGCCCACGAACGAAAGCGTCTCGACCGCGGTCAGCCGCTCGAACAGAGCCTGCTCCTCCGGGATCACGCCGACCTGGCGCTTGATGGCGATGTTGTCGGCGGCGGGGTCGAGGCCGAGGATGCGGATCGTCCCACCGGAGGGGCGCAGCAAGCCGGTGAGGCACTTGATGGTCGTGGACTTGCCCGCGCCGTTGGGGCCGAGGAAGCCGTAGAGGGTGCCGAGCGGCACGGCGAGGTCGATTCCGTCCACGGCCGCCAGCTCGCCGAAGTAGCGCGTGAGGCCGTGCGTTTCGATGGCGAGATTCATGACGAGCGATTATAGCGAAGCCCGCGACGAGACAGTGTTTCCCTCTGTCATTCCGAGTCCCGCTCCGGGGCGGGTTCTGGTCTCGCTGCGCTCGACCTCACAATGACCGCGAGTGGGCATGAGATTGCTTCGTCCCGGCGACGGCGGGAATCCTTCGCAGGGCGGGCGGGGGCGCCCGCCTCACGGAGTGAATGATGTGGGGCGACCGCCGGGCGCGCGCCGTCATTCCGGCCTCCGGCCGTTTGCGTGCGCGGGAACGACGACTGAATGACGGCACGCCGTTGTCGTCCACGGGCACGAGACCGGCGGCGCGGCGCGCTAGACCACGAACATCGCGATTCCCGCCGCGAACATCGCGAGCGTCGTGAGGCCCACGACCACACGTCCCAGCCACGAACTCGGCTGGCCGCGCATCAACTTGCGATCCGACGCGGCGTAAAGAATGCCGACCAGCAGGAACGGCGCCAGGAGGCCATTGATCACCGCCGTCCAGTAGAGCGCCTTCACCGCGCTGATCCCCGAGAAATTAATCGCGACGCCGATCGCGATCGAAACCGCGATGACGGCGTAGAAGGCGCGCGCCCGGGTGAACTTCTCGTCGATCCCCTGCCGCCAGTTAAACGTCTCGGCGAACGCGTACGCGGCGGAACCGGCGAGCGTCGGGATCGCAAGCAGTCCGGTCCCCACGATCCCGATCGTGTAGAGCAGCATCGCGAAGCGGCCAGCCAGCGGACGCAGCGCGGCCGCCACGTCGGCCGAGGTCGCGAGGTCTGTCTGGCCGTGCGCGTGCAGCGTGCTTGCCGTCGTCACGATGATGAAGAACATCGCGATGTTCGAAAAGAGCGTGCCGAGTCCAATGTCGATCTGCCGGTCGCCGATCTGCGTCTTTGTCGCTCCCCGTCTCGCCCTGAGGGTGAGCTGGCCGGCTGTCTTTTCTTCCTCGACTTCCTGCGACGCCTGCCAGAAAAAGAGATACGGACTGATCGTCGTCCCGAGGATCGCGACGAGCGTCGCCCACGCGTCGCGACCGTGCGGCAGGTTCGGCACGACGGTCGCCCGCAGCACGGCCCCCCAGTCGGGATGGACGTCGATGGCCGCGACCAGGTAGACCGCGAGGATCAGCGCCAGCCACTTGAGCGTATTGGCGATGACCGGATATTTCAGGCGGATCGTCGCGAACGTGATCCCGATACCGAACGCGAGCACCCAGACGAACGACGGGACTCCGGTGAGCAGGTGGACCGCGTCCGCCATCCCGCCCAGGTCGGCGCCGACGTTGATGGTGTTGGCGACGAACAGTGCGCCGGCGGCGGTGGCGAGCAGCCACCGCGGGTACTTCTGTCGCAGCGCTCCGGCCAGCCCCTGGCCGGTGACCAACCCGATCCTCGCGCACATCTGTTGCACGGCTGCCATCAACGGCCAGAGCACCGGCGCGGCCCAGAGGAACTTCGTGCCGAACTGTGCGCCGGCGATGGAATAGGTCGCGATCCCCGAGGGATCGTCGTCGGCGGCGCCCGTGATGACGCCCGGTCCCAGTGCGGCCGCGATGCGGCGCAGCACAGAGCGTTTGAGCGGAGCCTTCGATTTGGTCTTCCCCATATGAATATCGTGCAGCGAGCATCATAGAGGATAGGCGCTGGACGGGCTTCGGCGGACACCGTTCTCAAAGCCGGATGAGGAGGAAGGAGGTCCACGATGGGAGGGACGCGCCCGGTTGGCGACAGGCTGAGTTCAGTGCGACGGGGCTGGTCCGCGCATTCACTGTCGTTATCCTGAAAGCCCCTCAGCGTTCGCAGCTCGGTTCGCAAGTGAAGATCGCCGCAATGGCGGGCGGTGACAAGCCCCGCTGCTACATTTCAATTACGTGGGACGCGACCGCAGGGCGGCCGGGGCGCCCGCCCCACGAGACCATCAGCGAGGTCGCCCCCCCACGGGACTCGTGATGTGGGGCGCGCCCGCCGGGCGCGCGGTTGTTGCCTTTGTAGCCGCGTTTGTTCGCAAACGCCGCCGTCGCTTGTCTGGCCGTTGGCCGGCCGTCGATGACGAAGGGCAAGTGGCCGTTGGCATTAAGTCGGCGTTCCCCAATGTCACACTTTCCTGCAGTATCGCGTTGACGGCCAGCGCGACGCAATCCAATTGCAGAGCTAACAAACTGACCCGCTGCGACATCGTTGAACATGGTACAGAGCTTGCGTTAAGATGGTGGGGAGGCCACGTGTCACCCAGAGGCGCTGAAAGGACGACGACCCAGGGAACGGTCATTGCGGAGCGGCGGGCCGTGCCAAGGGCTCGGCCGAATCAGCCGCTCTTCGGGCAGGTCAAGACGACCGTGCGGGCGTGGATCCTGGACATCTCCTCCCGCGGGGCACAGATCGAAGTGGCCGCCGGCCTGCAACCCCGGGAGTCGTGCGATCTGCGAATTCCGTTCAACGAGGGTGAGTTTGCCGTCCGCGCCACCGTGCGTCGCTGCCGCGCCTCGGTTCTGGACGTCGGTGAGAACGATGAGGGCGCCTTGTTGTACCGGGCCGGCCTCGAGTTCGACGAGTTGGACCCGGAATCCCTCGCGTGGCTCTCGTCGAACGTTCTCTTCCAAGCCGACAACTGACCCGTCCCAAAACCATCGAAGCAGGGTCTTGTCTGGCTCGTGTGGGACCGGCGCGCCGCGCTGACGGTTTCGTGCCCTCCGAGAATCATGACCACTACCAACGACCGCGCGCCCAGCGCCCAGGCCGCAACCGTGGGTTTGGGCGCTTGCGGGGCTGGCGCTAACCCCTGTCATTGCGAGCCGCGCCGCAGGCGGGGCGAAGCAATCCCAAACTCTCGGGAGGCCGGCAGCCCCACTATTTGAATGGCTCGGCCATTTTGACAAATGGCGTAGGCCGGCCTAGCGTGACGGCGTGGAACAGCTCCTCGACCGCGCGCGCCGCGCCGTGTCGGCCTCGGCCCCGCACCCCCTCTACCTGAGGCTGGCCGAGGCGCTCGCCCCGACGCTCGCGGAGGAGGGGAACCGCGGGCTTCCCTCGGCGCGCGCGCTGGCGGTCGAGATCGGGCTAAACCGAGCCACGGTGACCGCGGCGTACCACGAACTGGCGCGGCGCGGCCTGCTGGCGTTGCGCCCGGGGCGCCCGGGCCGGCGAACGGCGCCGCAGGCCGAGCCGGCACCCGCGGGGTTCGGGCCGCCGGCGGGCGGGATCGATCTCGCGCGCTACGCGCCCGACCGCGAGCTGCTGCCGGCAGGGCAG
>PKYI01000092.1 GCA_003133645.1 Acidobacteriota bacterium | reverse complement strand
GTGATAAATCCGGGATAACGTCCGCCATGGATTTGTTCGAACTCGTCGAGTATCCACAGCATGTGCTGCGCGTTGGTCATGACATCGGGTGCCGGCACATCGGAGAGCGGTCCCACGTTCCTTGCTATCTGGCGCACCCAACCCCGGCAGATCTGCTCCTGCTCACGCAAACTCAGGTTGTGGGGATCGCATATGACACCGCCCTTGGCCCCTCCCAACGGGATATCCACGACCGCGCACTTCCAAGTCATCCACATCGACAGCGCACGGACCGTGTCGATGGTCTCTTGCGGATGGAATCGAATACCGCCCTTGCCGGGGCCGCGCGCATCGTTGTGCTGGATGCGGAACCCCTTGAACACCCGCACGCCGCCGTCGTCCATCCGCACCGGAATCGAGAACACGATCTCGCGCATCGGCTCGCGGAGGAAACGCGCCGTCGCGGCATCGAGCTCGAGCAGCTCGACGACCCGGTCGTACTGCGACTGTGCCATGGCGAACGGGTTGAATGATGAGCCGGTCACGGGCTTTGGCCCTCCTTAAGGTAAAATGAGTGTGTCCCCGCCTGCATCGCGGTGTCAAGAAATCACCGGGAACAGCCGGCCCGATCCGGCCGTCACCGCCGCAACCGGCCCGAGCGTTTCGTTTCCGAGGGAGCCCGGAAACGGGGAGGGAACCGCCCGGCTCGAGGGCCGTAGCGTTCCGGGCCCGGCGTCCGGCGCCCGCGGCGCGTTTGGCCGGCTGCTATCCTGAAATCATGGCGAGCAAGTCGGACACACCGCGCGCCGCGGCGGTCAGGCGCCCCCGGAAGGCGGTGCGCAGGAGCCCCGCCGATCTCGGCCCGGAACATGTGAGCGCCCTCTCCTATCGCCTCCTCCACGACGCCGACAACGGGCTGCCGAGGAGCGACTACGTGGCTCGCGCGCTGGCCACGATCGTCGAGTTCTCCGGAGCGAGCGCGGCGTCCCTCTGGCTTCGTGAGGGGCCGAAGGTCGTGCGTTTCAGCGCCACCACCGCCCGGCCCCCCTCCCTCAGCGTCGCAATCGGAGACGGTGGCCAGCAGGCGGAAGGGCTCGCCGCCACCACTGCCGGGCCGGAGCGGCTCGCCCGCATGCTCCTCCTTCACCCCGACGGGGAGGCGCTTCCTGGCCTCACCCCCGGCGGCAGCCTGGTCACCGACGATCCCGGGCTGCTCGGAACCGGGCCAGGCGGCTGCCGGGCGCTCGCCCTCGTCCAGATCCACGTCGGCGGCGAGCAGGTCGGGATCATGGAGCTGCGCGGCGCGCGCAAGGGGGCGTTCGCCGCTGCGGCGGTCGAGGCGTATGAGCGGCTTGCGCCGATCCTCGGTTGCGCGCTGGTCAGCCAGCGGGCGCAGGCCGCGGTGCACGAGCGGGTCAAGGAGCTCACCTGCCTCTACGGGATCACACAGCTCACCCAACGCCCGGAGATGCGGCTCGAGCAGGTCGTCAGCGGGATCGTGCGGCTCCTCCCGCCGGCATGGCAGTACCCGGAGGCCGCCGTCGCCCGGGTCGTCCTCGACGAGAAGGCGTTCACCACGCCCTCGTTCCGGCGCGGGGCGCAGCGGCAGTCGGCCGAGATCGTCGTCGGCGGCGCCAGTCGCGGTTCGGTCGAGGTGTCGTACACGCGGCAGCGCCCGGAGGCCGACGAGGGGCCGTTCCTCAAGGAGGAGCGTAGCCTGATCGATGCCGTGGCGAGACAGCTCGCAGTTGTCGTCGAGCGTCGCGAGGCCGCGGCCGAGAGCGCCCGGCTCCAGGAGCAGCTGCGTCACGCCGATCGCCTCGCCACGATCGGCCAGCTTGCGGCCGGCGTCGCCCACGAACTCAACGAGCCGCTCGGCAACGTTCTTGGCTTCGCACAACTCGCCAAGAAGGGCGGCGCCGACGGCGCGAGCCTCGCGAGCGATCTGGACAAGATCGTTGCGGCGGCGATGCATGCGCGGGAGATCGTCAGGAAGCTGATGTTGTTTGCCCGCCAGACGCCGCCCACCAAGACGAAGGTCAACCTCAACACCGTCATCATCGAGGGGTTGTACCTCGTCGAGGCGCGCTGCGCCAAGGGGGGCGTCGAGCTCGTTCGCCACCTCGAGCCCGACCTCCCTGACATCGTCGCGGACCCCTCCCAGCTCCATCAGGTGCTCGTCAACCTCGTGGTCAACGCGGTCCAGGCGATGCCGGACGGCGGAACGCTCACAATCTGGACCGGCCATTCGGACGGTTACGTCGCGCTCGTCGTCGAGGACACCGGCTGCGGGATGACCGAGGCCGCCCGCAGCCAGGTCTTCATCCCGTTCTTCACGACCAAGGACGTCAACGAGGGCACGGGGCTGGGCCTCTCGGTAGTCCACGGGATCGTCTCGGCGCACGGGGGCACGATCACCGTCGCGAGCGAACTGGGCCGCGGCACCCGCTTCGAGATTCTCCTGCCCCTCGCCGGCCTCGCCACGTTCAAGGAGGCAGACCCCGATGCCGTCTTCTGGTGAGAAGGAGCGCATCCTCGTCGTCGACGACTCGCCGGCGACCCTCGAGGTGCTGGAGCGGAACCTGCGCGCCCAGGGGTACCGGGTGATGACCGCCGCCAGCGTCGCGGACGCGCTCGGCATCCTCGACGCCACCGCGGCCGACCTCGTGATCACCGACCTCAAAATGCCGCGGGCCACCGGGATCGAGCTCGTCCGGCACGTGCGTCAGAACCTCCCCGACACCGAGGTGATGATTATCACCGGCTACGCCTCGGTACAGGGCGCGGTCGACGCCGTCAAGTCCGGCGCCGAGGAGTACTTGGCCAAGCCGTTCACGGACGACGAGCTGTCGGGCACGGTCCGGCGCGTCCTCGCCAAGCTTGCCGTGCGCCGCGCTGCCCGCGCCCGAGGCCTGGCGACGCCGCGCGCGCCTCTGGGCCTGCTCGGCGAGTCGGACGCGATGCGGCCGGTCCTCGCGGCGATCGCAAAGGCGTCTCGGACGCCGGCGACCGTGCTCGTCTCGGGCGAGAGCGGCACCGGCAAGGAGCTGGTGGCTCGAGCCGTTCACTATGGGAGCCCGCGCGCCTCGGCGCCTTTCGTTCCGGTGAACTGCGGAGCGATCCCGGAAGGGCTGCTGGAGAGCGAACTCTTCGGGCACGTCAAGGGCGCCTTCACCGGCGCCCACGAGGCGCGCGCAGGCTTCTTCCAGACCGCCGACGGAGGCACGGTCTTTCTCGACGAGATCGGCGAGACCTCCCCGGCGATGCAGGTCAAGCTCCTGCGGGTGCTCCAGGACAAGGAGGTCTGCATGGTGGGGACCACTCGGTCCCGCACGGTCAACGCGCGCGTGATCGCGGCCTCCAACAAGGACCTTCTCACCCTGGTCCGCAAGGGCACGTTCCGCGACGACCTCTACTACCGTCTCAACGTGATCGCGATCGACCTCCCGCCGCTGCGTGAACGCGGCGACGACGTGCTGCTCCTGGCCCAGCACTACCTCGGAAAGTTCGCCGCCGACTTCGGCCGGACGGCGCCGCGGTTGTCCGACGAGGCGCTACGGGCGTTGCGCGCCTACGACTGGCCCGGCAACGTGCGCGAGCTCGAGAACGTCGTCCAGCGCCTCGTCATCATGGTCGAGGGCGAGCTGATCGGCGTTTCCGACCTTCCCTCGCTCATGCGCCTCGCGCCGGGGCGAAGCAGCGGCTCCCTCACGCTCGCCGCCGCCGAGGCCGAACACATCCGGCGGGTGCTGGCCGTCGCCGGCGGCAACAAGACCCGCGCCGCCGCCCTGCTCGGCATCGACCGCAAGACACTACGGGAAAAGCTCAAGGCTTCGACCCCCGGCAGGGGTTGACCGGTCCACGGCGAGGCGTTTCTCCCCGGCGGGTCAACAGACCCCGTCGAGCGCAACGCTCAAACCGCCGGCGCGAGCCTCCTGCTCCTGCCTCTCCTGACCGACGCTTGGCTTTCCAATTCCCTACCGATGAAAAACTTGCGAGGTGCCCTTGAGAGCCGGTCGACGGCGCGGCCGACGCGTCGCACGGCTATTGCTTTACGGGGGTCGAGCGCAGCCCCGATGGGCGGCGGTGGCGGAAGCACGAAGGAGGCCGATTCCGGCCAAGGACCGCAGCGAGGCGATCGATCACGCGGGCCGCACGGAGTCGCAGGAGGCCATCGCCAACAGCGGGTTGTGCTCGACGTGCGCGAACATGACGATGTGTATGCACGCCGGGAACGCCGAGCACCCCGTCCTGGAGTGTGAGGAGTTCACGCGCCATCAGACCGACCTCAGGGCGTCGGCGCCACGGCGCCTCAACCTGGCCGACCCCCCCCAGCCCCATGGCAACGACGCCTCGGCGCTCCTCGCCAAAGGCCTGTGCGGCAACTGTGAGAACCGCGCCGACTGCACGTTCGCGAAGCCCGAGGGCGGCGCCTGGCGGTGCGAGGAGTACCGGTAGACGCCGGGCAGCCGCAAAAGGTGAAGGGGCGGGGTTGCAAGCCCCGCCCCTCGCGCCTCCTGCCTCACTCCCTGGGTTACACCAGACCCTGGTCGATCATCGCGTTCGCGACCTTGATGAACCCCGCGATGTTGGCGCCGAGCACGTAGTTCCCCGGATCGCCGAACTCGAGGCTGGTCTCGAGCGACGCCTTGTGGATGCTCGTCATGATTCCGTGGAGCCGTTCGTCGACCTCTTCCCTGGTCCAGGAGAGGCGCAGGCTGTTCTGCGACATTTCGAGGCCGGAGACGGCGACGCCGCCGGCGTTGGCGGCCTTGCCGGGGCCGTAGAGGAT
>PKYI01000110.1:22771-22935 GCA_003133645.1 Acidobacteriota bacterium | reverse complement strand
CTCGACCTCGGCCACTACGAGCGTTTCACCGACGTGGTGACGTCGCGCAAGAACAACCTCACCACCGGCCGCGTCTATCAGTCGGTGATCGAGAAGGAGCGCCGCGGTGATTACTTGGGCTCGACCGTCCAGGTGATCCCCCACATCACGGACGAGATCAAGGA
>PKYI01000110.1:0-22729 GCA_003133645.1 Acidobacteriota bacterium | reverse complement strand
CCGTTCCTCGAGGCGATCCGCCAGTTCCGCCAGGATGCCGGGCGCGGCAACGCGATCAACGTGCACGTCACCCTCGTGCCGTACCTCGCCGCGCCCGACGAGCTCAAGACCAAGCCCACGCAGCACTCGGTGAAGGAGCTGCTCTCGATCGGAATCCAGCCCGACGTGCTGGTGTGCCGCGTGGACCGCCACCTTCCCGAGGAGATGCGCCGCAAGATTTCGCTCTTCTGCAACGTGGAGGAGAGCGCGGTGATCCCGGCGCGGACCGCGGACACGATCTACGACGTCCCCCTCCGTCTCGCCGCCGAGGACCTCGACGGGTTGCTGCTCTCGATGCTCAACCTGCCGCGCGGCAAGCGCGATCTCTCCCGTTGGCAGACGATCGTGGACCGCATGCGCAAGCCGGTGCGCAGAACGCGCATCGGCATCGTGGGCAAGTACGTGAACCTCGTCGATAGCTACAAGTCGCTCAACGAGGCGCTGCTGCACGCCGGCATCGCCAACGACGCCAAGGTCGAGCTCGTCTTCATCGACTCGGAGAAGCTCGAGGAAGAGGCGTACGTGGAGGAGCTTTTCCAGGTCGACGGGATCCTCGTGCCGGGCGGGTTCGGCAAGCGCGGCATCGAGGGGATGATCAAGGCGATCGAGTTCGCCCGTGGCCACAAGATCCCATACTTCGGGATCTGTCTCGGCCTGCAGACTGCGGTCATCGAGTTCGCCCGCAACGCATGTCACCTCGAGCGCGCCAACTCCTCGGAGTTCGTCCAGGACCCCCCGTACAAGGTGATCTACAAGATGCGCGAGCTGCTCGGCGTGGACGCGATGGGCGGCACGATGCGCCTGGGCAAGTACCCGTGCCAGCTCAAGCCGGGTTCGCACGCCTGGAAGGCGTACGGCGCCGACACGGTCTGGGAACGGCACCGCCACCGCTACGAGGTGAACCAGGACTACGTGCAGATCCTCGAGCAGAACGGCATGCTGGTGACGGGGCGCTCCCCCGACCGCATCTTCGTCGAGATGATCGAGGTCCCCGACCACCCCTGGTTCGTGGCGTGCCAGTTCCACCCCGAGCTGAAGTCCAAGCCGTTCGCACCGCACCCCCTCTTCATCGCCTTCATCAAGGCGTCGCTCGAGTACCAGGCGAGGCGGAACGCCAACGAGGAGGCCGCGACCGTCCTGGAGCCGGCCGAACCGACCGAGGCGCACGCCGGTGAGTGAAGGACCCGACCCCGTCGTCCTCGCCCCCGGTCTCGCGGTGGGACGCGCCCGCCCGCTCGCCTTCATCGCCGGTCCGTGCGTGATCGAGTCGCCCGAGCACGTGGTGCGCATGGCCCTCCTGCTCAGGGACGTTGCGGCCGATCTCGGCATCCCCCTCGTCTTCAAGGCCTCCTTCGACAAGGCCAACCGGTCCTCGCTCGCCAGCTACCGCGGCCCCGGCCTCGAGGCGGGTCTCGCGGCGCTCGCCGAGGTCAAACGGGCGACCGGACTGCCGCTGCTCACCGACGTCCACGAGCCGGCGCAGGCCGCGGCCGCGGCTGCCGTCGTGGACGTGCTCCAGGTCCCGGCGTTCCTATGCCGCCAGACCGACCTGCTGCTCGCCTGCGGGCGGACCGGCAAAGCGGTCAACGTCAAGAAGGGCCAGTTCGTGGCGCCGCACGACATGGGCAACGTCGCGGCCAAGGTACGTTCCACCGGGAACCGGGCCGTGACCCTCACCGAGCGCGGGACGTCGTTCGGCTACAACAACCTCGTCGTAGATCTGCGCGGCCTCGCGATCATGCGCCGAATCGCGCCGCTCATCTTCGACGCGACGCACTCGCTGCAGCTGCCTGGCGGCCTCGGCGACGCCACCGGCGGGGCTAGGGAGTTCGCCTTCGACTTGGCGCGCGGCGCCGTCGCGGCGGGCGTCGACGCGGTGTTCGCCGAGGTGCACGACGATCCCCCGCACGCGCTCTCCGACGCGGCGACGCAGCTCTCGCCGGCCGAGTTCCGCGCCTTGGTCACGCAGCTCCTCGCCATCCGGCGCGCCTACGACGCGGCAACGGCCGAGTGAGCCGAGTGAAGAGTTAAGAATGAAGAGTTGAGAATCAAGAGACAAGTGAGAGCGAAAGCCGGGGATCGAGCTGTTCCCCCAACTCTTCACTCTTCACTCTCAACTCTCAACTTCCTAATATGCTAGCCTTGGCTCTGCGACGCACCGGAGGCGCCATGGAACTGACCCCGAGCGACATCCTCGACGGTCTCGGCGGCGAGACGAAACGGTACGGGACGGATGCCCCGATCGCCGGGGTCGAGATCCTGCCGCTGCGTCGGATCGTGGACGACCGTGGTCTGTTCATGGAGATCTACCGCAACTCCGCCACGCACCCCGGCAGCGAGGCGCTTGCCAGCTTTTTCGCCGGTATGGATCTCGCGCAGCTCAACTTTTCCCTCGTCACCGCTAGCGACCACGTCAAGGGGTTGCACGTCCACCTCAAGCAAAGCGACGTCTGGTTCTGTCCGCCGCCGTCGAAGCTCAAGGTCGTCCTCCTCGACGCGCGCAAGAACTCGCCGACCTCCGGCCGCACCCAGGTCGTCGTCCTCGGCGAGGGGCGCGACGCGTGGCTGAAGATCCCCCCGGGCGTGGCGCACGGCTACCGCCCGCTCACCGTGCCGTGCGGTCTCCTCTACGTGGTCACGCGCTGCTTCGACCTCGCCGACCCCGACGAGCGCCGCATCCCCTGGGACCACCCGGCGGTGAAGGACCTCTGGGCGGTCAGGAACGAGTAACGCCGCGAGGCGCGGCCCGCCGCCGCTTCATTCCGGCTTCCACCCGTCGAGCAGGACGGGCTCCCCGACGTTGGTCCCGGCCAGCGGTGCCACCGCGAGGTCCCAGTCCATGGAGCCCACGGCGTAGCGGGGGACGCGGAAAAACAGCAGCTTGCCGTCGGCCGACGGCGCCGCCTCGAGCAGCGGGCGCCTCTGCGCGCCGGGCAGCCTGACCTCCTGCACCACGCCGCCGGCAAACAGGAGTTGGCGGTCCGCGCGGCAGAAGTACAGGCGATTGTTGGGGCCGACCCGCGGCGCGTACTCCGGGCCCATGGTGTTGATGCGCGGCTCGAGCGGCTGTCCCGGTTTGCCTTCGGTCGAAAGCCAGAGGTCGGAACTGCCCTGGTCGTACACCGTCCACACCAACGCCTTGAGCTGACGGCCGAAGCGTTGGGCGTCCCCCACGCTCGGCCCGCCCGGCACGTCCACCTTCACGAGCGCCGCCCATGAGGCCTTCGCATCCGGCCGCTGGCTCGAGTAGAGCCCCCGCACGCCGCTGGGCTGCATCACCTCGACCAGACATGCGGTCTCGCCGCCCTCGATCCACGTCAGCCTCGCGTTGAGGTCCGGGGCGAGACCGGGGAACTCGACGGGTTGAGGCTGGGTCCAGGCGCCGTTCTCCCACGATGTCCTGTACGGGCGGTACCCGCCGACCGCCCACGGCGCCAGCGCGCCCGTGGCGTCGCGCATCCCGGGCCGCACCGCCCCGACCGGAGGCGCGTCCTTGCCCGAGGCCGGGACCCCGGGGAACAGGCCGGCCGCAAAGTACACGGTCGTGCCCCCCGCGGCCGGGAGCGGCGTCACCTCGAGGCCGGCCGAGTTGACCAGTTTCGGGTCATCGCGGGTGAACGCGTCGGCGGGGATCGCCTGCAGCGACCGCGGCAGGAAGCGCATCTGGTAAACGGAGAAGAGGTACATCTCGGCCGCGTCGGCGAGCAGGAGCTTGGTGCCGACCATCGCGGTGGTCCCGGGCACGGGGTTGACCGCGACCTCCTGCCCGACCCGGAAATCGTCGAGACCGGACGCCCGCTCACCCGCCACGCACACCGTGTCGGCGGTGACCCTGATCCGCACCTTGACGTCCTTGTCGAGCACCGGCACGGGCTTGCTCTCGCGCTGCATCGCGCCCTGCATCGCCTCGGGGAGGCCCTCGTTGACATCTACTTCCCAGACGTCCTTGCCGGCCGACTCGCGGACCGCCGCGATCCGGCCCATGATCAAACTGTCCGGCTGCGGCACCGGCGTGGTCGTGTCCTGCATGTTGCAGCCCGCGACCACAAGTACGGCCAGCCCCAGCACGGCGAAGTTGCGGTTGATGGTCATCGTTCCATCCCTTTCCTACAGCAAGATACCGGCGATACAAGCGCTCACGAAGCTCGCAAGCGCCCCACCGACGAGGGCGCGCACGCCGAGCCGCGCGAGGTCGTGCTGCCGGTTGGGCACGAGCCCGCCAATGCCGCCGATCTGGATACCGATCGAGCCGATGTTGGCGAAGCCGCAGAGCGCGTACGTCGCGAGCACCGATGCGCGTTGCGACAGCACCGGCACCGATCCGGCCGCCTTCGCGCCGCTGGCGACGAGCTTCGCGTTGTCGAGCAGCGTCTTCATGTCGAGGTAGGCGATGAACTCGTTGAGGACGGTCTTCTTGCCGAGGAGGACCCCGACGGTGCCGCACTCGCTCCAGGGGATCCCGATCAACCAGGCGACCGGAGCGAGGAGCCGCGCGAAAAACCACTCGAGCGAGAGTTGCGGCATCCCGGCCAGGCCGCCCACCCACCCGAGCAGCGCGTTGACCAGCGCCAGCAACGCCAGGAACGCGATCAGCATCGCCCCGACGTTGAGGCACAGCTTCATCCCGTCGGACGCCCCGGAGGCGGCGGCGTCGACGCCGTTGACCCACGGCCGCTCCACGTGGGCACGCACCGTTCCCGCGGTCTCGGGCTCGCCGTCCTCGGGGAAGAGCAGCTTCGCGATTGCGAGCGCGCCCGGGGCCGCCATCACCGACGCGGCGATCAGGTGGACCGCGGGGATGCCGAACGAGACGTACACCACAAGCACGCCGGCGGCGATGTGCGCGAAGCCGCCGACCATGATCGCGTGCAACTCCGACTGCGTGAGCGTCGCGAGGTACGGCCGGATCATCAGCGGCGCCTCGGTCTGGCCGACGAAGACGTTGGAGTCGCACAGCGACTCGGCTCCGGAGGTGCGCATCGTCTTCATCATCAGCCAGGCGATCCCCTGCACCACCCGCTGCAGGATGCCGTAGTAGTAGAGGATCGTCGTCGCGGCGGAGACGAAGATGATCGTGGGCAGGACCTTGAACGCGAAGAAGTGGTCGGTGAACTTTTCGCCGAACACGAAGCTCGCGCCGGCGTCGGAGAAGTCGAGGAACTTCCTCGCGAGGTTGCCGAGGAAGCTGAAGGCAGCGTACCCCCACGGCGTCCGGATCACGATCACGGCCAGCGCGGCCTGCAGGCCAATCCCCCACAGCACCGTCCGCCAGCGCACGCCCTTGCGGTTGTTCGAAAGCAGGTAGGCAACACCGACAAAGACCACGAGGCCGAGTGCCGAGATCGCACGTTCCATCAACCCTCCTGCCGCTCCGGACGACACCGCGTATCATACCTCCATGCTGCGCATGAACCGCGAGCTGTTCGAACGTGTCGTGGCCGAGGCGCTCGACGGCCTGCCCGAAGAGACAGCCTCGTTCCTCGACAACGTCGCCGTCGTGGTCGAGGACGAGCCCAGCGACGAGGAACTCCGCGACGCCGGCCTCGACCCCGAAACGGAGACCCTGTTCGGCCTCTACCAGGGAATGGCCCTCCCGGACCGCGGCGGCAGCTACGGCAACGTCCTCCCGGACCGGATCGTCGTCTACCGCCGCCCGTTGCTCGCCGAGTGCAGCGACCGGCGGGAGTTGATCCGCGAGATCCAGGACACGGTCGTCCACGAGGTCGGCCACTACTTCGGCCTCGCCGAGGAAGATCTTCCCTAGCTTGGCTTGGGCGCCCGTCCCTCCCTGCTTCACCCCAACGCCCGCTCCTTCTACTGCGTGGGGGCCTTCTTGCTTGCCGGTCCCGCCCAGAATGGTCTCTGATTCTTCACTGCGTGAGGCCTTTCACTTTGCCCCGGGGGCATCGGCCGAGTTTTCGGGCGGCGCATCGAGCGCCGCCCGAAAACTCGCCTGTGCGTGCGACCGAGCAGGCCAGATCGGCGGGCGGACCCTCGCTGTCCCCCTCCCACGCAAGAAGCGCTCGGTCGGGGTCAGCGTTTCCACCCGCCGCTCTGGCCGCTCGGGACCCGCACGCTCCGGCGCGATGGGCCTCAGCCCCCGGGGCGGTCTGACCCCCACCCTCCCATGCCGCGGAAGCCCTGGCGCGCGCCGTCAGCTCCGGTTGGACCCTCGCCCTGCGGCAAGACCTCCAAATGGTGGGCGGGGGCGTCGTTGATCCGCCGGTGCCGCGGGTGGCCATTGGCTCCTGCGCCCGCGGGTCCCGGACGGGCGAGCCGCGCCGGGGTGTCGATGGCTCCGACCGAGCGTCTTGTGCGAGGGAGGAGAACAGCGAGGGGCCCCGGCGCGGATCGCCCTGTCCGGTCGCGGGCACAGGAGCATGCGGGCTCGGGCGCCGGGGCGCCCGGGCCCGCATCCGGCCACCCGCGGGACCGGCAAGCAAGACAGCCTCCACGCAGTGGAAGAAGGATCAGCAAGCCCGAGCAGCAGGCCGCAGGGCAAGATAGGGACAGGCTCACGCAGTGAACGGGGGAAGCTTGGTGCGGGGTCGCCGGGAGGGCGCGGCCCGCGATTACCCGCGGCGCGTGGAATCTGGCAGAATGCGTCGTTGCGGGACCGGTTCCCAACGCCGGAGCCGGAGCATCCGTAGGCGGATTGGGAGGCGGCGCTTTGAGCAAGGAGCACATGGTCCAACGTGAGAGCAGGGACGCGGCGCCGGACGAGGGACTGCGCCCGGTCGAGAGCATCACCCCGCCGCTGATCTTGCAGGCGCTCAAGGGCGGCGTCCTCGGGCAGGACGACGCGCTCCGCTTCGTGTCGGTGGCGATCTACAAGCACACGACGGGCAAGGTACCCGGCAACATCATCCTCATCGGCAACTCCGGCACCGGCAAGACCACGATCATGAACAACATCCAGCGGCTCTACGACGAGCTGCCGGAGTACGTTCCGTTCCGGGCGGTGGCGCTCATCAACGCCAACCTGCTGGTGGACTCGGACCGCATGGAGTTCCGGCCGGAGCGGCTGCTGGCGGCGGTCGAGCAGCGGGCGCGGTCGGTGATCGGCCACCCCCCCACCGCCGCCGAGCTGAAGGAGACGATGGAGCGCGCCACAATCTGCGTGGACGAGATCGACAAGATGTCCTCGATCCTCGCCGGAAAGCCGAACGCCATCGGCGTCGCGCTGCAGCAGGGCATCCTGACGCTCATGGAGGGCGAGAGGATCCCGATCAAGACCCACGTGATGGTGGAGGACGGCGAAGACAAGCCCGTGACCCTGGAGATCGACACCAAAGGCATGATGTTCATCTGCGGCGGCGCGTTCGAGGGCCTCTATGACCAGGTGTTCTCGCGCGTCACCAACCCGAGCAGCGGCGAGAGCCTGCGCTCCGTGGCGGTCCGCAGCGCCGATGGCCAGGTCACGATCGAGGTGCGCTTCTCGCTCGCCGACTACTTCAAGATCGAAGACCTTTTCACCTACGGCATGGTCCCCCAGTTCATCGCGCGCCTCGACAACACGGTCCTGCTCGCCGACCTTGGGGTCAACTCGCTCAAACAGATCCTCCTCTCCGCCTTCGACTCCCCGTTCGTGCGCTCGCGCCGCTACCTCGCCGTCATGGGGATCGACCTCGAGATCGAGGACCTGGCGGCGTCGATCGTCGCCGAACAGGCGGAGAAGCACTCGCGCACCGGCGCCCGCGCGCTCCGCACGATCTTCTCCAAGATCATCAACCCGATCGAGTTCGATCCCTGGAACAACGGCGCGCTCGAAGATACGCCCAATAGGCGCAAGCGGCTCCTCGTCACGGCCGCCATGGTGCGCAGGTCGTTGGGCCTGGCGTAACGCACCGGGCCTCCCGGCCGCGGACCCTAGCTCGCACAAAAACCGGCACCCACGCTCTGGAGCGCTGTCGGTCCAGTTGTCACCCGCCGACCCTCACGCTATCCTCACACCTGGGAGGGCCCAGCGTGGACGCAATCCTGACTGAGGCGGTGCAGCGCGGCAGCCTGCAGGAAGTGCAGGGCCTTCTCAAGGGCGGGATCGACCTGCGGGACCGCGACGACGAGGGCGGCACCCTCCTCATGATCGCGGCGGCCGCGGGTCAGCTCTCGATCGTCAAGCTACTCGTCGAAGCGGGCGCGGAGATCGACGCGCGCAACAACGTGGGCATGTCGGCGCTGCTGCTGGCGACGGCGATGCGCCACCAGGAGATCGTCAAGTTCCTCGCCCAGCGCGGCGCCAACATCAACGCCTCTGACGAAGAGGGGCACACCGCCCTCATGATTGCCGCGCGCACGGGTTCGGCCCCGATCGTCGAAGGTCTGCTCGCCGGTGGCGCCAACCCCAACGCGGCCAACCGCTGGGGGACGACCGCGCTGATGCAGGCGGCCCGTTCCTGGAACATCGCGGCCGCGAAGGCGCTGCTCACGGCCGGCGCGGACGCGGCGACGACCGACGTCCTCGGCAAGCGCGCCTTGTCCTACGCGAAGGAGAAAGGGCCGCCGCCGCCGTTCCTCGTGCGGCTACTCAAGGGCGAAGCGACCGGCAGAATCGATCCCCCCGCCTCCCGCAACGCCGCCAAGCCCTGGTGGCGATTCTGGGAGCGTTGATCGGCTGAGACCGCAGCAGTGGGGCACCGGGCCGCCATGGTCCGGTGCGGCCGGGAGCCCGTCGGAGAGACGTGCATCATTCGTCTGAGTCGGCGGATGCGGCGGCGACCGGCGCGGGCGGCATGAGGCTACGCACTCCCAGCTCGTGAACCAGACGGCCGCCGTTGTGCGCCGTGTTGGCGAGCACGATGGCGCCGGCGCCGTACACGCCCAGGAACAAGAGCGTCAGCACGGTGGCCGGCACCCTCGCGAGCGGCCGCTTGAGGACGGCCGGCCCCGCCAGCAGGCCCGCGAGAACGACCGTCAGGACCGTAAACGTCAGCCTGGTGCGTTCGGCCAGCTGCTCGTGGTGCTGGAGCACTTGGTTCACCTCGGGGGTGCGGTCGGCCAGCTTGCCGGCCGCCTCTCCGGTCGACACCGCCACGTAGCTCGCGGCGGTGCCCAGGACCATCAGGACCAGCGCCGATGTCATGAGCAGCCTCGAGTGGCGGCCGACGAGGAGGCCGAGCACGACGAACAGCGGGGCGACCAGCAGCAGCGCGATCGGAAAGTGGACGATCAGCGGGTGCAAGCCGTCCCACGCGGGGATTGGGGGAAGCTCGAACATGGGTCTGACCTCCTGGGCAGCGCCGGAACGGCCGCCCGCCAGACGGCAGGCCTGACGGGCGACCGGTGGAGAGACGATACGCGGCTCGCGCCGGCCTTCAGCTCACCTGGACGTACTTGTCCTTCGAGTTGAAGCACACCGGGCACTTCTCGAAGTCTATCTTGGTCGTCGTGTTGCCGCACACCGTGCAGACGTAGAACGGCTTGGCCTGGCTGCCCTTGAGGGCGCCCAGATTGTCGAGTGCGGCGGTGTACAGCTTGGCGTGCTCGGCCTCGACGCTCTTGGCGAAGTTGAACGTCTCGATGGCGTCGCGCTGTCCCTCCTTGCGCGCCTGCGCCAGGAACTCGGGGTACATGGTGTCGCGCTCGTAGGACTCGCCCTTGATCGCCGCCTCGAGGTTCTCCTTCGTGGACTTCACGTCCGGGGCCTGGATGTCGGCCTTGGGGACGCCGCCGAGCTTCTTGATCACCGCGGCGTGGTTGGCGGCGTGGATCTCCTCCGCGCGCGCGGCGGCGCGGAACAAGCTCGCGACCTCGCCGTACCCCTCTTCGCCGGCCTTGGTGGCGAACGCGAGGTAGCGGGCGTGGGCGTTGCTCTCGCCGTTGAACGCGGCGTTCAGGTTGTCCAGGGTCTTGGCCGTGGGCGTGGCGGGAGCGGCCTCAATGCTGTGCAGGCCGAACCCGGCCACGGCGATCACGGCGGCAAACAGGGCCAACGCGGCGGGACGGACGAAACGGGGTTTAGTCATCGGTCTCTTCCTCCTCTTTCTTTCATGCGGTCGTGGAGCCGGTCTTCCGGCCCCGACTCTCAGCAGAGCAAGACCGATGCCAGGCTACGGTGCGAGACCGATCTGTTTTTGAAACAATAACTTGCAGAATGAACGAGCATCCCTGGGCGCGGCGTCCGTCAAGACTTCTGAACATCCGGGCCACGTTCCGTCAAGGGATTTATACGGCCGGCCTCACCGCGGCGCCTTGGCCCCGCCCCTGGCCTTCAGCTTGTACGCGAGGTGGCTGCGGGAGACTCCGAGCCTGCGCGCGGCTTCAGCTTGCACCCCGCCCGCCACAGCCAGGGCGCGTTGGATCAGGGCGTCCTCCACGGCGTCCATAACGGCTGGCAGGTCGAGAGGATCGGGGAGCCCCGCGACCAGCTGCTCGACTCCGTTCCCCTCTCGGCCCGGGCCGGCGCCCGGAGACGCGCTCGCGGCCGCGAGCGGCACGTCCTCCGCCTCGATGCGCGGTCCCGCGGCCAGGATCGCGGCCCGCTCGATCAGGTTGCGCAGCTCGCGGATGTTGCCGGGAAAGTCGTACGCGAGCAGCTTGGCCATCGCGGCCGTCGACACCGCCCGGGGCGGAACCTTGAGGTCGCGGGCCACGAGCGCGAGGAAGTGATCGACCAGGCGCGCGATGTCGCTTCTGCGCGAGCGCAGGGGCGGGACCGCGATCGGCACCACCGCCAGCCGGTAGTAGAGGTCCTCGCGGAACAAACCATCGCGGACGCGTCGCTCCAGGTCGCGGTTGGTCGCGGCGATAATCCTCACGTCCACGTGCCGCGCCACCGTCGAGCCGACGCGCATCACCTCCCCGTCCATCAGGACGCGCAGCAGCTTGGCCTGCAGCGGCAGCGACATCTCCGCCGCCTCGTCGAGGAAGAGCGTGCCGAGGTGCGCGGCCTCGAAGACGCCCTGCCGGGGCCGGTCGGCGCCGGTGAACGCGCCGCGCTCGTGGCCGAAGAGCTCGCTCTCCAGGAGCGTCTCGGGAAACCCGGCGCAGTTGACGGCCACGAACGGGCGGCCGGCGCGGTCGCTCGCCGCGTGGATCGCGCGGGCCACCAGCTCCTTGCCCGTGCCGGTCTCTCCGCTGATGAGGACGGTTGCACCCGTAGGCGCCACACGGGCGATGAGTCCCCGGAGCCTGGCCATCTCGGGGCCGTCGCCCACCAGCTCCTCGGACCCGGCAAGGCGGCGGACCTGCCCCCGCAGCCTCTCGTTCTCCCGCAGCAGCTCGGTGCGCTCGCACGCCCGCTTCACGACAGCCCGCACGGCCGCGGGGACGAACGGCTTCGGGACCACGTCGAACGCTCCCTGCCGCATCGCATCCACCGCGAGCTCCACCGTCGCGTATGCGGTGATGAGGACGACGGGAACGGTCGGGTCCACCTCCCGGCAGGAGGCGAGCAGCGACAGGCCGTCGCCGTCCGACATGCGCTGATCGGTCACCACGAGGTCGAACGGCGACGCCGCGAACGCCCTGCGGGCCTCGTCCACACCGGCGGCCTCGATCACGTCGTGGCCGTCCCCCTGCAGGATGGCGCCCAGGATCCGGCGCATGTTGAGCTCGTCGTCGACTACGAGAAGCCGCGCCACCGTGTCAGCCCTCCAAGACCACCGCCGGGTCGGCGGGGATGTTCAGCGCCAGCCGCACACGGCCGGGTTCGTTAACCTCGAGGACGAGGTCGCCGCCGTGCCCGCGGGCGATGGCGCGCGAGATCGCGAGGCCGAGGCCGGAGCCGCGCGGCTTGGTCGTGAAGAACGGTTCGAACAGTTTCGGCACGACGTTTTCCGGGATTGCCGGACCGCTGTTCTCGACGAACAGCGCGACGCCCCCGCCGGGTACCGGCCGCGCCCCCATCGTGATCAACCCGCCACTCGGCGTGGCGTCGCACGCGTTCATCATCAGGTTCAGGAGAGCCTGGTGGACCTGGAACGGGTCGAACGGCGCCACCAGGTCCTCAGCGCACTGCACCGTGAGTTGGAGACCCGCCTGGCTCAGACGGGCTTGCGCCAGGCCGGCGACGTACCCCACCGTCGTCGCGACCGGCGTGCGGTGCTTCTCGGGCTTTCTCTGGCGCGCGTACAGCAGGAAATCGCCGGTCAACGCCTCCAGCCGCCTGGCCTCGGTCCCGGCGACCTCCCGCCACTCATCCCTGCGGGCCGCGTCGGTGCTCGCGTCCTTGGCCAGTTCCAGCGAGCTCACGATCATCGCGACCGGGTTGCGCACCTCGTGCGCGATCGCGCTCGCGAACCGTCCCACGGCGGCCAGCTTCTCCTCGGAGACCAGTCGGTCGCGGGCCCGCTCGAGCTCGGCCAAGGAGTGCCGCAACTTCCCCTGTTCCCGTCGCAACCGGCCCACCAGCAGCGCCACGACCGGGGCCACGACGCCGTAGACCAGCACGACGTTGGTCGCCTCGAAATACTCCGTCGTCCCCATGGGAAGATGCCGCCGGTAGTAGATCCAGACCTCGAGGAAGGTGAGACCCGTGGTCGCGGCGACGACCACGGCAATTCCGGTGGCCCCGTACCTGAACGCGGCCGCGATCACCGGGATGACCATCAGCACGACGTAGTGGGTCTCCTCCTTACCGCCGAGCAGCGCGATCACGAACGCGAACGCGATGTTCACCCAGATCGAGGCGCCCGCGTAGGCCCTGAGCATCCGGTTGTCGGGCGGGTCCTGGCCGCCGTTGAGCCAGGCGAGCTCGAGCGTCTGCATGAGAAACCGCCCCATCAGGAGCACGAAGAAACCACGGCTCGGCGGCCCCAGCGCGGGCCCGAACAGCACGTGGACCACCGCGATCGCGGTCAGAAGGCACAGATTCAGCAGGATGAGGATCGATTCCTGATCGCGCAGCGTCCCGGAACCCTCGAGGGTTGCAAGATCGGTCGGAAGGCGATCCTCGGACATCGGCTCGCCGCGAGTCTACCATCGGCGCGCGTCCGTCGATCGGCCGGCGCGGGCCGTGGTCAGACGTGGAGGTCCAACTAGATCTCGACGCCGGGGTGCTCGAGGTCGTCGGGCGGCGCCTCCCGGCTCTCCCGCGACAGGGACAGCAGCAGGAACATCGCCGCGAGTACCAGGTACGCCAGCGTGAACTGGTACGGGACCGCCCGCTGCAGCGGGCTCGCGAGCGACCACGGCAGATACATGTTGCCGTCCGGCGAGGACGAGTGGATCACGCCGAAGAACGAGAACAGCGCCAGGATCCCGAGGTAGAGCGCGGAGCGCTTGAGGCGGCGGTCGATCAGCTCGGCGAGGAACGCGCCCCAGAGCATCGCGGTGAGGATGAAGCCGTTCCCGAGCGCGACGGTGACCAGCGCCTCGGGCAACTCCTTGCTCGCGGCCGCGAGCAACTGCACGAACTTGTCGGGCGGGATGAACGTGCCATACTTGATAGCAAGCAGGCGGGCCACGGTCGGGAAGTACGCGAACGCCACCGCGGGGGCGTGGCGGGCCGGGCACGCGAGGAACGCCTGCACCATGATGTCGAGCGCCACGAAGATCAGGATCGGGGCGAGCACGCCGCGCGGGATCAGCTCGACGATGTAGCCCACGTAGCCCAGGATCCCGCCCAGGCCGATGAACGCGCCGGTGAGCACGGTGTAGCCGGCGCGCGCCCCCATCCCCTTGTACGCCGGCTGGCCGATGTACGGCGTGGACTGCGCGACGCCGCCGCACACGCCGGCCACGAGCGTCGCGATCGCCTCGGTCAGCAGGATGTCGCGAGTCTTGAAGTCGTCGCCCGCCACCCGCGCGCTCTCGGTGACGTTGATGCCGCCGACCACGGTCAGCAGCGCAAAAGGCGCCGCCAGCGGCAGGTACTTCAGCGCCGCCACGAACCCCTTCACGAACAGCAGCGTCGGGACCGGGAAGCCGAAGTGGAGATCGGCGGCGGGGAGCGGCTTGTAGACGCCGCCGACCCAGCCGTGCGGCCCCAACAGGTAGTAGAGCGCGGTGCCGATGGCGATCGCCGCCAGCACCCCGGGGACGTTCTTCGGCAGCCGGATGCGCGCCACCAGGTTGTAGAGGATCAGGCCGAGCGCGACCATCCCCACGAGAGGCATCCCGAAGACATCGAGCAGGGGCACGAAGCCGATCAGCGCGAGGCCGATGCCGGCCAGCGAGCCGAGCAGGCCGGCCTGCGGCACCATCCTCTGCACCCACCCGCCGCAGAACGAGAGCACGAGCTTGATGACCCCGATCATGACCATGGTGGCCATGCCGATGTACCACGTCATCATCGCGGCGTCGTGCGGCTCCATCCCCTGCGCCTTGAGCGACACGAAGGCGGGGCCGAGCACGACGAGCGCGATCCCGATCGTCGAGGGCGTGTCGAGGCCGAGGGGCATCGCCGTCACCCTGGGGTTGCCCGTCTTCCTCGCGAGGCGGAACGCCATCCAGGTGTAGACGAGGTCACCGAACAGCACGCCGAAGGCGGTGCCGGGGAACATCTTCGTGTACACGATGTCGGCCGGGAAGCCGAATGCGAAGACGAGGATGCCGGCCAGGAACGACAGCACCGTCACGTTGTCGAACATCAGGCCGAAGAAGCCGTTGACGTCGCCGATGGCGAACCACTCGTACCTGCTGCGGCTCTGGGTCATTGCACTCTCCCTGGGGGCTTGGAATCAGCCGGCGGCAGGCCTGGCGCGCGCGGAGCACGTATGCGCACGGAGCTGGGCACGGCTCGCCGGATCATCGGCGAATAGTAGCAAGAATTCTCGGCGATCCTGCGCCGCTGCGCGCGCCGGCTCAGCCGCGCACGAAGTCGGGGCGCGGGACGCTCGGGATCAGGCCGGCCTCGTGGGCGCGGCGATAGAACAGTTCCACCCCTTGCCTTCCGCGCTCGCCGTAGTCGAGCGTGGCCTCGTTGACGTACATCCCGACGAAGCGGTCGCCCTTGGCGTGATCGAGCCCGCGCCCGAACGCGAGGGCGTGCGCCAGCGCCTCCTCCCGGTGCTCGAGCGCGTAGCGGATCGAAGCCTCGAGCACTCCCGCGACTTGGCGCATCAGCGGCTCGCCGAGGTCGCGGCGGATCGCGTTACCGCCGAGCGGCAGCGGCGTGCCGGTTTCGCCCGTCCACCACTCGCCGAGGTCCGCGACCTTCGCGAACCCCTCCTCGGCGAAGAACAGCTGGCCCTCGTGGATGACCACGCCCGCATCCGCGTCCCCACGTCGCACCACGTCCATCACCTCGTCGAACGGGACATCGACGCAGCGTGCGGCGGGCTGCCAGAGCTGCAGCGCGAGACGGGCGGACGTGAGTGCGCCCGGCGTCGCCACGGTCACGCCGGCGAGATCGTCCCGCGTCATCGGCCGCCGGGCCAGGACCACCGGGCCGTAGCCGTCGCCGAGCGAGGCGCCGGAGTTGAGCAAGGCGTAGCGGCCGTCGAGGTATGCGAAGGCGTGCAGCGACACCGCCGTCACCTCGTACAGCCCCTCCTTCGCCTTCTGGTTCAGGGTCTCGATGTCGGCCAGCGTTTCGGCGAACCGCAACCCCTCGGTCCCCACCTTGCCGTGCACCACGGCGAAGTGCATGAAGGCGTCGTCGGCGTCCGGCGAGTGCGCGATCCGAATGAGTGTTAACATAGCCCCCCCTCGACTTCAGGGAACGGATTCTAGCTGGTGACCCACGTCCCTTGCACCTCGGCCACCGGCGCGTCCGATGGCTGGGCCGCGCCCTTTCCGCAATGAAATCCTGTCATAATTAAGCTTAGGACGCGATGCCGGTGATGCGCTGCCTTTTCGCCTCCGACCTCCACGGCCGATCGGACCGTTACGAGAAGCTGTTCGCGGCTGTGGGGCAGGAGCGACCGACCGTGCTCTTCCTCGGCGGCGACCTCCTCCCCCACCCGTTCGCCCACGACGCCCCCGGCGACTTCTTCGCCGAGCTTCTGGGCCCGCGCCTCGCGGCCCTCCGCGACGCGCTCGGCGACGATTACCCGTCCGTCCTCGCGATTCTCGGCAACGACGACCCCAGGGCGCAGGAGGCGGGACTTGAGGCGCTGGCCCGCGACGGCCTTCTCGAACACGTACACATGCGCCGCGTCCACATCGGGGCTGCCGAGGTCTTCGGCTACGCATGTGTGCCCCCGACGCCGTTCGCCCTCAAGGACTGGGAGCGGTGGGACGTCTCGCGCCACCTCGAGCCGGGGTGCGTGACGCTGGAGGAGGGGCTCAGGACGGTCGCGGCGGACCCCTCCGAAGTGCGGTACGGCACGATCGTCCGCGACCTGGCCGCGCTCATCGGCGAGGAGGACCTTGCCCGCGCGGTGATGCTGTTCCACGCGCCGCCCTACCGGACGGACCTCGACCGCGCCGCCCTCGACGGCCGCACCTTCGAGCACGTGCCGCTTGACGTGCACATCGGCAGCATCGCCATCCGCCGGTTCATCGAGGACCGCCAGCCGCTCGTCACCCTGCACGGCCACGTTCACGAGTCGGCGCGCATCACCGGGTCCTGGCGCGAGCGGATCGGCCGCACCTGGTGCTTCTCCGCCGCGCACGACGGCCCGGAGCTCGCTCTGGTGAGGTTCGACCTCGAGGACCCCGCCTCCGCCACCCGCGAGCTGATCTGAACGACCGTGGCCCGTGGTCCGGGGTCCCTGGCCCGAAGAAACAAGAGGAGAAGGGCTACCGCGGACTGCGTGCAGCCGCGACGCCCTCAGCGGCGGATGGGAATTTCCCACGCCGCGTCCGTGACGTTCCCTATCTTCACCGCATAGCTGGACCGCGCCGCGATGTCCTCGTCGGTGACCAGGTGCACGTCCAGCAGGCCGCCGCTGCGAATGCCGGTGCGAAGGAAGTTCATCTCGTCCAGGCACAGGCTCCACCCCTCGAGCCACGTGGTGAGCGCCCCGCGCTGCGCCTCCGTCCCGCGGACGTGGACGAGGAGGTCGATGTCGCTCCCCGGCCCCGCCGACGCGTTCTTGGCGCTGCCGAACACGTACATCGCGACAACGCCGAACCTCGCGGCGTCCACCTGGCCGGCGATCCGCTCGGCCATCCGCAAGCGCCACCGCCAGTGCCCTTCCCGCGGGGCCTCACCGGGCCGTGCCTCCTCGGATGGCATATCGGGCGGCCGGCCGGCCGGCACCAGGATGCCCACGGCGCGGTCCTCGTCGGCGTTCATGAGCACCCGCAGGACCATGCCGGGGCACGCCTTCGGGACGTCGATGACGCGCACGACGTCGCCGAGGTGCGCGAACTCCGGCGCGAGGCTCGCCAGCTCGTTCTCCGACTCCCGCAGGAAGCGTTCGTTGAAGACTACGCCCGGGTCGTCGGGGTAGAGCGGGAGGTAGCGGATCCCGGCCTCGACGAGGTCTTGGAAGAAGTGCGTCCCGAACGAGAGATCGGGCACGTAGTTCCCGCGCTTGCGCGCGATCTCCGCGAGCATGGCCGTGTTGTTGATGTCCGAGTACGTCACGTTCACGCCGAGCCTGATGTCACCGCGGCTCCCCCACCGACCCGGCCCGACCAGGACGAACTGTCGCTTTGGCAGCAGGGCGTTGAGCCGGCTGACGGCGCACCCCACCGCTTGCAGATCGGCGTGGTCCTCGAGCTCGTTGTAACGGTCGGGGTCGACGTAGACGATGTGGGTGATGTCGGGGATTCTGCCGTTGGACACATAGCGGTTGGCCGAGAACAGAACGCTCCCGTCGGGCACGTCTCGCGGGATGGCGGCCGCGACGTTCTCGCGGTTGAAGCTCTGCGGCCGGCACTGGAGCAGGTAGAAGTCGGACCCGTCCGAGGCGAACTCCATGTCCACCGGGTGACCGAGCGCTCCCTCGAGCAGTGCCAGCATCGCTCCCACCCGCCTGACGAGGCTCGTGTCCGAGATCAACCCGTCGAACGTCACCACCGCCTCGCCGTGTTCGAGGTCCACGAACGTGCCGAGCGGCTTGACGATCCTCCCTTCCTGCAGCAGCGAGACGATGCGATGGAGCTCCGGGTATTCCCGGCCACACTCCGCGAGCAACGTCCGGATCGGCATCGTCTTCAGGCTGCGGGCCTCGAGGTCCACGACCTCGATCTGCTGCGGGGAGTACCGCGCCACCTCCTCCGGCGTGACGTTGACGCGCAACCCCGGCTGTCCTGGGGCGACGAGCACGGGATAGTCCTCGCGGACGCGGTCCACGGCGCGCGTGCCGAGACCCGGAACCATGCGGATCAGGCCGTCCTCGCGGCGGATCCGCTGCGACCAGCGGAACTCGTTGCGCGAGAGGGCGACGCCGGCGTAGGCGGGGAAGAAGAAACGGCACACCCTCGCCCCGACGACTTCCTGGATCATGATCCCCATCTCCTCCTGGAAGTCGAGCAGTCCGCGCTCCGCCCGGTACTGGATGGGGTCGGGGCCGTGGATCGAGGCGTACACCTCGGCGATGGCGTCCATCAGCGCGTTGAGGCGCTCGCGCTTGGTTCCCTGGTTGGCGAGGAACAGACTCTTGTACTTCCCCGAGAACACCGCCCCGAAGCGGTCCTCGAGCAGGCTGGAGGACCGTACGATGATCGGCGTGTCGTGCAGGTCGTCGAGCACCAGCGACAGCCCCTTGACCAGCTCCGGGGGGAACTCCGAGTTCTTGAAGACCTGCACGAGCTGGGGGTACTCGAGGCGAACCTGGTCGATCGGCTTGTACTTCTGCTCGTAGACCTCCTCGAGGTTGTTGTGGCGGACGAAGCCGCGCACGGCGTCCGACGCGACGTACCAGGCGCGCGGTACCCGCACCTCGCCGATCTCCGGGTGGCTCTTGCCCATCCTGCGAAGGGCCTGCTCCGCCAGGAACACTCCGGCCAGCTTCCCGCCCAGCATGCCGCGGCTGCCGGGCAGGCAGACCAGGTGATCGAGCAGGAGGAGGATGTCCTCGAGGTCGACGAACTGCTTCGCGACCCGCAGGTACGCGGGTTCACTCGAGAGGAAGCGGCGGAGCAGCGAGACCCGCGCGATGCTCAAGGTCGGAGCCGCGAGGCCGGCGCCCTCGGGAACCAGGTGCAGGTAGCGGCGGATGGCGTTCGCGACCTCCTCCGGCGACGCCTGCACGTTCGCCACCGTCTGGACCAGGAACGCCGAGCGGTCCTCGTGGATCCAGCGCTCGATCCGCTCGAGCAACTCGCCGCCCGACAGGCGTGCCTGCGCAAGCGCGACGACCTCATCCGCGAGCTGCAGCGGGTTACCGAGCGGCAGGCGATGGCTCGGCTCGTTGCTCTCCCCGACGCCGCCGTCTTCAACGCCCCGGTCCTGGCCGAACCCCTGCAGCAGAGCGTGAGCTTCCCCGATGCCGCTCCACGCAAGGTGCGTGGCCATCTTCCGCGAGATACGCACGAAGAGGTCCTGGTCGGTGCGGCGGAGCAGATTGAGAACGACGCGCCACTCCTCGGGCCGTTTTTCCGCGAGCGAGGCCCGGGCGTTCCGCCACTCCTGGACCACGCCACGCAACTGCCGGTGCAGGATGAAGTGCCCGACGCGGTCGGCGATGGTGCGGATGAGCTTCCCCTCCTCCTTGAGGAACGGCCCCTCGTCGGCGTCCGGCATCCCCTGAGTGTAGAAGACGCGGATCGTGCCGACCCTCTTCTCCTGCACGACGATGTCGGCGCTCTGCGCCCACTGTGTAGCGACCAGCCCGGGAGGCCCGAACGTGCGGCCCTGAAACTCGATGGCTGCCACGCAAATGTCCGGGTACTGCCAACCGGGAGGAATGGCCTCGACGATGCCGAAGAACACCTCTTCGAGCTCCTTCTCGGCGTCGCCGAGCAGTTCCTCGACCTCGTAGAGGCAGGCGAGCTCCTTTGCGCGCTCCTGCAACGCCCACAACAGCCTCTCGTTGCTCTTGGCGGAATCAGTCATGGCGCTTGATCACCCCCCTCCCGGACCGCCCGTCGACCCTGATGGAGAGGGGCGCGTCGAGCCGCACGTGACGCAGGTACCGGGTCTCGGCGACGGCCGGCTGGGCGTCGAGCCAGCCCCAGTCGACATTCCGACTCTCGGCGCCGTCGAGCGAAAAGTACAGCACCGAGAAGCTCGTCAGGTTGTGGAAGAAGTGCGAGCCCTGCGAGGGGTCCGCATGCAGCCGAGAGGTCGATGCCTCGAGGATCGCCCGGGCTCCGCAGATCTGCGCCCACTGCACCGGCACCCCCCCCCACTGGTCGGAGGTTCCCCAGCGGCCGAACCCTGCGAGCAGGTAGGGTCGCCCATCGCGCATCAGCCCGTCATTGACCGCCTCGACCTCCCTGGCGATGGCGGGCGTCGCCGCCACGTCGAACGGCGCCGCCTTGAGGTAGACGACGTCCCGGATCGAGGCGTCCGCGCCGTTGCCGAGCGCGCGCCGTGAGGCGGCCAGGACGCCCGGCCCCTCGAGATCGGCGTCATCCACAACGACCGCCTCACGCGCCACAACCAACGGTCTCACCTGCAGGAACCCGAGTCGCGCAGCGCCGCCGGGTTCGACGGCAAGGGCGAACTCGATCTCCACAGGCTCGCCGGCCGCGTCCTCGCACACCGCGAGGAGCTGCCGCACCGTGTCGTTGAGGGGAAGGTGGTTGTAGGACAGGAGCGGCGCAAAGTTGACGAGGCGCGGCCCTCCGGCCCCGATGCCTGGGACGATCCGCTGCGCGTTCGGGTCGAAGGTCGAGGCCGCCAGGCGCAGGGTTCCGTCCGCTTCGGCGTCGGCCAGCGAGCAGCGCACGAGGTGCTCGGCTTCCCGTCCGGGGTCGTAAGGCGCCGTACCCATGGTCACGGCCCAGAACTCGCGCTGCGTCGCATCGAGCAGCTCGCCGATCGAGTTGTACGGCGGCGGCGCCTTGGGGTACGCGGGCGAGTAGCTCCAGCAGGGCTCGCCGTCGACTACGGTCTTGCCGAGCCCGAGCGCAAGGCTCGCCACCCCATCCGCGGGCTTGGCGTTGCCGGTCGGGTAGTAGTTGTACGACCGCGCCACGCCCGAGACGTCGGGATAGAAACGTTCCCCGTGCCGGAGGCCGACGACTTCCTGGACGATGACCGCCATCCTCTCGTCGCCGGCCGACTTGTTGACGGTCTTCAGGTACCCCTTGGCCTCCCGGAAGAACGTCGAGGCCCACACCAGTTTGACCGCCTCGACGAGGCGGCGAAAGCGGGTATCGGCGTCGAGCTGGTTGTTCGGGGTCATCTTGGTCGCGTAGACGCCGGCGAACGGGCGCTCGATCGCGTCCTCGAGGAGGCTCGACGAGCGCACGGCGAGGGGCCGCCGGACCGCCGCGACCAGGGCCCGCAGGTCGCCGACGAGCTGGGTAGGCAGATCGCCGTGCAGGAAACGGAGGGCTAGACGGTCGTCCGGCATGTCGGACGACGCGTCCTCCTCGAGGTCGTTGAGCTTCACGAACGCCTCGAAGTGCTCGGTGGTAATCACCGTGAGCTGCGGGATCGCGACGACGATCTCACCCCCGCCCGGGAAGCGCTCGGCCAGAGTGCGTTGGATGAACGCCAGCCCTTGCGCCTTTCCGCCCAGCTCGCCGCCGCCGATCGCGGTAAACGGGGCCGACGCGTCGAAGAAGTTGCGATCGAACCGCGCGACAGTGCCCGGCGCCGCCTTCATGCCCTTTCCCGCCCTCCCTGCCGTTCCTGCGCGACTCGGACCACGGACCACGTTCTTCACAACCACCCTCTCGCCTTGCACGCACCCGCGACCCTGGTGACGGCGATGACGTACGCCGCGTCGCGCATCGACAGCTTGCGGCTGCGAGCGAGGTCGCTCACCGCGACGTACGCGTTGGTCATCCTGACATCCAGCTTGCCGAGGACTTCGTCCCGCTCCCAGAAGTAGTTCATGTTGGACTGCACCTGCTCGAAGTACGAACAGGTGACACCTCCGGCGCCGGCGAGCAGGTCCGGGATCACGAGCACGCCCCGCCCCGCCAGCGCCTGCTCGGCCTCGGGCCTGGTCGGGCCGTTGGCTCCCTCGGCCACGATCCGCACCCGCGGTCGCACCGACCCCACGTTCTCGACCGTGATCTGGTTCTCGAGCGCCGCGGGCACGAGGACGTCGACGTCCTGCTCCAGCCACGCCCCGCCGGGGAGGATCTCGTAGCCGGCGCGGGCCGCCTCCTCGCGATCGATCCCCCCGAAGCCGTCGGTGACCGCGAGGAGTTCGTCCACACTGACGCCGTCCTCCTTGCGCACCGTGACTGGCAGGCGCTCCCGGCGGTCGAGAGCCGCCACCGCGATGACCTTCACCCCAAGTTCTGCAAAGAGCCTCACGGCGTGTTGGCCGACGTTGCCGAACCCCTGCACGCTCGCGAGCGCGTTCGCCGGCTTCAACCCGATCTCCTTGAGCGCCTCGCGGACGCAGATCACGGCGCCGAACCCGGTGGCCTCCTTGCGCCCGAGCGAGCCTCCCAGGCCGACCGGCTTGCCGGTGAGCGCGCCGGGGACGTGCCGCCGCGCGATCACCTCGTACTCGTCGAGCATCCAGAGCATCTGCTGCGGGGTCGCCGCGAGGTCCGGTTCGGGCACGTCCACCTCGGCCCCGAGGTTGCGCGCGGCGAAGCGCATGAACCCGCGGCACAACCGCTCGAGCTCGGGCGAGCTCAGGTCGTGGGGGTCCACTGCGACGCCGCCGCCGCTGCCGCCGAGCGGGATGTCCACGACCGCGGTCTTCCACGTCATCCACATCGCGAGGGCGCGGACGACGTCCAGGGTGCTCGCGGGGTGGAAGCGCAGGCCGCCCTT
>PKYI01000064.1 GCA_003133645.1 Acidobacteriota bacterium | reverse complement strand
CGAGGCCGCGGACCAGGTGCCGCACGGGCGTGACGCCGCTCGGATCCTCGGCGCGTCGCCGCCCGTGCGGCACCTGGTCCGCGGCCTCGCGGCGCTCGATCGACTCGGGGCGGATGTGGTCCTTCCCGAACGGCAGAAACACGGTGAACGTGGTGCCCGCGCCCAGCGTGCTCGCGGCCTCGATCGTGCCGCCGTGCAGCTCGACCAGCTCCTTGGCCAGAGCGAGGCCGATCCCGACGCCGCCCTCGCGGCGCTGCTCGGTGCTCGAGACCTGAAAGAACCGTTCGAACACCCGGGGAAGAGCGTCCGGCGGGATCCCCGGCCCGGTGTCGCGCACCACGACCTGAACACCCTCGGCGAGGTCCTCGACGCGGATCTCGATCGCGCCCCCGGGCGGGGTGAACTTGAGGGCGTTGCCGATCAGGTTGGTGAGGACGATCTCGAGGCGGTGCGCGTCGGCGAAGATCCTCCTGACCGAAGGCTCGGCGACGAACGTGAAGGCGATCGACCGGGCGAGCGCGGCGGGCGTGCTGTTCTCGTGCACCGTCGCCGCGAGCGCGCGGATGTCGACCTCGGCGAGGTTGAGCCTGAGGCCGCCGGCATCGAGGCGCGACAGGTCGAGGAGGTCGTCGATCAGCCGGAGTAGCCGGTACGCGTTGCGGCGGATCACCCGCAGGTACTGCAGCCGGTCGGGGTCGGTGGTGGTGGCCGCAAGTTCCTCCACCGGTGCGAGGATAAGCGTGAGAGGCGTCCGCAGCTCGTGTGAGACGTTGGCGAAGAACTTGCTCTTGAGCCGGTCCAGGTCCTTGAGCTGATCGAGTGCTCGCTGGAGATCCACCCTGGCGGCGTCGAGGCCGCGCCTGGCGTCGGCCTCGAGCCGGGCGACCTCGGTGAGCTCCGCGCGCGTGAGGTAGTCGCTCCGCGCGAGGTTGTACTTGAAATAGGCGGCCGCCAGCGAGATTCCCGCCGCGGTGAGGACAAAGAAGGCGCCGCCGAGGATCTCGCGCAGCGGAACGGTCGTGGGCCAGATGGCGAACGCGAACGATGCAACCCCGATGTTCGCCACGATGTTTGCGAGCGACCAGTTGGGCGGCCATGCGGGGAGCAGCCCGACCCCCAGGATCACGATCGAGAAGCCCATGACGTACGCCGAAAAGTTGTCGCCGGCCAGCGGCAGCATCGGCGCGATGAAGGCGCCGAAGAGGAAGGCGAGAGCCCAGAGCGCCTCCCACGCGAACCTGTGGTACCTCGGCCGGTGCATGGCGACCGCGATCACGGTGTTGAGCACGGCCGCAACGAGCCGGAGGACGAGGAAGTACCGCCAGTGCGCCGGTTCGAGGACGACGTCGAACACCGTCCAGGCGAGGTACGCCGGGATGAAGACAACCGCCGTCCAGAACAGGATGCGCAGGTTGTTGCGGCGCAGCTCATCGTGGAACGCCCGGATATCGGACGCCGACGCCCGCCTGCGGCCGTCGCTGGCGGGCAGGCGCTCGGCCGGAGGAGGCGCGCTTCCCCCGGCCACAAGAGGAGCCCCGGTGTTTGGCGCTGGCTTCGGTGTCGCAACTGTCATGATGAGACGTTCACTCAGCAGTGTTGCGGCCCGGAGTCTAGCATCTCCGCGGCGGTCTGGCAGGGGTGGTCCGAGTCGCGGGCATCCACTCCGGGGTACACTGAACCGTCCGGGAGGTGCCGAGATGACCCAGCCCAGGAAGAGAGGGGCCCGCCGCGGCAGCGGGATGAGCCGGCGGGAGCTGCTGCAAGCCGGAGTGACGGGCAGCCTGGCGGTCGCGGTGGGCCGCGTCGTGCCGGCCGCGGTGCGGGGGTCCGCCGAGGCGGCCCCGGTTCGGGGCGCGCCGTTCGAACTCGAGGAAGCGACGATCGCCCAGCTCCAGGCGGAGATGAACGCGGGCACGCACACCGCCCGCTCGCTGGCCGAAGCGTACCTGGGACGCATCGAAGCGATCGACGGGGGCATGCGGTCGGTCATCGAGGTCAACCCCGACGCCGTCGCGATCGCGGTCGCGCTCGACGCGGAGCGCAAGGCGAAGGGGCCGCGCGGGCCGCTGCACGGCATCCCGGTGGTCGTCAAGGACAACATCGCCACCGCGGACCGCATGGCGACAACGGCCGGTTCGCTCGCCCTCGTCGGCGCCAAAGCGCCCCGCGATTCGTTCGTGGCCGAACGCCTGCGCGCCGCGGGCGCCGTCATCCTCGGCAAGACGAACCTGTCGGAGTGGGCCAACTTCCGGTCGTCGAAGTCGTCGAGCGGTTGGAGCGGGCGCGGCGGCCAGTGCCGCAACCCGTACGCGCTCGACCGTTCGCCGTGCGGCTCGAGTTCGGGCACCGGGGCGGCGGTGTCCGCCAACCTTGCGGCGGTGGGGGTCGGCACCGAGACCGACGGCTCGATCGTGTGCCCGTCGGCGATCAACTCGCTGGTCGGGATCAAGCCGACGGTTGGCCTCGTCAGCCGCTCCGGGATCGTGCCGATCTCGCACACGCAGGACACCGCCGGGCCGATGGCGCGCACGGTCGCCGGCGCGGCGGCGCTGCTCGGCGCGCTGGCCGGCGTCGACCCCCGCTACCACTTCAAGCCGATAACGGCCACGCGAGACCCGGTCTGGACGGTATCTCCTTCCTGGGCCAGGATCTGGGTCAGCACTCCGGCGGCGGGTGAAGGCATCTCGGAGTCGACCTTGTCGGTCGACACCTCGAAGAGTGGTTCGTCGCGCGCTACGGCATCGCCGACCTTCTTGAACCATTGAGTGATGATTCCTTCGGTGACCGACTCACCCAG
>PKYI01000027.1 GCA_003133645.1 Acidobacteriota bacterium | reverse complement strand
TGGTAGAGCAGCTGATTCGTAATCAGCAGGTCCGCGGTTCAATCCCGCGCGTTGGCTCCAATAAAATCAATCACTTAGCGAGGCAGGTTTTCCAGCCTCCGGAAAATAGTCACACCATAGACACACACGCGATCAATTTGGACCATCTTCCCGGCCCTCTGCTCGGGCAACCTGGGCCAGCCGTTCACGCGGGAGTCAATGAGTTTCCGGGACCATCCCCCGCCCCGTTGTCCTCAATCGCCCCGTCGCTTGTTACCTATACCCCTCCCCGAATTCGCGGCACAAAAAGACCTCCGGGGCTTGAGGGGGCAGAGGCAACGCCCGGCCTCGTGTTCTCCGGGTCGGTCGCGGTGGTTGTAGTCCACCCTGAGGTTGAGATGTGCCATCATCGAACCGTGTTCAAGCGTAAGAACTCGCCGTGGCCCGTCCCGATCTGAAGGGACCACCAGGTGATCCTCCGCACCTCGAGGTGGAGGCGTTCATCGCACGCCGCCGCGCGTACCAGGAGTGCCCACATTTCGGGTGTAAACTAAGCAAAGATTAGGCAAGCGAAATGGGGGGGTAATGACCGGGACGAACGGCCCTGGAAGTCGGCCAGAGGGTTCCGGTGTGCCTCCGGCGGGCGGTCACCCCGAGGCCACCGCGCGACGTCCGGACGGTGCCGGGGGGGCGACGGGCCTGGCCGGTTCCAAGTCACGGGCCGGCGCGGAGCGGGTGAAGGCCTGGCGAGCCACGCACTGGTGGGCGGCCGCGGCGCTCCTGGTGCTGGCCGCGGCCGGCCTCTGGGTCGGTCTGGTCGCCGCGCCGGGCGAGCGGGCCCGGTCGATGGAGCGGTGGCACGACCAGCTCTCGGCGATGGCGGACGACCGCAGCAGCGCCGTCGAACGCTGGGTCGTGGAGCGTTTCGGCGACGCGAGGTACGTGGCGGCCATGCCCTCGGTCGTGGCGTCGCTCGGCGAGCGCGGGGGCAGCGACGACAACCAGCGCCGGACCGACACCGCCATGCAGCTGGTCGCCGTGCAGGCGGACTACCTCAGCGCGTTGGTGCTTGCCTCCGACGGGCGGCGGGTGGAGGCGTTCGGCGAGGGGCGGGGCCCTGACCGGGCATGTCCGCTTCCTGCAGAAGCCGTTCGACATGGCCACACTCGCGTGCGAGATTCGGGCGGTGCTGGCGGGCGCCCCGGAAGGTGAAAACCCGGTCTGAGCCGGTGAGAGGGCGTCCGCCGACTAGTTGCTGCGAGATTGGGGGCCAAGACGTGCGGTACAGGCGCAGTATGCGTAACCTGAGGCTTCAAGCGAAGCTTGCGCTCGGCGTGACCGGAATCGTGACCGTCATTATGGGACTGTCCGCGTTCTGGCTCACAATGAACGACCGCGCCCATCTTGGAGAGGACTACCGCAACTTCGCGATCGGAATCACCGGGATAGCCGAGGCCGGTCTGGAAAATGCGATGATCTCTCGCCACCCGGCCGAAATCACGAACGTCATCAATGGCATTTACGCAGGCGAAAACCTTGAAGGCATGATGATCCTCGATATGCGAGGGACTATCAGATACTCGCATGAACCCGGCGACGTGGGCCGAACCTTCTCCCGGGACGATCCAACCTGCCGGATGTGCCACGATCATCCCGCCACCGACCGGCCCAAGACGGTCATCTTGCCAACCCGGGGTGGCGGACGCATCCTGCGGGTCGCCAGGCCCCTGCTCAACCAGCCCCGCTGCCAGAGCTGTCACCAGGAGCGTGTGCTGGGGATGCTGATCGCTGATTTCTCAATGGCCGACGCGGACCGCCAGGTGACATCCTCGTTGGCCGGCTTGCTCCTCGGAGTTCTGCTCACCATGGCCGGCGTCGTCGGCGCGACGATCGGCTTCGTATACTTTGAGGTCGCCCGACCCCTGAGCGCCTTCTTGAAGGTCACACAGTCGATCGGCAAGGGCGACCTCAAACAGCGGGTAGCCCTTGTCAGAGGCGACGAGATCGGCGATTTGGCTGCATCCTTCGACCGGATGATGGAGCGCCTGGCCGCCATCTACGAGATCTCGGAGGCGGCGCAGCAGGCGGCCAATCTCGACGACCTTTTCGCCGACGTCCACGGCATCGTCGGGCAGCTGATGGATGCGCGCAATTTTTGCATTGCGCTGTACGACGCGGCCGAGGACCTGATGACCCTGCCCTATTTCGTGGACGAGGAGGACGAGACCCCGCCCCCACAGGGGCCGCGCCGGGGGCTGACTGAATACGTCATCCGCACCGGCCAGCCTCTCCTCACCACGCCGGAGGTCTTCGAGGACCTGTGCCGCCGCGGCGAGGTGGAATTGATCGGCGCCCCCTCGATCGACTGGCTGGGCGTACCCCTGATCGTCGGCAGCGAGACCATCGGCGCGCTGGTGGTCCAGACCTACCGTGAAGGCGTGCGCTACGGTGAGCGCGAGAAGGACATCCTCGTCTTCGTCTCACGTCAGGTGGCGCAGGCGATCGCGCGCAAGCGAGCGGAGGAGGCGCTTCAGGTGTCAGAGCGACGGTTTCGCGAGTTCGTGGAGCATGCGCTGGTTGGCGTGTACCGCACGACCGAGGATGGTCAAGTCGTGATGGCCAACTCGGCCTTGGCACGGCTGTTAGGTTTCCCCTCGCGTGAAGCGTTGCTGGAGGCCGATCTCGAGGAATGGGCGAAGCGGCACGGCTACCCGCGGAGGAGCTTGGTGGAGGCACTCGCTCGCGACGGGCAACTGACTGGCCATGAGAGCACCTTCACCCGCGATGACGGCACGGCTGTTCATCTTCGGGAGAGTGCACAGGTGGTACGGGACGAGAATGGCGCGGTGCAGTACTACGAAGGCACCATCGAGGACATGACCGAACACAGGCGTTTGGAGGAGGAGCTTCGCCAGGTGCAGAAGATGGAGGCGATCGGCAG
>PKYI01000201.1 GCA_003133645.1 Acidobacteriota bacterium | reverse complement strand
GGCGATCAGCGTCTCCTGGTCAACGTAGTGCTCGGGTAGCGTGCGGCCGACGGCGCGAATGCGGGGGTGGGGCGAGGCGGCATCGGCCGAACGCTACCCGAGCACTACGTTGACCAGGAGACGCTGATCGCCGCGTTTCGCGACGCCTGGGCCGGGGCGCACTTCAACGTCGAGCGGCTCGAGGAGCTGCACCGAGCGGTGCAGGTCTCCGGGCGCCACCTGGCGCTGCCGCTCGCGGCGTACCGCGACCTCACGTCGTTCGCGCGCCGCAACGAGGCGTGGACGGCGGCCGCCGTGGATCTCGGCGAGAAGGCCGTCCGCGCGGCACTCCACCAGGCCGGCTTCGCGCCCGCCGACGTTGGCCACCTCTTCTTCGTCAGCACGACGGGGATCGCGACGCCGAGCATCGACGCCAGGCTCGTCAACCGGCTCGGCCTGGCCCCCGGGGTGCGGCGCTCGCCGCTGTTCGGCCTCGGCTGCGCCGGCGGCGCCGCCGGGGTCGCGCGCGCCGCGGACTACCTCCGGGCGTGGCCCGACCAGGTCGCGGTGGTGCTCGCGGTGGAGCTGTGCTCGCTCACGCTCCAGCGCGAGGACGTTTCGATCCCCAACATCATTTCGTCCGGCCTGTTCGGCGACGGCGCGGCGGCCGTGGTACTCGCGGGCGGCGCCCGGGAGGCCGCGGCCGATCTTCTCGCCCCTGCCGTGGTCGCGACCGGCTCCGTCTTCTATCCGAACACCGAACGGGTAATGGGGTGGGAAATCGTCGATTCGGGGTTCAAGATCATGCTCTCGGCCAAGGTGCCCGAGGTGGTGCGCGCCCACGTGCGGGCGGACGTTGACGGGTTCCTCGCCGCGCACGGCCTCGTGCGCGCCGACGTCCGCCACTGGATCGCCCACACTGGCGGTCCCAGGGTGCTTGAGGCGTTCGAGAGCACGCTCGAGCTGCCCGCCGGCGCCCTCGCCCGCTCGTGGAGTTCGCTGCGCCAGACCGGCAACCTCTCCTCGGCCTCGGTGCTGTTCGTCCTCGGCGAACTGCTCGACTCCGGCGAAGGGGAGGCCGGCGACAACGGCCTGCTGCTGGCGATGGGGCCGGGGTTCTGCGCGGAGCTGGTCCTGTTGCGATGGTGACTTCGACCTGGCTCTACCTCGGCTTCCTCGCGCTGCTCTACAGCGAGCGCGGGGTGGAGCTGCTCGTCTCGCGCCGTAACGTCCGACTCGCGCTCGCCGCGGGCGGCGTCGAGACGCGCCGCCGCCACTACGTCGTGATGGTCGCCGTGCACGCGGTCTTCCCGCTCGCCTGCGCCGCCGAGGTGCTCGGCTTGCACCGCGCCTTTCCCGGCGCCGCCGGGTTTGCCGCCCTGGCGGTCGCGCTCGCCGCCCAGGCGCTGCGCTGGTGGGCGGTCGCGGCGCTGGGCCGCCGCTGGAACACCCGCATCGTCCATATCCCCGGCGCCGAGCCGGTGACGACCGGCCCCTACCGCTTCATGCGCCACCCCAACTACTTCGCGGTGATGCTCGAGGCCGCGGCCGTGCCGCTGATCCACGGCGCGTGGATCACGGCGCTGGTCTTCGTGGCCGCGAACGCGGCGCTGCTCGTCGTCCGCATCCCCGCCGAGGAGCGCGCCCTCGGCCCTGCCTACACGCGGGCGTTCGCGGCGCGGCAGCGGGGGGCGGCGGGAGTGCGCCGTGCCTGAGCGCCGCGCCGAGATCCTCGCCGAGATCCGCCGCATCCTCCGCGAGGAGCTCGAGTTTTCCGGCCCGGTGGAGCCTCACCATGCCCTCGCGGCGGACCTCGAGCTCGATTCGATGGGCGCCCTCGTCCTCGCGGTCGGGCTCGAGGACCGCTTTCGCGTCAAGCTCGCCGAGGACGACGCCACCTCGCTGGTCACGGTCGCCGATCTCGTCGCCCTGGTCGAGCGCGCGGTCGCCGAGGCTGGCGACAGGGCCGAGCCGGGCCCCGTTGCGGATGATGAAGGGCGGTCCGCCGGATGAGAGGTCCGGCCGCCCCGCCGCCGCGTTATCCCACCGTCAACGCGGCGCTCGAAGCCGCCGCGGCCGGCGACGCGGCGATTACCTTCGTGGACCTCGCCGAGCGCGAGACTGTCCTCCCGTTCTCCGAGATCCACGCCCGCGCCCGGCGCGCCGCCGCGGCGCTGACCGCGCGCGGGGTCGCCGCCGGCGACCGCGTCGCGATCGTCCTTCCGACCTCGCCCGCCTTCCTCGACGCGTACTTCGGCGCGCTGCTCGCCGGCGCCGTGCCGGTGCCCCTCTACCCGCCGCTGCGGCTCGGGCGGCTGCCCGAGTACCACGCCGCGACGGCCGCCATGATGGCGGCGGTGGGGGCGCGGCTCGTCGTGGCCGACGGCCGCACCCGCGCGCTCCTGGGCCGGACGGTCGAGCTGGCACGGCCTCCGCTCGGGTGCGTGCGGGCGGATCAGCTCGGCACCGGCGACCCCTCCGAGCTGCGCACCGAGGCCCGCCCCGACGAGCTGGCGCTGATCCAGTTCTCCTCGGGCTCGACCACCGACCCGAAGCCGGTGGCGCTGTCGCACACCAATCTGATGGCGCAGCTCGCCGCGCTCGCCGCCCTGCTCCCGCCCGAGGAGGACACGCCGCAGATGGGCGTGTCGTGGCTGCCTCTCTATCACGACATGGGCCTGATCGGCTGCCTACTGGTCGCCGTCTATGTCCCCGGCCCGCTCGTCCTCATCCCGCCCGAGAACTTCCTCGCCCGGCCGGCGCTGTGGCTGCGGGCGATCGCGCGCCACCGCGCCACGATCTCGGTGGCGCCCAACTTCGGCTACGAGGTGGCCGCCAAGCGCGTGAAGGACGAGGAGCTGGCCGGCTGCGACCTTTCGAGTTGGCGGCTCGCCGTCTGCGGCGCCGAACCCGTGTCGCTCGCCGCCCTCGAGCGGTTCGCCCGGCGCTTCGCGCCGGTTGGCTTCGACCGGCGTGCCCTGCGGCCGGTCTACGGCCTCGCCGAGGCCGCGCTTGCCGTCACGTTCGCGCCGCCGGGTCGCGGACCGACGGCGCTGGGCGTCGATCCCGTCCGCCTCGCGGCGGCGGGCGAGGCCGTCCCGGGGCCGCGCTCGGTCGTCTCGGTGGGGACGCCCGTCCCCGGCGCCGAGGTGCAGGTGCGCGGCACGGACGGCCGCGAGCTGCCCGAGCGCCGGGTCGGGGGCATCTTCGTCCGCGGGGGGTTCGTGATGACCGGGTACTTCGCCCGGCCCGACGCCACGGCAGCCACGCTCACGGACGGATTCCTCGATACCGGCGACATGGGGTTCGTCGCGGGCGGCGAGCTGTACGTCTGCGCCCGCGCCAAGGACCTCATCGTCATCCGCGGCGCCAACCACGCGCCGCAGGAGTTCGAGGAGTGTTTGGCCGGCATCGCGGGCGTGCGGGCCGGCTGCGCGGTCGCGCTCGGGTTCGTCCCCGACGGCGAGGACGGCGAGCAACTCCTCGTGCTCGCCGAGCGCGCTCGCAACGCGGGGCGCGACGACAGCACCGCGGAGCGGGTCCGGCGCGCGGTCCTGGAGCGCACCGGCATCCGGCCGCACACCGTGCGCCTGCTCGAACCGGGAACCCTGCCCCGCACCTCGAGCGGCAAGATGCGCCGGAGCGAAGCGCTGCGGCGGTTCCTCGCCGGCGAGCTGACGCCGCCGCGCGCGGCAGGCCCGGTCCGCCTCGCGGTCGAAGCCGCGCGCTCCGCGCTGGCGTTCGCGCGGGCGAGGCTCGGCCGTGGGCGATAGGGCCGA
>PKYI01000035.1 GCA_003133645.1 Acidobacteriota bacterium | reverse complement strand
CCACTCTCGGCGGCGCGGCTACACGCCGTGAGTCGAGGCCCTGCTTTCGATGGAGTGTTCGTCTTCGAGGGAGGGGCTCGAGGCTGCGCGGCCTGCGGCCGGCGCAGCCGGCTCGGACAACGGAGCACGCTCTTCCGTGGTCTGTTCTTTCAAATGTGGGGCGCGGCCGCCGGGCGCGCTGTCGTTGATCTCCACTGACCACGCCTTTACTGTGCCTTGTCGTTGGGCTGTTGCGGGCGCCCGGCGGTGTGCTGGGCGCATTCGGAACGCGTCTGATAGAATCATTATGAATTGGGGAGCGACGCATGCCCAAGACGCTGACGCTTCGAGTGGACGATGAGACCTACGGCACGCTCGCGGAGGCGGCCGCGGCAGAGGGCCGCTCGATCGCCAACCTGATCGAGACCGCTGCGGTGCAACACGTGCGCGCGCAGCAGTTCGCCGACGATGCCGAGATGGCAGAAATCGACGCCAATGAACGGCTTGTTGCGCGGATCAAACGGGGTTCGCGCGACGCCCGGGCGCGGCGGGGTCGCGTCGTTGGCTGAGTACCGGATCTTCGAAACCGAGCAGTTCACGAAGGACGTGCGAACCATCGCGAGGAGTGGCAACGCGCGTATCGAGCGAAAACTGCGCGAGGTGGTTTACCCCGAAATGCGCCGGCGCCCGCACTTCGGCCCCAACATCAAAAAGCTCAAGGGCTGGCAGCCCGAGACCTGGCGCTACCGCATCGGTTCCTGGCGGTTCTTCTTCGAGATCGATGAGGAGGAGCGAACCGTGTTCATGCTGGCCGCGACGCACCGCTCCGCCGCCTACTGACGCGGTCTTGACTTGGGTCGGGGCCCGGCCTAGCATTTCGTGTGGCCTCGCGGCCAACCCGTCCACGCGACAACCAAGGGAGAAGGTGTCACCATGGCTGAGTACAACCAGGACAAGCTCAAGGCTTTGGAGACCGCCGTCGCGCAGATCGAACGGCAGTTCGGTAAGGGCTCGATCATGCGGCTGGGTGCGCAGGAGACGGTGAACGTCAACGTGATCCCGACCGGGTCGATCGGGCTCGACGCCGCGCTCGGAGTTGGCGGCATCCCGCGCGGCCGGATGATCGAGATCTTCGGACCGGAGTCGTCGGGCAAAACGACGCTGGCGCTGCACGTGATCGCCCAGGCGCAGAAGCTCGGCGGGCTGGCGGCGTTCATCGACGCCGAGCACGCCCTCGACCCCGAATACAGCGGCAAGCTGGGCGTGGACATCGACAACCTGCTGGTGGCGCAGCCGGACAACGGCGAGCAGGCGCTCGAGATCGCCGAGACGCTGATCCGCTCCGGCTCGGTGGACGTGATCGTGGTCGACTCGGTGGCCGCGCTCGTCCCGCGCGCCGAACTCGAGGGCGAAATGGGCGACTCCTCGATGGGGCTGCAGGCACGCCTGATGTCACAGGCGATGCGGAAACTTACCGGGATCGTTTCCAAGTCCAACACGTGCGTTATCTTCATCAACCAGATCCGGGAGAAGATCGGGGTGATGTTCGGCAACCCCGAGACCACGACCGGCGGTCGCGCGCTCAAGTTCTACGCCTCGATACGGCTCGACATCCGCCGTATCGGAGCGATCAAGTCCGGCGAGGAGGCGGTCGGCAACCGCACCAAGGTCAAGGTGGTGAAGAACAAGGTCGCGGCCCCGTTCCGCGTCGCGGAGTTCGACATCTTGTACGGCGAGGGGATCTCCAAGCACGGCGAGCTGCTCGACCTCGGCGTCGAGCACCGGCTGATCAACAAGTCCGGCACCTGGCTTTCCTACGGCGAGACGCGCCTCGGCCAGGGGCGCGAGAACGCGCGGGCGTTCCTCAAGGAGCATCCGGAGCTTGCCACCGAACTCGAGGGAAAGCTGCGGGAGATCCTGCCGACGCTGACCCGCCCCGCCGCCGCCGCGGACGAGTCCTGACGCCCGTGGACCGTGGTCCGGGGACCGTGGTCCGACCGAAGCTCGGTATTGAGGGCTTCTGCGGACCACTGACCACTGACCACGGACCACGCATTGCGCCGCGCGCGAAACGGGCGGGCCGATGAGGGCGTGGGTCGCACCGAGGTACGGCCCGCCTGAAGTCCTGCGCCTGCAGGAACTGCCCGATCCGGTGCCGGGGCCCGGCCAGGCGTTGGTGCGGGTGCGGGCGCTCGGCCTCAACTTTGCCGATTGCGCCGCCCGTCTCGGGGTGTACCCGCGCGTGCCAAATGCGCCGTTCGTGCCGGGCATGGAGGTGAGCGGGGAGATCGCCGCGCTCGGCGAGGGCGTGGCCGGGCCGTCCGTCGGTACGCTGGTCGCGGCGGTACCGATTTTCGGCGGCCACGCCGAGTTGGTGGCCGTGGACGCGCGCTTCCTGCGGCCGTTGCCGCTGGGTATGGACTTCGTCGCCGGGGCCGCCATCGCGGTCACCGGCCTCACCGCCGACCACGCGCTGTTCACGGTGGGGCGGCTGCGCGCCGGGGAGCGCGTCGCCGTCACCGCCGCGGCGGGGGGTGTGGGCACGATGGCGGTGCAGATGGCAGCGGCGTCCGGCGCTCGTGTGCTCGCGGTGGCGTCGTCGCCCGCCAAGCGCGAGCTGGCGGCGACGCTCGGCGCCCACGAGACGACCGGCTACGGGGGGTACCGCGGCGCGCTCGCGGGCGGCGTGGACGTCGTCGTGGACGCGGTCGGCGGCTCGGTGTTCCGCGCGGGGTGGAAGGCGCTCAACCCCGACGGGCGCTACGTTCTCTACGGTTTCGCGGCCGCTCTGGGGCCGGGCCGCGTGCGCTACCTGCACGCCGCGGTCGAGCTGCTCCGGATGGGCGTGATGATCCCTTCGGCGTTCGTGCAGTCGACCAGGTCGCTAGCGGGGTTCAACCTGTCGCTGGTGCCGCACCTCGCCGGGGAGCTGCAGGCGCGGTTCGCGCGCATCGAGGCGATGCTGGCCGGCGGCGGCCTGCGGCCGGTCGTCGGCGCCGTGTTTCCGTTCGAGCGCCTGCCCGAGGCGCACGCGTTCCTGCAGAGCCGCGCCTCCACCGGCAAAGTCGTCGTCACGGTCTGAGCACCGCCGATAGCGGACCATCTGCGTTGTCGGGCTGCGGCGGTTCGGATCCTCACGTAGCCTGCGGCTACGCTCCGGTCCGACCGCCTTGCCCTCCTAGCCAGGGGCCAGGTATCACACTTTGTTCGCGGTTCGGCAGCGCGGGTCCGCCGGCTGAGCGATATGGCTACCCAATGGTCAGGCCGCCGGCACCAAAGTGTGATAGCTGGCCCCTACCACTCTCGGCGGCGCGGCTACACGCCCCGAGTGGCGAGGTCCTGCCTTCGGTGGTGTGATCGTCCTCGAGGGAGGGCCTCATGGCCGCGCGGCCTGCGGCCGGCGCAGCCGGCTTGGACCACCACTTGCGGCAGAACCTCCGGGTCGCGGCCGCAGGAGCTTCGGGCCGCAGCGAGCGGGGGCGAGCAAGGCCCGAACGCCGCTTCACCCGAGGGGCTACACAAGAGGCCTCCACGCAGTGGAATTGGGATTGGTGAGTCGGGGCTACCAGCCGTAGCCCGCGGGCCAAAGAGAGACAGCCTCACGCAGTGAAGAGTAGGCCTCGCCACCCGTGGGACCGGGGCACAGCGCGAGAGCCTCAGAGCCCAGGGAGTAAAGGCGAGCGCAGCGGCCCGCTGGAGTAAACTCTGGGGCCATGGGAGCCGCCGGACGCGTCCTGATCGTCGATGACGACGCCGCCAACCGCCTGGTGGTGCGAACGATCCTCGCCGGCGCGGGCTTTGCGGTGAGCGAGGCGGGCGATACGTTCACGGCGATCGACGCGATCGACCACGACAGCCCGCATGCTGTGCTGCTCGACATCAAGATGCCCGGGATGGACGGGCTCGGCCTGCTCCAGAACCTGCGCCAGCGCGGGATCGATGTCGCGGTGGTGGTGCTGACCGGCCACGGCGACGAGTTCACCGCGGCCTCGTGCCTGCACGCCGGGGCCGACGCATTCCTCGACAAACCGCCCGAGCGGGCGAAGCTGATCCTTGCGGTCCAAGGCGCCGTCACGCGCGGCAAGCTGACGGAGGAGAACCGGCGCCTGAAGGGGGCCGGCGAGGAACCCCCGCCGCTGTTGGGGGGGTCTCCCGACATGATGGCGCTGCGCGAGGAGATCGCCCGCGTCGCGCCGTCACGCGCCACGGTCCTGGTGGTCGGCGAGTCGGGCACGGGGAAGGAGCTGGTCGCCCGGCGGGTGCACCACCTCTCGCCGCGGGCGCGCACGCCGTTCGTGCGCGTGAACTGCGCCGCGATCCCCGAGGAACTCATCGAGTCGGAGCTGTTCGGCCACGAGAAGGGCTCGTTCACCGGCGCGGTGCGCAAGCAGACCGGCAAGTTCGTGCAGGCCGACGGCGGCACGATCTTCCTCGACGAGGTCGGCGACATGTCGCTGCGCACGCAGGCCAAGGTCCTGCGGGTGTTGCAGGACGGCGAGGTTGAGCCGGTCGGCGCCGGCGCGGTGGGCCACGTGGACGTGCGGGTGATCGCGGCCACCAACAAGGACCTCCCCGAGGAGGTCAAGGCCGGGCGGTTCCGCGAGGACCTCTACTTCCGCCTCTCGGTGGTCGTCCTGCGCACGCCGCCGCTGCGTTCGCACCCCGACGACATTCCGGCGCTCGTCGAGCACTTCACCGCCGTCGCGTGCCACGAGTACAACCGCCGCCCCAAGCGCTGGACGCCGCCGGCGCTCGCCCAGCTCGCCGCCTACCCGTTCCCCGGCAACGTGCGCGAGCTCAAGAACATCGTCGAGCGGGCGGTGATCATGCAGCTGGAAGACGACATCCGCGCCATCGACCTGTTGCCGGTGGCCTCCGGCGGCGCTCCCGCCGACGAGGTGCTTTTCGCCGCTCCGACCCTGGCGGAGTTCCAGGAGCGGGCGGAGCGCGCCTACCTCGTGCGCCAGCTCCAGCACCATGGCTGGAACGTGGCCGCCACGGCGCGCGCCATCAACACCCCGAGGTCGAACCTGTACAAGAAGATCGAGGCCTACGGCCTCTCCCGGGAGGAATGAATGGGCGGGATCACCATCGAGGACATGACGGCGGCGGGGGCGCTGCTGGAGGGCCACTTCAAGCTCTCGTCCGGGCGGCACTCGTCGCGCTACATGCAGTGCGCGCTCTACCTCGCCGAACCGGCGCGCGCCGAGGCGGCCGGACGTCAGCTCGCGGCCCGGCTCAAGAGTGCGGCGGCGCAGATCGTCGTCGCCCCCGCGCTCGGCGGCGTGATCATCGGCCACGAGGTCGCGCGCGCCCTCGTGGACGTGCCGTTCTTCTTCACCGAGAGGGCGGACGGCGAGATGGTGCTGCGGCGCGGCTTCGCCATCGAGCCCGGGTCCCGGGTGCTCGTGGTCGAAGACGTGGTGACGACCGGCGGTTCGACCCGTGAGGTGATGGACGTGGTGAGCCGCCAGGGCGGCGTCGTCGTCGGGGTCGCCGCGATCGTCAACCGTTCCGGACAGGAGAACCCGTTCGCGCCGTTGCCGTTCACCGCGCTCCTCACGGTCGAGGTGCCGAGCTGGGCTCCCGAGGCGTGCCCGCTGTGCGCCTCAGGCGTCCCTCTCGCCAAGCCGGGATCCCGCCCGGACGCCATCCCGCGCTAGGAGCCCCTCCCCAATGCGTTCGTAGCGGCCGCCCGCCGGGCGGCCGGCCTTGTGGTCCGCCGGGCAGGCGGTCGCTGGGCAAGGCCGCGAGGGCGGTCGCCGCCCGCGGTCTCAGCGTCACAGAACCAGCCACGCCCAATTCGCCACGATCGTCGCGACGATGGCGGCGCGCATCCAGCGGGGGAGCGGCGCCGGCACGTCGGGGACCGGCCAACGGAGCGCGGCCCATAGCGGCGCGGCCAGGCCGCCCGCGAAGAAGGCGATCCCCGCGAGAGCGGCGAGCGGGTTGGCGGCGAACGCGACGCGGAGCCGTCCCGACAGCAGAGCGACCGCAGCGTGCGTGCTGCCGCAGGTGGGGCACGGGATCCCGGTGATCTGCCGGAACGGACACGCCGGCATCAGCGGCGCCGCCGCGAGCCAGAACGGGCGCAGCACCAGGGCGGAGGCCGCCACCACACCCCAGAGGAGCGCCAGTTGGCGCTCCTCGCGGGTGGGCGGACGGAACCTCACCGCGCCGGCTCAGCGGCCGAAGTGGCCGAGGTGGCCGACGGCCGCCCATATCGCGGCGCCGAACGCTAGGCCGACAATGGCGACGCACACGCAGCAGACCACGATCGGCAGCAGCACGGCGAGCGCCGCTTTACCTTGCGTCGTGCGATGGACAATCGCGAGCCCGATGATGTAGAGGACGAGCGCCCAGATGAACGCGATGAGGCCGCCACAGAACGGCACAATCTGCAGCACCTGGATGGTACCCACGTAGCAGACCACCCTTACGGTCGAGGCGAACCCGGTCCGGGCCCCTCCGACCAGCATCAGGAACAGGTGGAGGATCGCGGACCAGACGAACACGCCGATCAGGACGAACAGCGGCGCGACGACCATGAGGCCCACGCTCATGAAGATCGGCAATCCGGCCATGAGCCTGGGGTTGTAGCCCGGCAACCCGGAGAGGAACCCCGTCATGGCGCCACGGAGGGCGATGCTATAGATCTGGTTCGCGACGATTCCGAGCCACCCAAAAATGATCGCGTACAGGATCGGCTTGCCGAGCGAACCGGTCAGCGACATCCGTGCGAACGCCTGGCTGGGCGAGGTGAAGACGAGCTTCGCGGTCTCGTAGAGCCCTTCGAGCGCCGGGTAGCCGGGCTGCTCCCACGGCAACGGTTGCAGCTGCGGGGGCGGGGGCGCTCCTCCCGGCGGCGGCGGGACGGTGCCCGGCGGCTGCATGCTGGGTGGCACGGGTGGCTGGGGAGGTGCCCCCGGGGGATAGGTTTCGGCCATCGCTGCCTCCTTCATCCGATGTGCGACTTCGGTAGTCTAGCGCACCGGTGGCCAGGATGGCGCCGCCGATAGCGGACCATCCGCGGCGTTGCGCTCGCCCCGCTCGCGTCCTCACGTAGCCTCCGGCTACGCTCCGGTGCGGCGGGGTTCGCGCGC
>PKYI01000002.1 GCA_003133645.1 Acidobacteriota bacterium | reverse complement strand
TTCGACAACCTCGATCAGTGACGCCGTCACGTCTACCCCGGGCTTTGCGCAGAACGTCAACCACTGAGACGTCACGATTGATCGTGTTGTGAACGCGTCGGTCAACGCGACCGGCACGCCAACGGGCAGGGTCGTTCCACGTCCAATGAAGGTGGCAGCGATTGCGGCCGCAAGTCGTCTTCCGTCTATCTCGAGTGTGCCGGCCAGCAACCAGACGTCATAGAAGTCCTTGAGGCGGCTGTTGGCTACGCCGAGAGAGACCATCGCCTCGAACTTCTCGGCGATCGACGTCTCGGGCGCGTAGGCGAGCACGTGAGGAGAGTCCATGTCGAGCAGTGTCGGGTAGTCGACCCACCCCGGCTCAGGCACGACATCGGCGCCGGCGCCGACGTCGATCTGCAGCTTGAAGCGCGCTCCGCTCAGCGTGCCCCGCACGACGGCTCGCACCCCCGGGTACCGCCCGTCCACCACGATGGGGTCGGCAGAGAAAATCTGCTCGAAGGCCAGCCCGTCGTCTGCCCGCACCGCGATGATCTCTCTGACCGCGGCGGAGACCGTCTCGGGAGCATCGACCAGTCGCGTGTGAAAGTCGATGTCGCGTGTGGGGCGCGCCTGCGGCGCGCCCCACACGCGAAGCAGCGTTGCTCCCTTGACCACCAGTTCGTCGGCCCACCGCGTCTTCGCCAGGCGCGCCAGGAAACGCTCAACGGCGTAGTACTGCAGCAGCTGATCGAAGGGCTCGCCGCGCTCGCGCGCCAGGTTGAGCAGGCGCTGTCGAACCGAGGCAGGGGTGTTGGTCGCGGCCCCGGCCACTATTGAAGCGCTTCGAGGTATGGCCTCACGATTGCGCCGACGCGGTCAACGGCCGCCCACTGCATGACCTCTGCGGCGGTCGTACGTCGCGTGCGGATCGCCTCGCGCAGAGCCTCGACCGCCACGTCCTGACCCACGCGGCTGCGAAACTTGAAACAGTCGGCCACCGTCTTGCCCACGGCGAACACGGGCACCATCGTCGCGCCCATGGGGACCTGCACCACGCCCGCGCGAAACGAAGCCCGCGACATGCGGAACACACGGATCGGCGGGTAGTCGATCCGTGGCCGATTGACGCCCCACTCGAGAGCGATGTCGACCGCGTGCGGTATCTGCGTCGTGAGGCCGTGCAGGTCGAGTGCGCTCACCAGCGACACGACGCCGTTGGGCACACGTCGCACGACGGCGACGACGTCGGGCTTGTCGGGGAGCGGCAGGGCCGCAAGGTGATACACACCCCGGCTGAGTTGTTCGAGCATGCCTTGATCGCGCATGAAGTAGAGCGTGCGCGGATGAACGCCCGCCGCGATGGCACTGGACGTGCGCAGCACGCCGCCATTGCGGCGAAAGATGTTCTCGGTGGCGTGTATGAGCTCGGGCGTCACGTTCGTCATGGGATAGAAGTTACCACAGTTATCTCTAAGTGAGGTAACTATTATCCAGCACCACCTGCAGCACGAGCGGGCCCACAGAGGCAGGATCGATCATGCACTAATGCTAGGGGCGGCGCCCTCCGGGCGATAGATGACGATCGGCCGCGCGCGGTGACGTTCGCCCGACCTCTCTATGTGGCTTCCCCCGTTGGCTGCACCGACCCCACCGGCACCTGCAGCGGACATTCGAACGGCACGGTCGCGCCATCCCAATGCACGAGTTCGGTGATGCGCGCCGCGACGTAGCTGTCGTTCAGCGGAACCACCGGGTGATGGAAGTGCAGGTACTTGGCGACGAACGAGTGCGTCCAGACACTGGAGCAGCTCCGGGTCGGGTCAGGCAGTCCGCGCCTCTCACGTGCCGGCGGCAAGCGTCGCCAAATAGCGATCGTAGGCGAACACGCGGTTGCGCTTCTTGCCGGTCAGCTCAGACGCGATGCCCAGGTTCACGAGCTCCTCCATCGCCGACGAAGCAGCGGGGAACGACAGTCCCGACCGGGCGACGACTTCGGTCAACGTCACCAGGGGCCGCGCCTCGAGCGTCTCATGGACGCGCAGCAATGACCCCGCCCTACGTCCTGCCGCCTGCAGGCGCTGACGGTCGCCGTCGAAGAGGCGCGAGAGGTCGCCCGCCGTCGCGACCGCTCCGTCCGCCGTCTCGGCGACACCGTCGAGGAAGAAGCCGAGCCACGCCTCCCAGTCGCCGTCGCGGCGCGCCTGGTCGAGCTTCTGATAGTACTCATCGCGATGTTCCTTGAAGTACAGGCTGAGGTAGAGAAGCGGTTCGGCAAGTGCGCCGTAGTCGCAGAGCAGCAGCGTGATGAGCAGGCGTCCGATGCGACCGTTGCCGTCCAGGAACGGATGGATCGTTTCGAACTGGGCGTGAACGAGCCCGGCTCTGACGAGCCGGGGCAAATGGCTCGTCTCATCGTGAATGAATCGCTCGAGCTGGGCGATGCACGCAGCCACCTCGGTGTGGGGCGGCGGTACGAAGTGAGCGTTGCCGGGCCGGGTGCCGCCGATCCAGTTCTGAGAACGGCGAAACTCGCCTGGCTGTTTGGTGCTGCCGCGACCCCGCTCGAGCAGCTTGGCGTGCATCTCACGGATCAGCCTTGCGCAGATCGGGAAGCCGCCGCGCAGGCGCATCAACCCGTGCTCGAGCGCGGCGACGTAGCCGCTCACCTCGACGACGTCGTCGAGCGGCACCCCCGGCGCCTGCTCGATCTCGAACAGCAGAAGATCAGAGAGCGACGACTGCGTGCCTTCGATCTGCGACGAGAGCACAGCCTCCTTGCGCACGTATGAGTACAGGAACAGCATCGTGTCGGGCAGGAGGGCCGAGATGCTGTCGAGCCTGCCGAGGGTGAGCGCCGCCTGCTCGACCTGCGCCTGCAGCGGTCCCGAGAGGTCGAGAGGAGGAGCCGGAGGCAGCGGATCGGGGATGAACGCCTCTACCCGCTCACCGCCGGTCGTGCTGACCTCGTAACGGCCTGCTGGTCCGCGCTGCATCCCACCCCCCTCCACGGCGTTCAACAAGTCTGAATAGCGCGTATCGCTATTTAGAATACTGCGCCAATCTTAAACAATGCCCGCTCCAGCGGCAAGAGGACGGTCGGTTGACATTCGCCGGTAGCGCAAGCTGGCGAGAATCGTCACCCCCTAAACACCTCCGCCGCATGCCAGTCCAGCAGCTCCGCGTCGGGCCGGTCGCCCGGCGCGCACGGCACGCTGATCTCGCGCCCCGCGAAGCGCTCGTACTCGCGCCCGTTGCGGAAGCCGTCGAAGAGGTCGCCGCTCACCCTGAAGCGGTGGTCGGGCGTGACGGTGACGTAGCCGGTGTCGTAGTAGAGCGGATGGATGTCGGCCCGCGGTGGCAGCCCGTTGGCGAGTGCGCGCTCGCCGCCGATCACACGCTGGTCGACTTCACAGCCGGAAGACCGTCACGGCACCGTGTAGTCGGTGTCGGTGGACATGAGGATGCCGACGTCATACTCATCGCGCGCCGCCATCATCACAAAGTCGACGGCGAGGACCACATCGATCCCTTTCTCTTCGGGCTTCTCGCGCG
>PKYI01000115.1 GCA_003133645.1 Acidobacteriota bacterium | reverse complement strand
GCGTGTAGCCGCGCCGCCGAGAGTGGTAGGGGCCAGCTATCACACTTTGGTGCCGGCGGCCTGACCAGTGGGGACCCATATCGCTCGGCCGCCGGACCAGCGCTGCCGAATCGCGAACAAAGTGTGATACCCGACCCCTGGCAAGGCGCGCGACCCCCGCCGTACTGGAGCATCGCCGGAGGCTATGTGAGGATGCGAGCGGGGCGAGCGCAACGCCAGGCGAGACGCGGCTCCGCCGCGGCTCGCGGGGGGCGCGGGGGGGCAAGAGCGGCGGGGCGGGCGGTGGAGCGGCCGCGGGCCCCCCCGACAGGATTGCGGTCCGCGATCGGCGGCGCCCCTGACGGTATACTTCGCGGCTTGGAGGTCGCGTGTCCCTGGAACTCTGGCTCGTCCGCCACGGCGAAACTGCGTGCAGTCGCGACGGCGTGCTCGCCGGCTGGACCGACGTGCCCTTGACCGCCAACGGGGTTGCGCAGGCCGAAGCGGTCCGCCCGCTCCTCGCCGGCGAGCGTTTCGACGGCGCGTGGTGCTCGGACCTGCAGCGCGCCGTGGCCACCGCCCAACTTGCGTGGGGCGATGCGGTCGCCGACCCGCGCCTGCGCGAGATCAACTTCGGCGAGTTCGAGGGTCAGGCGTGGGCAACGCTCGACTGCGCCGTCAGGAGCGAGATCGCGGATTTCTCCGGCTTTCACCCGATCGCTGGCGAGACGTTCGAGCAGGCGTTCGAGCGCGTCAACGACTTTCTCGCCGCGCTGCCCCCCGGCCGGCACCTCCTCTTCACGCACGGCGGGGTGATTCGTCTCTTGACGCGTGCCGCCGGCCAGGATGGGTTCGTGCCCACCGGCACCGTCGTCGGCCTCGACTGGACCCGGCGCGCCGTCTTGTTCAAGCGCGAGTGCGCGGTCCCGTCGCGGCAGGCGTTCGCAGAGTAGGGCGCACGGCCGGAGCGCGGCGTGTTTGCACGCGTCGCGGGGCCGGTGACGCCGGCGGGGACTCGGGACGGTGCCTTTGCGTGAGGTTCTCAGCTCCGGTGCGGGTGGCGGCCGAACAGCCCTGCGAGCAGCCGCCGGAAGAAGCCGGGCCGCTCGGTGGGGACGCCCTCCTGCTGCGCGACGGGCAGCGCCAGCCAGCCGCCGTGGAGGTGGCAGGTCGCGCGCGGCGCCCGCCCGGCGAGGAACAGCTCCTCCGTGACCTCGGGGCACCGGCTGGTGGCCAGCTCACCGGAGACCGGGTCGACCACCGCCCGCACCAGGCCGTCAGGCTGGACGAACGGCGGGAAGCCGCCCGGCGGCCGGACAGCGCGCGTGAAGCGCGACCACACGGGGAGCGCCGCGCGCGCACCGGAAAGACCCGTCGGGGCATCGTCGTCGCGGCCCACCCAGACGACCGTGACACGGTCGGGCGAGTAGCCTGCAAACCACGCGTCGCGCCCGCCGTTGCTGCTGCCGGTCTTCCCGGCGAGCGGGTCCAGGACGCCGAGAGAGCGCGCGGCCTGGCCCGTGCCGCGGTCGAGCACGCCGCGCAGCACGTCGGTGAGGAGGAACGCGACCGGCGCCGGTAGCGCCCGTTCCGCTTGCGGCAGCGCCGAGAGAGGCAGCGGCTCGCCGCCGGCACCGACCGCCGCCGCGAGGAGGTGGACCGGGGGCCGCACGCCCGCCGCCGCCAGCGTCGCGTAGACGGTCGCCAGCTCCCGCGGGGCAAGCGAGAAAGCGCCGAGCGAGAGTGAGGGCACCGGCTCGAGCGCGGAGGTGACGCCCATCGCCCGCGCCGTGGCGACGACCGCGTCGAGGCCGGCCGCGAGCCCGAGCCGTACGGCGGGCAGGTTTCGGCTCGTCTCCAGCGCGACGCGGGCGGGAAGCGGTCCGCGGAACTCGCCGTCGTCGTCGCGCGGCTGCCACGCGGGCCCGCCGGCGGTGACGGCGAGCGGCTTGTCGTCCAGGATGCTCGCGGGCGCGGCGATGCCAAGCGCAAAGGCGGTTGCATAGACGATCGGCTTGAACGCGCTCCCAGCCTGTCGGCGCGCGTCGGCGACCCGGTCGAACTGACTGACCGTCCAGTCGCGGCCGCCGACGTACGCGAGCACCGCGCCGTCCCTCGGGTCGAGGGAGACGAGCGCCGCCTCGAGGGGTGCCGTCCTTCGCGGCGATCGGCGCTCCACGCCGGCGAGCCCGCCGCGCACGGCCGCCTCGGCGGCTTCCTGGTCGCACCAGTCGAGCGTGGACAGCAGGGCGAGCCCGGCCCGTTCGAGCGGGACCGCGCCGGCCCGCGCCCGGACTTCGAGGCGCACCGCCTCCGCGAAGTACGGTGCCCGACCCGGGGCCACCGGCGTCGGCGCCACCTCGACCGGCGCGGCCGCCGCGCGCTCGGCCTCCTCCCGCGGTACGACGCCGAGGCCGGCCATCCGCAGCAGCACCCAGTCCCGGCGGAGGCGGGCGCGGGCGGCGTGCGTGATCGGGGAGGTGCGGGCCGGCGCGGCGATCATCCCCGCGAGCGTCGCGGCCTGGGCCAGCGAGAGCTGGTCCGGGTCCTTGCCGAAGTAAGCCCGCGCCGCGATGCCGACGCCGATCAAGCCCACCCCGTCGTGGGTCCCGAGGTAGATCGTATCCAGGTAGGCGCGCAGGATCTCGTCCTTCGAAAAACGCAGCTCGATCAGACCGGCAAGGGCCGCCTCGCGGACCTTGCGGGTCAGCGTCCGCTCGTCGGAGAGCACCAGGTTCTTGACCAGCTGCTGGGTCAGGGTGCTGCCGCCCTGCACCGCGGCGCCGGCCCGGACGTCGGCCCACGCGGCGCGGGCGATCGCACCCGGTGAAACGCCGCGGTGCGAGAAGAACGCGTCGTCCTCCGCGGCCAGCACCGCGTGGACGAGCGGTTCGGGGAGCGCGCCCGGACCGAGGGGCCTGCGGTCGGTCCGCGCGTCCCCGATATAGGTCGCCAGCAGCACCGGCTCGAGCGAAGCCTCGCCCACGACCGCGCCGTCGCGCTCGAGATGGGTGACGCGGCCGCCGTCGAAACGGATGTCCAGGAGCCCGCCGCCGTTGAGGCCGTGCGAGTTGGGGAAGCGCCTGAGGTGGACCAGGACGCCGCCCGGCACCGGGCGGAACGCCCCCACTTCCGGCGCAGCGGCGAGGTCCTCCTCGCGGTAGGAGGCAGCGTCCAACTCCTGGCGTACGCGCCGGAGGTCGACGGCCTCTCCCCGCCGCAGCACGAGCGCCCGCGCGTAGAGACGGGATGGCGCCTCCGACGACACGGCGCCGACTGCGCCGAACAGCCGCCACGCCGGCGCCGTGAGCCAGACCACGCCCGCCACGACCGCGAGCAGCACCATCACGGCGCCGGCCGCGACGATGCGGAGGGCCCAGGTCGGCGGCGACGAGCCGGCCGACTCCGTTTGGCGCCCGCTCATCTCCATATGCTCCCCCATGGGTCAGGGTAGCGCCGCGGGCGCCGTCCCGGTGTCGGTCCGGCGCGCCGCCGCGCTCCCGGGGTGACCCGCATCACCCCCAACGGGCCTGTCGTCCCCGAGGCGCCCGCCTCCGTCACATCTGTCCCGGATCCCGGACCCCGGGCCCCGGACCCCCGTCTTTGCCGCTTGCCCTCCCTCGGCACAAGCGACTATCCTCGCGCCGGGCAGACGGTTGCCCTACGAGGTGGCCATGGCCGCACCCTACGATCCCGACGTCTACCGGCGCTTCGCCGAGAACCTGCGCGGCGCGCTCGACGGACCCAACATCGAGCGGCTCTCGATGCGCGCGCTGCGCCGCAAGGCGCTGGAAACCGCGGTGATCACCGCCAACGGCTCGCCGCTGTGGTTCTCCTCGGTGTCCTCGCGCATCGCCGCCAAGACGGTGTACCTCGGCAACGGCCCCGAGATCGTGCTGCCCAGGCCCTCGACCGAACAGCTCGGCATCGTCGAGAAGGCCCCCGAGCAACTGCACAAGGTGCTGCAGCTCGTGCGCACGATGCCGTTCGTGTACGTGCGCCGGCAGATGGGCGACAACCGGGAGTTCAACCCGGTCTGCAACCTCTACGTGTGCGTCGCAGACAAGAAGCATTACCGGCTCGCCTACCAGTGGGCGATGACCATGGGCGACGTCAAGAAATCCCGGACCGGCCCCGAGTTCATCATGATCGACGTGCCCGAGGAGCACCCGCTGCGCATGCAGGTCCTCACCATCCCCGAGCACGACATCAATATCGCGCTCGGCACCGACTACACCGGCGAGTGCAAGAAGGGGTTCCTCCGCCAGGGGATGTTCCGCGCCGATGGGCGCGGGATGCTCGGCCTGCACGCGGGCAGCAAGCTGGTGCGCGCTCGCGACGCCGCCAGCGGCAAGCTCAAGACGTATGCGGTGTTCATGTTCGGCCTCACGGCCACGGGCAAGTCCACCTGGAGCTGCCACCAGCTCGGGCTCGACTCCGGCGCCGGCGAGGGGACCTGGGTGAGCCAGGACGACATCGTCTTCCTGCGCCGCGACGGCTCATCGTACGGTACCGAGCTCGGTTTCTACGTCAAGACCGACGTCAACGTGAACCTGCAGGAGGCGATGTACAACGCCCTCGTCCACAGTTCGGCGCTGCTCGAGAACGTCATGGTGGACGCCAAGGGGACGATCGACTTCCTCGACGAGCGCCTCGGCGAGAACGGCCGCGGCGTGCTCGATCGCCGCGAGCTGAAAGTGAAGCGCGGCCGGAAGATGGAATCGATCTGCGCCGACACGATCAACACCGCCAACCTCGAGGAGGTGGACGGGATCGTGTTCGCGTTCATCACGCGGCGCGGCACGATCATGCCGTTCGCGCAGCGCCTCACCCCTGAGCAGGGCGTGATGGCGTACCTGTGGGGCGAGTCCACGCACTCGTTCGCCACCGTCCCGGCCAAGGCCGGCGAGAGCGTGCGCATCGTCGGCATGGACGACTTCATCATCGGCGCCCAGGGCCGCAAGGTGAACGTGTTCCACGACATCGTCACCGACCTCGTGACCCGCTTCCCGGGCAAGGTGCACTTCTTCCAGTACAACACCGGCGGCGTGGGCGAGATCATCGACGTCAATAGGGAGACCGGCAAGAAGACGCAGGTGCGCAAGGTGACGCGCGTGCCGATCGACCTGATGGCGGCGCTGCAGCGCGGCGACCTGCGCGGCACCAACGAGTACGCCAAGGGGCGCCTCGGCACCGAGTACGTGGTCAAGTCCGAGGGCACCGAGCTGGGCGCTTACGACGCCAAGAACTTCTACTCCGAGGAGCAGGTCGAGGCGTACGTCGCGGACCTCGTGGACGGGCGACGGAAGTTCACCGAGGAGATCGCGGCGCAGGGGTTGCGCAAGGACATCCGCGAGATCGCCCACCGCGAGCTCGACGCGATCGACGCGAAGGGCCGCAAGAAGGCCGAGCCGTGGGCGCCCGCCGAGGAGCGCGAGGTCACCGCCGCCGAGGACCGCGACCCGCGCTCGAAGTGGATCTCCCCCTGGGAGCCGCGCCGGCCGAGTGCCGGCCTCTTCCCAGCCCCGACCGGCAAGCGGCGATAGAACCAAGAGTCCGTTCCTCAACGCACAGGGCCGGGCGACTCCCGGCCCTGCTCACTCACACGTGCGTCCGTGCAGCGAAAAGAGGAGAGGTCAACCCGTCAGCGCCGCCGGTCGCGGTACTCGCCGTGACCACGGCGCTCGCCGTTCCGGCTTTGCGGGCGCACCTCCCTCGGGCCAGCGATTCGGCGCTCCTGGCCGCGCGTGGATCGCTGGGAACCGTAGGACCTGGGGTCGTTCCACGTTCGCGGCGCGACCCGCGGCGCCGGCACCATCGACCGAACCGGGTACGGTGCGCGCCCCTCGCGGCGGGTGTAACGCTGGGAACCGTAGGACCTGGGGTCGTTCCACGTTCGCGGTGCGACCCGCGGCGCCGGCACCATCGACCGAACCGGGTACGGTGCGCGCTCCTCGCGGCGGGTGTAGCGCTGGGAACCGTAGTAGCCCTGGTGGCCGTAGTAACCCTGGGAACCGTAGTAACCCTGGGAACCGTAGTAACCCTGGGAACCGTAGTAACCCTGGGAACCGTAGTAACCCTCGGGCCGGTAGTAACCCTGATGGCCGTAGTAACCCCCGGGCCCGTAGTAACCCTGGGGCCCGCAGTAACCCTCGTCGCTCCAGGTTCCCGGCGCGACCACGAGCGGCGGCAACAACGACTCAAGCAAGTGCGTTGCGAGGCGCGGTACCGCCAACAGCGGCAGTAGCGGCGGTAGTGGTGGCAGCGGCGGCAGTACCAGCGCCGCTGCCGGCGATGCCGCCATCGCCAGTGTCGCCGCGACGACCACGATGGCCAGCCTCGAGGTGCTCGTCTTCATCGACATTGCCTGCCTTCCTTCCCACCCCGGCGCGGGCCGGTGTCACCTCTCACAAAGCAAGACCCATGCCCGGTTCGCCGCCGGTTGCGGGTATCTCGAGAAACGCAGTGGGCGCAATTGTGTCCTCATCCGGGGACGCCGGAATTGAGACGGACCGGCCAGCAGGACCCGCAAAGCCGGCCCCCGCCTTTCCTTGACGGCGCGGGGTTGACGTGGCCCGTGCTCAGAGCCGGCTGCGCCGGCCGCAGGCCGCGCAGCATCAAGCCCCTCCCTCAAAGGCGAAAGGCTCAACGATAGGCAGCACCTCGCCACTCGGGGCGTGTAGCCGCGCAGCCGAGAGTGGGCCAGATGCTAGGAGGGCAAGGCGGTCGGACCGGAGCGTAGCCGGAGGCTACGTGAGGATCCGAACCGCCGCAGCCCGACAACGCAGATGGTCCGCCATCGGCGGCGCCCCCGGCGGCGCCGCTTCAGGATGCGGGGCTCTCCCCCAGCGTCCCCGCGACCCACTCGAGGTTGGTGAGCGCGACCCGGTAGTCGCGCTCGGCGCTGGCGAGGTTGCTCCTGGCGCTCCTGAGGTTGAGCTGGGCGTCGTCCACCTCGAGCTTGGTCTTGACGCCGTACTCGTACCCGACCTCGGCCATGCCGAACAGCTTCTCCGCCTGCGCGACGGTGCTTGCCAGCGCGCGCACGATCTCGGCCGACCTGGCCGCCGCGTCCCCCGCTGCCCGCACCTCGAGCGCGATGCTGTCGCGCAGCTGCGCCTCGGCGAGCTCGTTGGTCCGGAGATCGCTTCTTGCCTGGGCGACCTGGGCGCGGGTCTTCAGCCCGTCGAAGAACGGGAACGACATGACCAGGCCGGCGCTCCACGTCTTGCCGCGCGAGTTCTGGTCCATGATCGTGAGACCCTTGACGCCGTACGCCGCCTGCAGGTCGAGGCGGGGGCGATCGCCGGCGCCGTTAATCTTCACGAGCTCCAGCCGTACCCGCCGCATGTGCTCGCTCTCGGCAAGCTCGGGGCGATGGGCGAGCGCCGCGGCCAGGAGATCCTCGTACCTCGGGGGCGGCGCGACCTCGGTCGCGAGCGTCCCGCTGGCGTCCACCTCGCCCTCCTCGGCGAGGAGGAACCCCAGGCGTTGGCGCGCCGTCCGTACCTGGTCCGCCGCGTTGATGGCGTCGGGCCTGGCGTTGGCGAGCGCGACCTCGGCGGCGAGGACGTCGTAGTCGGTCGCGGTGCCGAACGCGTACCGTTTCCTGGTCTCGTCGAGGTGGCGCTGGCGCTGCTCCACCGTCTGCGCCGTGATCGCGACGAACTCCTTGGCGAGCAGCACGTCGTAGAACGCCGCCGTGACGTCGCGCCGCACCGCCTGCTGGAAGCGCCGCAGCTGGTCGTCCCCGGTGGCGAGTGCCCACTTCGCGCCGCGGATCGCCGCGCCCACCTGCCCCCACGTGAACAGCGCCTGGTTCAGCGAGACCGAGGCCGAACGGACGTCCTGCTGGAACGCGATGAGGGCCTGGAACTCCGGCGGGAACCCCTTGTAGAAGTCCTGCTGGCTGGCGTCGTAGTTGCGGATCGCAGCGGCGTTCAGGGCCAGGTGCGGGAACGCCGCGGCCCGCTCCTGGACGTAGCGCGCCTGGAGGTACGTGCGGTACTCCTCGGCCTTCCTGACGTCGTAGTTCTTGGCGGCCGCGATCGCCAGCGCCCCGTCGAGCGTGAGAACCCGGGCTCCGGGCTCCGGGCTCCGGGCTCCGGCAGGGGGGACACCGCCCGTCGGCGCCGGGATCGGCTCACCGGCCTGCGCGAGCGCAGGGGACGCGGTGAGGGCACCCGCGATCGCGACCACGAGGATCGCGGCGGCGGCGATGGCGGTGCCGCCGGCCTTAGGCTCGGCGCCGGCCAAGCGGCGGTGCAGCCAGGCAGCGACGTCGTCCAGGAGCGAATAGACGACCGGCACGACGATCAGCGTCAGCAGCGTCGAGGTGATGAGGCCGCCGACCACGGCGCGCGCCATCGGGGCGCGGAACTCGGCGCCCTTGCCGAGGGCGAAGAACAGCGGCAGCATGCCGAAGATCATCGCCGAGGTGGTCATCATGATCGGGCGCAGTCGGGTTCGGCCGGCCGTGATCAACGCCTCGCGCCGCTCCATGCCACGACCGCGCAGCACCTTGGTGAAGTCCACGAGCAGGATCGCGTTCTTGGTTACCAGTCCCATCAGCATGATGAGGCCGATGAGCGACATGATGCTGATGGTATCGCCCGTGATGAACAGCATCCCGGCCATTCCGACGATCGCGAGCGGCAGCGACAGCATGATTGCGAGAGGATCGATGAACGATTCGAACTGCGCCGCCAGGATCAGGTACACGAAGACGATCGCGAGGACGAGCGCCTCGCCCATGTAGCCGAACGATTCCACCATCATCTCGGTGTCGCCCTGCATGACGAGCTTGTAGCCGGGCGCCAGCTTGACGCGGCCGGCGACGTTCATCGCCTTCTCGCCCGCCGTGCCGAGCGGAAGGTTGTCGAGGTTCGCATCGATCACGACCTGGCGGGCGAGGTCGCGCCGGCTGATCTCCGCGGGCGAAACCGCGCGCGTGAAAGTGACGAGATCGGCGAGCGGCACGAGCGCCGTGCCGGCCTGAGTGGGAACCGAGATCCGAAGATCGCCGACTTGGGTCACGTCCTGACGCAGCTTCGCCGGCAAGCGCAGGCGCACGTCGACCGCTTCACCGGTCTCGTCCTCGTAGGTGGAGACCGCCTGGCCGCCGACCAGAACACCCACCGCGTTCGCCACGTCGTTGGTCCCCAGGCCAGTTGCGGCGGCGCGCTGCCGGTCCACCAGCAGGCGGTACTCCGGCAGGTCCTGCTCCATCGACGCCTCGAGGTCCACGATGCCGGGCACCGTGTACAGCTCCTTCTTGATCTCGCCGGCGTAGCGCTTGAGCGTCGGGATATCGTCGCCGCGGACGGCGATCTGCAGCGGCTTCTGGAACGCGTCCGGGTCCTCCTGCACCGACAGCTCGATGCCGGGGATCCGCTCGAGGCGCTTGCGCTCCTCGCTGAGGAACTGCTTCAGTGCCGTCTTGCGCTCGCTGCGGTCGACGAGCTTGACGAAGACCATCGCATCGCGGACGGTGTCCGCGTCGCCGGCGCCGATCGAGGCGTAGGTGTACTTCACCTCCTTACGCTCGGCGAGCGCCTTGAGCACCTGCTCGAGTCGGGCGCGCGTCTCGACGATCGAGGATCCCGGCGCTGTCTTGAAGCGAACCACGAACTCGCCCTGATCCATCGGCGTCATGAACTCGCTCTGCAGCAAGGCGAACACGCCGAGGCCGGCCACGAACGCCAGGGCCGCCGCTCCAACTACCAGGACGCGGTGATCGAGCGCCCACCCGACCAACTGCTTGTAGCGATCGGCGGTGCGCTCGAAGGCGGCGTTGAAACCGTCCAGCCAGCGCTGCAGGAAGTTGCGGGCCCCTTTTCGCTCGATGTCGGGGTCGTACCAGCGCGACGACAGCATCGGGTCGAGCGTGAATGAAACGAACAGGGACACGAGCACGGCGAACGCCACCGTGAGGCCGAACTGGAAGAAGAATCGCCCGATGATCCCCTTCATAAACGCGACCGGGACGAACACAGCGATGATCGACATCGAGGTCGCGATTACGGCGAGGCCGATTTCGCTGGTGCCGTTGCGGGCCGCCGCCAGATGGTCCTCGCCGTGCTCGAGATGGCGGACGATGTTTTCCCGCACGACGATCGCGTCGTCGATGAGGAGCCCGATCGCAAGAGAAAGGGCCATTAACGTCAGCGTGTTGAGCGTCATGTTTAGGAAGTACATGACGATGAACGACGAGATCACGGAGATCGGCAGCGTCAGGCCGGTGATCACGGTCGAGCGCCACGAGTTCAGGAAGCAGAACACGATCACGATCGTCAGAAGGCCGCCGAGCACGAGGGTGGTTTGGACGTCCCTCACGGAGTCGCGGATGAACACCGAGCTGTCCCTCACGATCTGGATCTCGGTGCCCGTCGGCAGCTCGTTCGCGAGTTCCGCGACCGCCCGCTTGACGGCGTCCACGACCTCGACGGTGTTGGCCTTGGTCTGTTTGGTGATGTCGAGCGCGACCGCCGGCTCGCCGTTGATGAGGGCGAGCGTGCGCTGCTCCTCGACGCCGTCCACCACCGTAGCGATGTCGCCGAGGGTGATCGGCTGCACGCCGCGGTGGGCGATCACCATCGCTGGGTACTCGTCGACGTTTACGGGTTTCCCGGACACCCGCAGCGGCATCTCGGTGTCGCCGCGGTTGAGGCGTCCGAGCGGTGTGTTGACGTTCTCCGACTGCAGGCCGGCCACCACCTCGTTCACCCCCATGCCGAGAGCGTCGAGGCGCGCCGGATCGAGGTTCACCGCAACCTCGCGTTTGGAGGACCCGACGAGCTTGGCCTTGGCGACCCCCGCGATGCTCTCGAGCCGGCGCTTGATCTTGCGGTCGGCGAGCGTGCTCAGGTCGCGTGGGTTGAGGATGTTCGAGCGCACCGCGAGCGAGATGATCGGCATCGCGTTGAAGTCGAACTTCTGGATCACCGGCTCCTTCATTCCCTCCGGCAGCTCGCGCCGGATGGCGTTGATCTTGGCGCGCGCCTCCTGCGAGACGTCGTTGATCTTGACCTCGAGCTGGAACTCGACGATCACGCTCGAGAGGCTCTCGCGCGAGACCGACTGCACGTGCTTGACGCCGGAGATCGGGTTGACCGCCTCCTCGATGCGCTTGGTGACCTCGCGCTCCACCGTTTCCGGCGACGCGCCGGGGAACTCGGTCGTGATCGACAGCACCGGGATCTCCACGTCGGGCATCATGTCGATCGCGAGCCGGCGGAACGAGAACAGGCCGAGCGTCACGAGCGCGAGGATCATCACGGTGGCGAGAACGGGCCGCTTGATCGAGAGGTTGGAGAGGAACATGGCCTACGCTCCCTGCGGCGCCGAGATCTGCACCCTGTCGCCGGGCCGGAGGTTGAACCCGCCGCGGGTGACGACCTTGTCCCCGGCGACGAGCCCTTCGACGACCTCGACGAGCTCCGCCGTTGCCTCACCGGTCTTGATCGTCCGGCGCTCGGCGATGTCGCCCTTCAGGACGAACACCTCGCCCGTGCCACGCTCCACGTCCCACGAGAGCAGCGCGACCCGCGGGATCTGCAGCACGCCCGTGCGTTGACCTGTGTGGATGCGCCCCTTGACGAACGTGCCGCCGCGCAGCTCGCCGCCCTCGTTCGGGACTTCGACCATCAACCTGACCGTCCGGCTCGCGGCGTCCGCCGCGGGGTTGATGTGCGAGACGCGGCCGGAGAACGTCTTCCCCGGATAGGCGTCGACGGTGAAGTCGACCACCTGCCCGACCTCGACCGCGGCGGAGCGGGCCGACGCCACACTCACCGTGAGGTCGAGCACGCGGTTGTCGACGATGCGGAACATCGGGTCGCCACTGCCCATGTTCTCGACCCGGTCGCCGACGTTGACCGTCCGCAGCGCCACGGTCCCTGCCATCGGCGCCCGGATCACCGCCTTGGCGCGCCGCGTCTCGGCGGCCGTCAGCTCCGCCGTGGCCGCCTGCGCGGCGGCGGCCGCCGCCTCGGACGCGGAGCGGGCGTCGTCGAGGTTCTGCTGCGTGACGAGGCCGTGCTCCTTGAGCTTCACCGCGCGCTCGAGCTCGCGGCTGGCCCGCGTCGCGGCCACGTCGGCCTGCAACGCCATCGCGGCCGCCGCGCGGTGCGCGGCGTCCGCGTCGCGAGTATCGAGCCGCGCGAGCGGCGCGCCCTTGTCCACGTGCACCCACTGCGTCACGTACACCTCGGTGACGACGGCCGTGAACTCCGACTTCACGTCGGCGAAGTACTTGGGCTCCAGGGTCCCGACGACCTCGATTGCCTGGTCCAGGGTGGCTGCCGTCGCCGCCGCCACGTCCACCGCCACCGCGGGCTTGCCGCTTTGTGCCTTCGCGCCGTCGCTGCTCTTCGAGCAACCGGACGTCGCCAGAGACAGGATCAGGGTTGCCGTTGCCGCCGTGATCAACGTTCTCATCGCGAAGACTCCTTTGCCGAGCCGGTCACAACGCCGTCGAACACCACGCGAAGGAGACGGGCGAGGCGCGCGCGCCCGAAGTCCATCTCGGGGTGGCACAGGCTCATCCCGCGCGCGACCTCGAACGGCCCCACCAGCGCCCACGTTACGTCCTCGGGGTCGCCGGGGCGGAACTCCCCCACCGCCATCCCGTCCCGCACCAGGGTGGTCAGCGTCCCGATGAACCGCTGGTGGATCGCCTCGAAGTCGAAGAACGGCGCCCCCTGCGGGGGGCCGTAGTACACCGCGTCGAGCACCCGCATCACGTCGAGGTGCTCGAGGATGAGGGTGAAGGTGTCATCGAGGAAGCGCACAATCCGTTCCCCGGCCGTCCCGACGGCGGTCATGGCAGCCGCCGTCGTGGCCTCGAACTCGGCCAGCGCCTCCCCCATCATCGTCAGGAAGATTCCTTCCTTGCTGCCGAAGTGGTAGTAGAGGACTGGTTTGGTCACTCCCGCCGCGGCGACGATCTCACGGACGGTGGTGGCCGAGTACCCCTTGCGGGCGAAGAGGCCGATGGCGGCGGTCATCAGCCGGCCGCGTGCGCTGTCCTCGTGGTGCATGGGGACGCTTCGAGTCTCGTCCATCCCGACCTCCGTGCAAAAATCAGGGCCGATCCGATGACCGGCCATTACCTACCGGTAAGTATAGTCGGCCAATCGCCGCCGTCAAGAAGGTACCGAAGTGAGCGCCGGCGCGGCGCTCCGCTCCGCTATACTCCGGCCGCATGAACGAGGTCTGGATCACCGGCATCGGGCTCGTCACCGCCCTGGGGCCGGACCGGGAGACGACGTGGCGGCGCCTGGTGGCGGGCGAGAGCGGGATCGGACCGGTCACGCTGTTCGACACCGCGGGGTTCCGGACCCGGATCGCCGCTCAGGTGGACGACGCCCGGCTCGTCCTCCCGGCGCTCGACAGGCGCGCCCTCCGTCACGCAAGCCGGGCGAGCCGGTTTGCGCTGGCGGCCGCGGCCGAGGCGCTGGCGGACGCCGGCCTGGCCTCCGGCC